>JAFZRR010000051.1 GCA_017619815.1 Bacilli bacterium | reverse complement strand
TAATATGTTTTCATCGCTTGAATACAGATGGTTTTAATGTCATCAAAGGCAATAGGCGTATTTGAACATAATTCTTTAACGAGGTTTCTTCTGGAAACATTACAAGCAAAGACACACTTTTCTCTTCTGATTTGATAAATCATTGCCTTTCCGCATGTTCCACAATAAATCTTGGTAGAGAGAGGATTGGTGCTGTCAGGTCTTAAGAATCTATCGTTCTTTTTGTATTCGATGATGGTTTGCACTAAATCAAAAGCTTCTCTAGAAATAATGGCAGGGTGGTGGTTCTTTACTAACCACATGTCCGCGTATTTTCCATCTTTATTGCTTCTAGACTCATGAGATAAATAATCAATGACTACAGTCTTTTGGAGAATTAAATCGCCTTTATATTTCTCATTTTGGAGAATCTGCATGATGTTTTGACGACTCCATTTTTCTTTGCCTGAACCGGTCAAGTAGTGGTTACCTTCTAAATAAGCGATGATTTCTTTTATCGATTTATTAGCGAGATAAAGATTAAAGATGGCTCTAACGATATCGGCTTGAGATTCATCAATTATCATGTTCCCATTTTCGTCTTTGGTATAACCAAGGAACTTCTCAGTTGGTACTTTCCAGTTACCATCTCTCATCCTTTTTCTTATTCCCCATTTAACGTTATCGGAGATGTTTTTAGCCTCTTCTTGAGCGATGGAGGAGTGGAATGTTAAAACCATATCGGTCCTGGTATCTAAAGATGAAAGATTTTCTTTTTCAAATTTAATCTCTACTCCGATTTCTCTAAGCTCTCTAACAATGGTGAGGATATCTAACGTATTTCTTCCTAGTCTAGAAATAGACTTCACTAAAATAAGGTCAACATTACCTTTCTTAGCTTCTTTTAATAAGGCGTTAAGTCCATCTCTTTTCTTTAAAGAAGTACCTGAGATACCTTCATCAGAATACATACCGACAAATTCCCAGTTAGGATTGCTGGTTATCTTAGTGGTGTATTCATCAATTTGTGCTTTAAAAGAGTGAATCTGATCCTCGCTATCAGTAGACACTCGTGCGTATGCCGCTACACGTTTCTTCTTAACATCAAGACTAGTAGAGGCAAGATATTGGCTTGGGCAAGCGACTCTAATTACTTCCTTTTCCATCATGTGTATATTGCCTCAACACTGACTTAATATCAATGTAATTGATATTGTTAATTGTAGGGAGGTTGTGCTCATGTCTTAAAGCAATCAAAAGCTCGTACCATTCTTTATGGCTGATTCTTTTTTCTTTTAATAGCTTATCTAATATTGCTACTTCTAATTCATAGCTTTTATTATTCACAAATTAAATCTCCCTGGTTTCCCAAGGAGATAAATTCAGCTTATTAATAGCTTCTCTAGTTCTGCGATTTCAATTTAACAGCGAGATTATTTATTTGTAAATATTCATTTTGTGGGGATTATTAATAATCCAATATTATTTTTCTAACAATTCCCTTACAAACTTTCTTTAATTCTTTTAATTCAACGATCCATTCTCTTCCATTTGGCATTGAGTATCTAAACCATTTCTTGCTGTCTTTACCATCAGCATCAGTTGGAACAATCTTAGTGACAAATTCATATTTAACCGGATGCTTTTCAAGCCAAATATCGTATTCGCTACCATTAGTGGTTAAAGTGATATTTCGATCAATAACAATATAGGAGGCTTTTGTTATATTTGGGAATTCTTCATCCATTTTTATTTTTTGAACGATAAGCTTGGCGCCAGCTGGCATATTAAGAGAGTTATTATCATCGCTTAATTCTAGGACATATAAATCACTAGATGAAGTGCCACGTACTCTTTCATCAATTCGATATGTCTTATTGTGTTCGTTTCCTTCCTTATCTTTATATGTTGCGGCTTTAATCTTGTATTTCTTCATATAGCCAGGAACCATATCATAACCAATGCCTTCTTCTTTTTGATAAAAGACAGGAAGTTCCATCGTATAAATATCTTCTGGTGTTTTACCATCCACAAGTTCACTGATAGAGATTCTAAAGTGATTGGCAAGTTTAACAGCGCAGTCATAAGGTAAATTAGATTCCCCATTTTCAATTTTAGAAATCATTTGTCTAGAAACATTAAGCAGTGCGGCTAAATCATCTTGTGTCTCACCAAGATCTTTTCGGTATTTGTAAATGGTTTGACCAATTTCATATCTGAATTTCGTTCTATCTTCTTTCTTCTTTTTATTCATTGTGTCGCCTCCAATTAAACACATGATAACACATAGTTGCATAGTTGGGTACTATTTGTTGTTAAAAATGTTAATAAATGGTTGCGAGAATTTAAAAAAGCACCTTTCTTTTTCACCTCAAAAAATGGCGTTAAGTTCGATTTATTTGCACTTTATTCAATGATATTGTTTTGTGCTGACAAGATATCTCCAATGTTTTATCATTTGGTTGTTCAGATGAAAAAACCTGAAAAACACGCAACCAAAAGGAGGTAGACATATGCGCAAATACTTATATGAAATAAGAATAAATAAAGGGTTCTCCCAAAGAAAAGTAGCAAGGGAATCTGGTATCTCTTATCAACACTATTCGAAGATTGAAAATGGTGAGAGAGGTAATAAGGTTTCATTCCTTGTTGTTGGAAGAATTGCACGCGTATTGGAAGTTCCTCTTGAACAGCTATTCGAGTTAGAAGAAGCGTATCAAGATTCAATGGAATTTAATTCTGAAAATCGTTAGTGGTGGTGAGTGGATGTTGGTGTCGCAAATCTCTAGTTCTGCAAAACAAGGGGATAAATTCTTAGCGATATTAATGTCATCTCATCACCCTAGGGAGGTGAATATGGAAAATAGAACAATTGACTTCTTTGAAGAGGATATCGATTCCTTCATCCAAGATTTAGATAGATCTGCGATTACTAAGTCTTCTTATAAAAGAATTCTTATGAACTTCTCAATCTATCTAAGAGAAAGAAACATCGATAGACCCAAAACCAGAAACCTTATCGAATATAAGGAAGTTTTAGTGAAGAAGCTCGCGCCATTATCGGTTCAAAAGGTTATCGTGGTGCTTCATCGTTTCTTTAGATATCTAGCGGGAAGAGAAATCTATCCAGACATCTCTAGTGGTCTTAATCCTATGAAAACGACAAAGGTCATGAAGCGTGACGTCTTAAGCGTTAATGATGTTGCTTCATTAATTAGTATCGCTAAGTCTAAATCCTATAACTCGTTAGAGGATTATCGCAATTACGCGATCCTTTCTCTAATCGCGACTACTGGACTTAGAACTATTGAAGTAGAGCGAGCGGAAGTCGCCGATTTATCTATAATAAATAAAGGCCACATCTTATACGTAAGAGGTAAAGGAAGAGATGATAAATCTGAATACGTTAAGATATCAGATGAAGTCTATAACATCATCGAAACTTATCTCGCTAATCGTAGAGATAACTTCGATCCATTATTTATCACTCATGGGCATAACTCATATGGAAATCTAATTAGAACCAGGAGCATTAGGGAAGTCATCAAAAATTTCCTTCTTGAAGCTGGCTTAGAGGATAGAAATATGTCTGCCCACTCACTTAGACACTTTGTCTGTAGTGAAATCCTAAGGAGTGGTGGCTCTTTAGAAGAAGCTCAACAAGTGCTTAGGCATAGAGATATTAGTACCACTCAAATCTACAATCATTCACTCAAACGCGAAGAAAACGATTCTGAGCTAGTTGTCTCAGCAAAACTATTCAAGAAGGAGGCTTAATATGGCTAACGAATTAATAAAAACAAATCCAAACGCAATTGAAACGGTTGATAATTATAACCCTGACTTTGGTAATGTCCGACATGTCATTATTGATGGAGAAGTCTGGTTGTGTGGCCTTGATGTTTGTGAGGCATTTGGTTATACCAATACTCGCGATGCATTAAAGAGGCACGTCAAAGTAGCTGACGTCGTGAAACGCGACGCCAGGTCTCATGGCCAAACCAGAAAGATGGTATTCATCAACTCTCGTGGATTTTATGACTTGTGCCAAGGCTCTAAGCTTCCTAACGCTAATCAGATCAAAGATTGGATTAAGTCCAAGTTCTTTACTGCAGTTGAAAATAACAATTTATCAGCTGTAGCGATAGATGCATTAGTAACTAACCAAGACTTTGCTAATAAAGTTGGGGATAGAGTGGTGGATGTTCTTACTGATGAAGCGAGCAAATATCGCGCTTTAAGAGGTTCTAATAGTCTACTTCCTATGAAAGAAGTCGCCGATCATTTAGCGATAGCAGGAATTGGAAGAAACACTTTATTTAGAATCCTTAGAGAAAGAGGAATCTTAACTAGTAATAATGAGCCATATCGTGAATATATCGAAAATGGCTGGTTTAGACGTGTTGAAAGTGAATATACCACTATAAGTGGTGTTCATGTCTCTTTTACTACTAAGGCAACCGTTAAAGGCCTAGATAACATCAAACGTTTATTAAAAGAATGGGGGTATTGTTAATGATTTTTAAAGTAACATACTCCGTTAATGAAGTGATGGAAATTCTAGGACTATGCCGTAGAAGCGTCATTCGTTACATCAAAGCCAAGAAATTGGATGCTTTTAAAGTGGGGGCTCACTGGAGAATTTACGGTGAGTCCTTGCAAAAACTCATTGAAGGAGGTACTCCTCATGGCGATTAGACGTTGTTTTTCTAAGAAAATAGTCCGTAGTGATGACTTCATCGATTTACCAGCGACTACGCAGCTGCTTTATTTCCAACTTGGTATGGAAGCGGATGATCGAGGCTACATTAATAACGCGAGAAGTGTCATCAAACTAGTGGGCTGCTCTAAAGGCGATTTAGAGATGCTTATCGCTAAACGCTTTGTATTGGTGAGAAAAGACACTCTTATTCTTATAAAAGGATGGAGAATCAATAATACCATCCAACCAACTAGAAGAAGTGAAACATTATACGTTGATGATTTAAAGCTTCTATATCTAGATGAACATGGCTCTTATACCGAAAAAGAAACCTCTGAACCTGTCTTGTTGACAACTTGTCGACAAAATGATGACAACTTGTTGACTGAAGATAATATAAGAGAAGAAAAGATAACTAAAGATAACTTAATTGAATCTAATCCAATTCAAAGGAATGAAACTGGGATTTTTAAATGGATAGAAGCAAGTGATGCCGCGAAGATCCTCTTCTTAAATATACCCACTTCCTTTGATGGTGGTGTTACTAGTCCTAATAAGGATAGATATTGTTTCTATTTTGATTCTCTTTTAAAAGAAGGAATCAATGAAAGAGATATAAAAGATGCTTTAGAAGATATCTTTACTGACTTAGATGAAGATGATATCGATGATAAATATCTCTATCTCACTAGTAGATTAAATAAGATTCTTAGACTAAATAGTGATGGTTTTGAAGATGACAACCTAGCTACTACCGAGGTCGTGAATAATAATTCCTTAGATGAAGAAGAGGTAAGTGACGATGATTTACCTTTTTAAAGAGAGTAAGAGTGCAACATTATCGCAGTCTTTAATCACGTCTAAAAATAGTCTTAACACCTCTAATGTGTATTATCGGTTATTAGGGTAAGACATTATGGGACAAATAGATATCTATAAATCGTAGATTTAAGTAGATGCATTTATATCAAGAAATAAAAAATCACAAAAATTATAAAGTTAATAATTACAGTTTTGGAGGGTGATAACTACAGTATGAAGAAACTAGATACATATCAACAATGGGTCAAAGAAGGTAAGGCAGATGCCTATTTATCTTCTATAAGAAGATGGGTAAGCGATAATGCTACTCAAAAGCAGATTGCTAATAACTTACATATAACTGAGAAAACTTTAATATCGATGAAACAAAAGCATAAGGAAATTAGAGATGCCTTTGCAGAAGGCGATGACATTTTAAAAGTGGAATTAGAAAACTCCATCCTTAAAAGAGCGAGAGGTATGAAACTGGAAGATGAAGTCCAGACCTTTGAAATCATCGATGGTGGTAAACGTAAACAAAAAATCGTTAAAACCAAAAAAGAAATACCGCCAGACACTCAAGCTGCGATATATCTTCTCCAAGTGAAATTTGGTCGAACCTATAATCCAAGAAAAGATCAAATCGACATCCTGGAAAAGAAAGCGGAGGGTGATGTTTGGGTGGATGAGCCTGATGAAGAACTTATTGAGCTTAATCAAGAACTCGTTAAGGCCAAAAACACTGTTAGAAAGAAACGCATTAGACGTCAAATTGATGAGCTAAATAATCCTGATAGCGAGGATGATAATGATGCGTAATTATTCTATGAATAAATATATAAAGAAAGGAGGAAAATAAGATGTTACATTATGCGTTTTGTAAAGAGTCACATATAGAAGAAGATTTCATTTGTTGTAGCTTTATTTGTGATGATGGATTAAGTTTTAGGATTAAAACAAATTATGATTCTATCTTGAAAAGAAAGATTAAAGCTGGTCAATTCTTCGTTGTTAAAACCAATAAAGAACACGATACTCATTTACGCGAAAGGATTAATAACGCTCCATATTCAAAAAAGATTATGAGAATGTTATTAATTACTTTAAGACTGGAAATATGTCTCAAACAAGAAACATAATTGGAGAGCCATTCACGCTGCTAGAAGAAGACTAATGACTACACATAGAAGAAGTGAGCCATTAGAAGTTTTTATGGAAGACTTTGATGTGTTTTTCACAAAAAATAAAGTATGACATACCCGCCCCCCAGGGTCACTTTGTGACCCATTCTAGCAGTACCGAGGGCAGGACATCAAAAATACGCGAGACAAATTTTCCAAGATTTGGAATCGATTCTGGAAAAAGAAAATAGTCCAAAATAGATCAGTGCCAAATCAGTGCCAAATCAGTGCCAAATCAGTGCCACTTTTTGAAAATTTGTGTTATATTATTAGCGAAGGGTGGTAATCATATGTTAAAAGAATTAATTGCGGAATGCACCGATTATGAGTATAAGGTTTCTTTAGAAACTAGAAAACCAAGAAGCTGGCTTAAAACCGTTTCCGCTTTTGCTAACGGTGCGGGCGGTTCTTTATTCTTTGGCATTAACGATGAAGGAGATATTATTGGTATTGATGATATTAAAGAAGCATCTCAAAAAATAACCGAATTAATAAGAGCAAGGATTGATCCTAAACCAATTTTTTTGTCTGTTCCACATAACGTTAATGGTGTTAATATTCTTGAAATACAAGTTCAACCAGGCACTTCAACACCATATTACTATCATTTTGATGGGGCGACTGTTGCTTACATTCGTTCTGGCGATGAATCAGTCGAAGCACCTACGTATATGCTTAATGAATTAATACTAAAAGGAACAGGACAAACATATGATGGTGTTGTTACCGGTTATTCGTTTAGCGATTATGCTTTTTCCTTTTTAAAATCAAAATATTTAAAGAGAACACAAACAAAATTAAATGATTCCGATTTTGTATCTTTTGGATTAGTCAAAAATGGTTATTTAACTAGAGCAGGTCTTCTTTTAGCAGATGAAAATGATTTGCTCCAAAGTAGAATCTTTTGCACAAGATGGAACGGCGTTAACAAGATTAGTGAAAAAGAAGTTGCTGACGATGATGAAATATCTGGTTCAATTGTTAAACAACTTGATGCAGCTTTGGATTTTTTTAAAAGAAATACAAAGAAACCATGGCACAAAGAGGGAGAAGGCACTGTCAATGAATTGGAATATGATGAAAACGCCATATCTGAAGCATTGGTAAATGCGATTATCCATAGAGACTACAACATTGTCGGTGCGGAAGTTTGCCTAAATATCTATGATGATAGAATTGAAATTACTTCTCCTGGCATGATGTTTTCTGGAAAAAAGATACCTGAAAAAGTGGATTATCAAATGGAATCAACAAGACGCAATCCAATCATTGCAGATGTTTTTAATAGAATGAATTTAATGAATAGAAGAGGTTCCGGTCTTTCTAACATAACCAATAGAACAAACTCGTTATTCAGTGATGGGAGAAATCATGTCACATACAAAACCGATGGTGGTTTCTTCATTGTTAGAATTGACAACGCTCAATATAAGATGAAAATTGAAGGTGGTGATAACATTCCTGAAGCCGACATTTATCTCAATAATTTGCTAACATCAAACGAATATATTGTTTATTCAACATTAAAAGATAATCCTAGACTTTCTTACGATGAATTATCTAAAGAGACAAAAATACCTAGACGAACCATTGCTAGAATTGTGGCTTCTTTGGTCGAAAAAGGCTACATTAAAAGAAGCGGGTCTGTCGGAAGAAGTGGATTTTGGAGTATTGTAAAATAATATTCGTGTACCATGTTTCCATTGTTTCTCACGTTATAACATGCTAGAAGTTGCCGTTTTTTGATAAGAGTGGATTTGTAAGTAATTACGAGTCTACTAAAGAAACCACTAAATAAGCAATTAAGGGAAAATAATAGCTTTTTAATAATCCTTTGTTTGAATAAATAGAGGAATAATTTCGTGTTTTGCGAATTTACTATACTGGGCTCCAGCATAATTGAAATTAGGGTCATTGAAATCAATTTTTAATCCACTGACTACTTTAAAGTAAAAATCATAATTTCTTGGACCACCAACTGTCTCTAATGTATCTCTCAAAGCAATTATGAAAGCGTTGAGAGAAATAACCTTTAAAAGTTTAGAGTTTTTGTTCCAAGCACTGTTAAATTTACTCTTGATTGCTTTAAAATATTCTTTTAGACAATTTGCACAATACTGAGAATAATTCTTGATGTCATTGCTTGAACTTAATTCAAAAGTTGATTCTTTTCCGTTCTTAATAAGCCAATAGTGGTAAAAGGTATTACTATTATTTTTTGCGACTAAAAGACTGGACAAAGCATATTGGATCAAGGAGGCGGTTTTTATTGGCGCATCAACAACTTTTGAAAGTTGGAACATTGATGAAAATGGTTCATCTTTATTTAAAATTTCAATTACACGACGCGAAATAGCTTCTCCAGAAGACGGATTCATAATTGCTTGAACTTGAATTAATGTATCGGCATCAACAGGTTTTGCATTCTTGTTTATAGAAACAAATAGATCGCTCTCAAATTTCCTTTTGTTTAAATCGTCTTTATAGTATTCATTTTTTGGATAAATAATTCCAGTGACAAGTAGATTTAGCTCCTTCCTTAAAGAAGACATCTTAATTTCACTAGTATTATTGCTATCATTATCTTCGTAGTATGAATACACTCTATGTTGCCCATCGATAATAGCCATTGAATTATAGTCGCTCGGTATTTGAATCTCTATGTCGTTTTCATAACGATTGATTTCATCCAATTGGACTTGAGCGTTGCTTGTTGACCTAAAAAAACGTATATTATCTGGCAATGTCACGATAATGTTGTTCAAAAACGTTGTTTCGTTTTTTAAAACATGCTCGCGAATAGATTTAATTCTTTTTGGGGTGATTAAACGTTGATATAAATCCATATTTTTATTCCAACCGTCTTTTCTAAGCACACAACAATTTTCAATCAAATCTTGAGGTCTCATCATAAAAGAAACCATTCTGACTCCATTTGAAAAACCGGTAACAGAATCCGGATATATTATTGAAGATTTAATTGGTTTAATTTCTCGGTTTCCAGAAGGATCAGGTTTACCAATATCAGACTTTGATAACTTGAAAAATCTAAATAGTTCATATTTAAAAGATGCCTTTATACTCTTAGCCATATTAAAAAAATATTTTAATGTTGGCGTATCAATAAAAACTAAATCCGGATATCTTTTGATAGTCATTTCGTCGTAATTAGAAGCGTTATATTCAAAATATAAATAAAATATCTTGAGTTCATTAGCTTTATAATTTAAAAGATCTTCTGAATTTGGAACTAATCCTTTAAGAAAAATAAGGAATTCATTTTTGTTGTTTTTAATTGCTTCAGACGTTTCTTGTTTTTCTAATTTATGATTTCTATTATATGATTCACCTTTTTCGAGAGCCTTTTCTTTTGCTTTTAAATCGCGAATTGTATCTTCGCAAATAACGATAATGTTTTTATATATGAAACAAGCGTCTATTTCGTTTTGCCTATTACCTAGCAAAAACTGTTTTCCATTAGTGTTAATCTTTTGAAAGCCCGACAGAACAAAAATATCCTCGATTTGTTTACGAAAAGTATCTCTTTTTTTGTTTTCTGCCTTCTGTTCTTTTGTTAACTTGACTTTCTTTTTCGTGTTTTTTACCATTTGAAATCTCCTGGCTTTTGTGCCACTTTTTGATTTAAATCCGGCTCGATAACAGGCACATCAGGTCTATAAGGAATATTGCCGTCAAATGCATCAGTGACCCTTTTTTTAATGATATCAAAATAACATTCTTTTATCTCACACCCGATAAACTTTCTTTCCTCGATGATACAAGCGATAGCCGTTGTTCCACTTCCCGAAAAAGGATCCAAAACAACATCGCCTTTATTTGTCAAACATTTTATCAATCTCTGGGGAATAACGATAGGAAATTGACATGGGTGATTTGTTTTTTCTACATGGTTTGCTTTGACATTTGGAATATCCCATACATCGGTAGGATTCTTGCCTAAAGGATTGCCGCTATATTGACCAGCTTTCGGACCATGTGAATATTTTTTCCCTGGATATTTTTGCGGTACCCTTATTGAATCTAAATCAAACAAATATTCAGGCCCTTTAGTAAACCACATTATTGTTTCGTAGCGACCGCTCAATCTTTTTTCCGC
Organism: Bacilli bacterium; assembly: GCA_017619815.1. Taxonomy (GTDB): domain Bacteria; phylum Bacillota_I; class Bacilli_A; order RFN20; family CAG-826; genus RUG13091. The sequence goes on along the minus strand of JAFZRR010000051.1, from coordinate 3,483 downwards.
ATTTAATCCATGACCAAATGTCCAAACTATTCTATTATGCAGAAGTAGTTGTTCATCTTTAGGGAGTAGAGTATTTATCTCCTGAACAATATTGTAAATTAGGCAATCTAAAGGCACTATTACACTATTTTTAATGTGAAAACCAACCTGCCAGCAAAGACTTCCGCCGGGCTTAAGCAACCTAATACATTCTTTTATTACAGATTTATTTAGGTTTTTAAAAGAATCTATATCATCAGTAAGATTTTCATATTCTTTGCCAATGCAATAAGGCGGAGAAGTAACGATTAAAGAAACAGACTTATCTTCTATTTTTGAAAGAACTTTTAAACAATCTTCGTTATAAACTGTAATCGTTTTATCGGGAGAAATATATTTTTTCAATGCCACATTTTTATCCTTTAAAAAATATTATAACAATATAATAAACACTTTTCTATTGAAGCATTTTGTTTTTACACACTTTATCTAGCTGAGCCGTTGAATCTACTTATTTGACCTAATAAAAAAACAGCCTATGCTGTCTTTTTTGACCCAAGTAGGTCGTGACATTGGAGCAGGTACTCTTCTAAAATTGTAAGTTTCTGACACCCAATCACGAAATGGTACAAATAATCCGCGTCCAATGTAGCGCTCCGAAAAGCATTATTAATTTACACTAAACGTTTTTATTTGTCAATGCCCAACAATACCTTTATTCTATCATTTAAGTATAAAGAATACTCTGGCTTCATATCGAATTGCTTTGTGTGAATAATTTTTTTAGAACATTTATCTATATATTGGTTGATTCTTTCAATAGAATGTCCAAATGATAAATCAAAAATTGATAGTGCATACCTGTCGGTCATTTTTGCGATACTGTAAGAAATCTCCCTTAACAGCGAAGCTGTCATTCTATCTAAAACCTGATTACTTAAAATGTCGTTTCTGTAGCAATCAAAATAATACTCAGCTAAAAAGTTGCATACGCGAATTAGCTCGTTTTTTGTTTCATCTCTTACTTGTTCGTGATCGTAAAGTCTAACTCTTTTCAAAGATTCTAGTGATTCTAGGATATCCCCTTTTTTATTATCGTTTAGATACCTTTTTAGTTCGAAAAACTGTTTGTTATTTTCACCCTTTTTATATCTGGAATCATCTCTAATATCACATAGATTATTGTTTATATATGAGGCGCTGCTTATGTCGTTCTTGAATAAATTGTTGATATCGCTCAAATAAAAGTCGAAAACTTTGTAAATTATTAGATATGATAGACAATTTTGTTTAAGAACCAAGTCGTTTTTATGTAGTTTTTCTACCCTTAGCTCATCAATTTTGTTATATATTTTTTCGGCATGCTGATTAAAATTCACTATTTTATTATTAAATAATATTTGATCTTCATATTTTTTCGTGCTCTTAAAATGTTTGCATAAGTTCGAGCATGTTTCAGAAACTACTCCATTAACCAAAGCTTTTCTAACTCTAATTAAAGCATGCTTTAATGAACAACTTTCCTTTTTATAAAGAATTTCTTTTTCCTCTTCGTCTGAAAATATAGTATCAAGGACTATCTTTGAATCTTCCATATCGCTAAGCGCTTGAGCTATTTCGTCTGCAATTGCTACAACTTGCCCTTCAAAAGTAAAGGCATTTTTATTATTAAGGTATCCCGGTATCTTTTTAAGAATTTCTGGCAAATATGCATTAGCTCCAAAAACTATCCAAGGGTATGCTATATCCTCACCATCAAAGGTTATTGTGCTTGTGTGTTTTAATACTCCGTCAATGATTTCACTTGGGCAATTAGGGTATTTTCGAATCAACAAACAGGCCGAATAATAATTATGTTTGAAAGCTAAATCACTTTTTATTACTTTTTCAGATTTAAACTGCCTGATCGTTCCGTTTATACCTCTCATATAATGAGTTAAAGCCGTTTCTCCAACATGACCAAACGGAGTGTGACCAAAATCATGAGCAAAGCATATTGCCTCTAACAATTCATCTGAATATGGAAAATGCTTGGTTGTTTTATTTCCTTCCTTGTTAAACATCTTAAAAGTAGCTTGTGCCACTCCCATAGCAATATCTTTCGCTATCGAATAAACCTCCAAAGTGTGGAGCAGCCTTTCATGGACATAATCATACTTAACGTTATCTTTTTGTTTTTGCCCAATAAGGGAAAAGACTTGTTTTTTACCTTTTAGCCTCCTCAATTGTTTGGAAACTAAAATGGTATTCAACGTTTTGGCATATTGTTGGTTATTTCTACGGTTCATAATACTGCCTTAATACTATCAAAGAAAAACAAAACAAATCAATGCATATTTTATCATTATTAAACTATTGTTTATATTCCATAATCATAAACAAGGTTACTATTGTTATATCTTCTCCATTTGATATGAGATTGTTCCTTGTTAATCAACAACGTGAAATAGTGGGACATAAACCAAAGTGCATACCCGCAAATCAATATGAATGGTTGTTATGCAAGACTAGTATTTAGAAGCTAAATTTTATTCCTATAATTAAAATTATCAAGCACAAATTTCTTTCGTTTAAAGTCGACATGTGTGTATATTTCAGTAGTGGATATTGAAGAATGGCCCATCAATTCTTGAACTGTTCTTAAATCTCCTCCGCTAGATAAAAGATTTGTAGCAAATGTATGTCTTAGACAATGGGGTGTAAAGATAGAAGGTATTCGTAATTCTTTTATCAATTGTCTAAATAATAAGTCTATTGAATGCGTTCCCATTTTTTCTTTGTACTTGTTTAAAAAAAGATAATTGCACGGACATTTAATCCTGTTTCTTATTTTTTGATAGTTTTGAAGATTAGTCCAACAGCCGTTGTTTGGAATATAAATAATTCGTTCTTTCTTTCCCTTCCCATGAATAAGAATTGTTCTATTGACAAAATCAATATCAATAATTTTGATAGCGCTTGCCTCGCCAATGCGAATTCCTGTAGTTATTAATAAATCAAATAATGATAAATCGCGATTTGATTTGAAACGACCATATGGTGTTGAGCAGTTAGTTGTTTGATTGTATAGATGATTAATAACTTTTTTAATTATTGGTATTGGGATAGTCCTTGGTATTCTTTTCTCATTTTTTAAGTTTAAGAAAATATCTTTTAGATAATTCGTCTTTATCTTTTTCTTTATTTTCAAATAATTTAAAAACAACGAAATTGATATTCTCTTTCTTTTTATCGACGATGTCGCGTATCCGTTTTTAATTAATGATTGGAAATAATATACAATCGTCTTTTTACATAATTGACCATCTTTTAAAAATGTAATAAATGCTGACACATCATATTTATATGCACTTATTGTCTCTTTGCTTTTATTAGAGGATGATTCTAAATAACATATGTACTTTTCTAGCAACTCTCTTATTTTCATTGCAGTTTGCTCCTTTGTTTTATTTGTAAATATAACAATAAGTTGCTAAAATTTTCTTACAGTAATTAGGAATTATG
>JAFZRR010000050.1 GCA_017619815.1 Bacilli bacterium | reverse complement strand
TTGGCTTTATCAATGAATGATTCCACCATCTTTTTGGTAATCTTATTACTCTTAGTTAAAGAGTTAGCGAGGAACTCTAAATTATTGAGTCCTTTTCTCATATCTCCATTACACGCTAAAGCGAGTAAGGAAAGAGCTTCTTTTTCTAAAGAAACGTCTAACTTCTTTGCGGCTCTAGTGAGTCCTTTTTCAATCTCAGATTTTTCGATTGGTTTGAACTCAAAAACAGTGCAACGAGAAAGGAGTGCTGGATAGATATAGAAATATGGATTTTCGGTGGTACTAGCAATAAGTGTAATATCACCGTTTTCCACAAATTCTAACAATGATTGTTGTTGTTTCTTGTTTAAATATTGGATTTCATCCAAATATAACAAAATACCATTGGTGTTGAATAAACCATTTACTTCACTAATGATCTTTTTAATATCATCAGTGTTTGCGGTGGTTCCATTTAGTTTATATAGACTCATATTCGCTTTTTTAGCGATGATATTCGCCATTGTGGTTTTGCCAATTCCCGGAGGACCATAAAAGATCATGTTAGAAATATGACCGGAATCAATCACCTTTCTAAATGTACTACCTTTCGTTAATAAATGGGTTTGTCCCACCATATCATCTAAGGTTTCTGGTCTAAGGATATCTGCTAATGGTTTTTGCATAGCATAATAATATCTATATTTGCATTTTTAATCAAGATTAAGGCCCTATATATTATTTGCATTACAAAAGAAAAGACCTCACGAGGAGGCCTTGTCATTTATCAGTAACTACTTTTCAATAATTTCTCTAATAACTGGACGTGCTTCAACTTTTTCTTTCACGATGACGTAAGCTTTCTTCACATCTTCGATAATTGGAGCATATTCTTTTTCACTCTTATTGGTGTGTAATGTGCAGAGGAGTTCACCCTTCTTCACGTAGTCACCAATCTTCTTATTGAGCATGATACCTGCGGACACATCGATGACATCTTCAAGGGTTTCTCTACCACCACCGAGTTGCATACTGGCAATACCAATATCAAGGGCGTCTAAACTCTTGACATAGCCTTCTTGTTCGGAGTGAATTTCGATGAGGTTTTTCGCCACGACGAACTTCTCTGGATGTAGGATATAAGAAATATCGCCACCTTGTGCTTCGATCATCTTGACAAATTTCTCAAATGCAGCACCTGATTCAATGGCTTCATGGAGTTTCTTTCTACCATCTTCTAAGTCTTTTGCGCAGTTCGCTTGAACGAGCATAATGCTACCTGCGGTATAGCAGAGTTCCATTAAATCTTCTGGTCCTTTGCCGTGAAGTGCAGCGATAGCTTCTTTAACTTCAAGAGCGTTACCAACGGCTAAACCTAAAGGTTCACTCATATCTGATAATACAGCTTTGGTATTTCTTCCTAATCTATTGCCAATGTCGACCATGATATGTGCTAAGGTTCTCGCATCATCCATGTTCTTCATGAAGGCACCTTCACCTACGGTGACATCTAATAAAATCGCATCAGATCCACTGGCGAGTTTTTTACTCATAACACTGGCAGCGATAAGTGGAATGGATTCAACTGTTCCGGTAACGTCTCTAAGGGCATACATCTTCTTATCAGCAGGAACTAATGAACCTGTTTGACCGACGATTGCGCAGCCGATGGAATTAACTTGTTTAGCAAATCTATCACCTTCAATGGCGATTGTGACACCAGGAATGGATTCGAGTTTATCAAGTGTACCACCTGTGTGGCCTAAACCACGACCACTCATTTTAGCTAATGTTGCGCCACAAGCAGCAACCATTGGTCCAAGGACCAAACTTGTCTTGTCGCCAACACCACCTGTACTGTGTTTATCAACTTTTACACCTTTTAAATGGGATAAGTCTAAGACTTCACCAGAGTGTTCCATTCTATCGGTTAATGTCGCGATTTCACGGTTATTCATACCTCTAAATAAAATCGCCATTTGCATTGCGCTAGATTGGTAATCTGGAATTTCACCTTTTACATAACCATCAATCCAAAATGTAATTTCTTCATCAGTTAATTCGTGACCATCACGTTTTTTGATTATAAGATCAACCATTCTCATATAAAAATACCTCGCTAATATATTAGCACATTCTATAAGTTATTTTGCATACATTTTCTTATAGAAATGTATTAATATACTTGTATGGAATTTAGCGAACATCTCAAATCATATTTATCTAACGTAGAAATTGATAAATTATTGGATTCTTTGAAGGATGAATCTCTTCACGCTGTTTTATTAAATCCTAAGAAAATGAGCGATGAAGAATTTTTGAATTTGTATCCTGAAGTCACTAAACATCCTCTTATCGCCCACGCGTATATTTATAAAAAGGAATTATATAATTTAGGTAAAAGTATCTATCACACACTTGGTTGTTTCTATCTTCAAGAACCATCCGCGATGGTACCAGCCTATTTATTAAACGCCGAAGAAAATGATTTAATCCTCGATATGTGCGCGGCACCGGGAGGTAAAACCATTCAATCTTCATTTTTAATGAAGGATACAGGTTTAATTATTTCTAATGATCTATCTAAACCAAGAACATTCTCTATCGTGGAAAATGTTGAAAGATTAGGTTTAGGAAATATTGTAGTTACCAATAATGATTTATCATTAATATCTAATAAACTCTTAAATACATTCGATAAGATTATCTTAGATGCACCGTGTTCTGGATCAGGAATGTTTAGAAAAGAAGAAAAGATGGCTCAAGACTGGTCTTATAATAAAGTCTTGAAGTTTGCCGAAACACAAAAACAATTAATTTCTCTTGCCTACGATATGGTTAAACCTGGTGGATCAATTTGTTATTCCACATGTTCGTTCTCCGAGGAAGAAGATGAAGATGTTATTGAATATTTACTAAAATCCACTGATGCCGAATTAGTAAAAATCAACGATAATCCATTGTTCTATATCAATAAGAAAAAGCCTTATGGTGTCCATCTTTTACCATCCATTTTCCCTGGTGAAGGCCACTATATTTGTCTCATTAAAAAACCAGGCAATTCGGTAAAAAGAGAAAATAAAGAAGTAATTGATAAAAAAATATTTAAATATAATTTGAAGGAAATTTACCGTTTTGGAGACTACCTTTTTGGCCTCAATTATCCATATAACTTCAAGTGTTTTAATGTCGTCAGATTGGGCGTGAAAATCGGTGAAGATATTAAGGGTGATATCAGATACGATTACCACTACGCACATTATATAGATTCTTTTGAAAAAACCTATTCATTACGAAGTAATGAACTTCAAAAATATCTTTCTGGAGAAACAATTAATGCCTCTATTGAAAAAGGAATCTATCTCCTTACTTATATGGGTAGAAATGTGGATTTAACAAAGTCTGATGGACGCATTTTTAAGAACCATTTTCCTAAAGGTTTGAGACACAAAATTTAATTAAATATATATTTATCTCCTCGAGAAAAAATGAAAAAAATGCTTGTATTACTTTTAGAATAGTAATAATCTTTTAACAAGCTATAAATTTTTACGAAAGGAGAAATTACATGAAAAGAAATTTAGTTAAAATTCTAGCTATTGCTGGTGTTGCTGCTTCATTAGTCGCATGTAACAAATCACCAAAAGTTGTGACGCTTACTATTGATGAAGCGTTTGCACAAGCAGAAGACGGTTCTTTCTCTAATGCCAATAAAAAGGTAAAATTGGAAAACCTTTGTGTCTATTCTAACTTTGGTACAACCCTTGTTGCTGGTGTCCCATACGCTGAAGGTGGCAAAATTACCGATTTAAAAGGTATTGAAGTTGAATTACCAGAACTTCCAAAATGGTCCGAAGGCGCTCAAAAACAAGGTACATATGCAGACGTTACAGTCGAAGGTACACTTACAGATGTTAACGGCAGACCAGTCTTAAAAGATGCATCTTGCGTCGTTAATGGTGAAGTCTTCTTTACAGATGGTCAAAGAGACGAAGCCAAGAGTACATCCACATACAGTTGTGCTTATTGGAGCAGTTCACAAACAGTTCGTTCAAATTTCGATAAGAACTTAAAGAACTCTCCACAAAACTCCGGTGCTTTAATGGAAGGTATGTTCCAATTAGCATCCGTCCCAAGTGAAGTTTCCGCTTCCGCAGAAAGCGACTTCAAAGTCGTCTTCCCAGGCGAAAACACAAATGGTGCTGATCCAGAAAACGAATTTGCAATTACAGTCAAATTCCCTAAAGGATTAAGTTCATCCGCTGTCTCATTCTACAATGACTTCTTTGCTGATAAAGAAGTCGGCGATTTCATCCTCTTTGATGCAATCTCCCAATACGACAATTCAAAAGGTGGCATGTGCTTCCTTCTTGAAAACCAATGGGGCCCAATCTATACAGAAGAAGTCGCAGAAGAAGATCGTCCAGTTATCTTAACACAATGGTCCGAAATTCAAGGCCGTTATAACGGCAAATTCAAAGGCGTTGAAGTCCCAGATTTAAGTGATACAAAGACATTCTCTTATCTCTTAACTGAAAACTTCAGTGGCAACCTTGAAGATTTAGTCGGTGAAGAAGGCATTGAAAATTGGCCATTCGCAGACTTAGATAAAGTTGGTTCCTTCTATGTTACCGCCAACACAGGCGCAGCACATGCTGAAGAAGCATTTGAAGAAATCAAAGCAAAAGCCGCAGCCTTAACAGGTTGGGTATTAGATGAAGAAGTTTCTGACGAAATCGCAGATGATTACTACTACGTCTTAAAAGAAGGCGAAGGCGAAAGCGCTGTTGTCGTCGCAGAACTCAACATCTTCTTACAAAACGCTGAAGTCGGTATTATCTTTGCCGGTATCAGAGCTACAGATGCAGAAGTTTCTACATTTGCAGAAGCTATTGCTCAATATGAATCAGTCGTTGGTAGAGACATTTCTGGTTTCGAAAGCGCACTTCCAGATTTACCAGCAGCAGCAGCATCAGCCTTAACAGGCATCTACATGGATTGGAAAGGCTATGAAGACGTTGAAGGTCTTGGCATGGTCGAATTCTACCCAGAATTTGCTGATGGCACATTTGCTGACAATGAAGCATGGCAAGCAGCCGCTGCAGCATACGTTTCTTCATTAGAAGCAGCTGGATTTGTCGGTGATTACTACTTACCATTATTTGATTTAGATGGTTACTTCAAAGCATCCACAGGCGAATTCGTTTATGTCGGATTCACAGGTCAAAACAGTATTATTGATGGTTTATGCATCGTTTCAAGTGTCATCCTCAACAGCAGCAAAGCCGCATTACACTTATTCAATATGGCCGCTGATGCAAAATGGACAGCTGCAGGAACATACAGCTACTTATTAGACGCACACGAAAACGTGTTTGGCACACCACAATATGTTGGTACCTCATACTTCGCAGGCGCTTGGGGCGCAACTTACAAAGCTACAGTTCTCGGTTACTTCGAAAACTATGTCATCCCATCAGTTGCTCAAGCGGACAGCAGAAATCCAATCGCTCAAGGCAATAGTGAATATTATCTTTACTACTTACCATCAGCTACAGAAGGAAAAGTGATCGTTATTCAAATCGAAGCTGACCTCTCTGGTATGAGTGATGCAGATGATCCATACTTCATTACCTACGTTTCCGTTAGTGAAGTTAGTGCTCAATAATTGAGTAAAACAAAATAAATTAGGTTGGACTTCGGTCCAGCCTTTTTTATTGCTTATAAAAAGAAAAGATGCTTATTAGCATCCTTCTTAATTTAGATTATTTTATTGAATCTATATTTTTTATCGATTTTAGCCATCTCTACGTGATCTTTCTTTCTGAGATCGAAGGAGATTGCTTGTTCGATTCTTTCTTCCACCATTTTCGCTATTTCTGGTGTTTTCATATCTT
>JAFZRR010000049.1 GCA_017619815.1 Bacilli bacterium | reverse complement strand
TGGTGCCCAAGGTCGGACTTGAACCGACACGGTATCGCTACCGCTGGATTTTGAGTCCAGTGCGTCTACCAGTTTCACCACTCGGGCAGTGCGTTAATTATAATTTACTTTTTAAATAAATTACAATAGATGGATTCCTTTTTTCTCAAGGTCCTTTTTCATATCTTCTGGCCAATAGGAAGATTGAACTTCTCCGATATGTTTCTTTTGAAGATAAAACATACAAAGACGAGATTGACCAATGCCACCACCAATAGTTAATGGAAAAACGTTATTGATGATGTTTTGACAATATGGATTATTTAGCTTATTTAACTCACCTTTATACTTGAGTTGTTTAACTAAAGATTTAGCATCCACTCTGATGCCCATAGAGCTTAATTCGATAGGTGCTTCAATTGCATCATCAAATAAGATAATGTCACCGTTTAGCTTCCAATCATCATAGTCCGCTGCTCTACCATCATGTGGTAAACCATTTGAAAGTGGCCAACCAATTTGATAGATAAAGACCGCTCTATTTGCTTTGCAAATAAGTTGTTCTCTTTCTTTATTGGTTTTATTTGGATATTTCTTTTCTAAATCAGAAGTAGAAATAAAGGTGATGTCTTTAGGAAGATTGTATGAGAATCCCCACTTCTTTTCGCTTTCTAATGCTAATTGATAAATGATGCTATAAATCTTTTTAACAATAGAGAATAAGTATCTTTTATTTCTTTGAGTTGGTTTAACAATTCTCTCCCAATCCCATTGATCGACATAGATAGAATGAAGCGCATCTAATTCTTCATCTTTTCTAATCGCGTTCATATCAGTGTATAAACCAACTTCTTCTGGGAATTTATATTCTTTTAATGCAAAACGTTTCCATTTCGCTAAAGATTGGACGATTTCTACTGGTTCACCTTTGATGGAGAAACCCACTCTTTCTTCAACACCATTAAGTTCATCATTAAGACCATTTTTCTTTTCCACGAACAAAGGAGCAGATACTCTCACAAGATTGAGTTTCTTAGCGAGTTTCTTTTCAAATGTATCTTTTAGATACTTAATAGCGATTTGTGTTTCTAATAATGTCATAACTTTTTTAATAAACTGGAGCGCCTGGCACGAGTTGAACGTGCGACTTCAACCTTCGGGGGGTTGCACTCTAATCCACTGAGTTACAGGCGCATGTAATTTATTCCTCTTCTTGTATTTCTCCTGCTTTCTTTAAAGCAAACTTGCTGACCATTGGACCAATGAGTTCATAGACTAATGTGGATGTTAAGACAATCGCGATAATTAATGAACCAGCAATTCTAGTTGTTTCGTTTTCACTCGCGGAGAATAATGCACTCGCGGTTGTGGCTAAACCAATTGCAACACCAGCTTGTGGTATTAAGGCAAAGCCTAAATACTTTTTAATCTTAGGTTCGCATTTGGAAATAGAAGCACCGGTAAAGGCACCACTCCATTTACCAATAACACGGAATACGAGATAAATACCCGCTATTGCTAAGACTAATAAACCTGATTTATTGAAGAATATGGTTAAGTCTAATGATGCACCAGAAATAACAAAGAACATAAGATAAATTGGAGATGTGAATCGGTCCATAACATCAAGTGTCTTGCCACTATCTTTACACATATTCGTGTAGATGCATCCAATCATCATACACATTAATAATGAACTAAGTTCAAAACCTCCTAATTGAGGCATTTTAAATAAGTAATATAAACCACAAGAAAGGAAGATTGAGAAGATAGCAATGATTAATCTGTTGTTTCTAGATTTGAACCATTTATTTAATAAAGAAATAAAGAAACCTAAAGTAGCACCGATAGCTAAAGAGATAATAATTTCAATAAACGGTTTAATTAACATCTTATAGACATCAAACGTTCCAGTACCCGCTGCTAAAGTAGTTGCGACTTGGAATAAAATAGCGAATAAAATAAGCGCTGCAGCGTCATCTAAAGCAACGACTGGTAAAAGTGTATCCACCATTGGTCCACGAGCCTTATATTGCTTAATAATCATTAATGTAGCCGCAGGTGCGGTCGCACTCGCGATTGCGCCAAGAGTTAAAATTAGTTCCCAACTGATTTGGTTAGGGAATAAGAAATGAGCCACTACCAAAGCGATAATAACTAATAAAGAAGCAAATACAGCCTCAAAAACGGTAATAATAACTACTTTTTTACCAACAGCTTTTAATGTAGAAATCTTAAATGATGTTCCTATGGAAAAGGCGATAAAACCTAAGGCAATTGTACTTACCCATTTAATCTTATCGACGAAGCCATATATCGCGCTTTCTTTGATACCATCATAAGTGAAGTTATTAAATAATAAACCAAAGACAAAAGGACCCATGATGATACCGGTAATGATATAACCAGTCACATTAGGTAATTTAAGTAACTTCATTAGTCTTGTGGACAACAAGGCCGCAAGTAAAAGAAGAGCGATATATACAAATATATGAAGATATTCCATTTGTCTTAGATAGATCCTTCGTAATCGTTAATATCACGGGAATACATAAAGCCTTTAATATCCTTAAAGTTATTTGTGTATTGACGGATAATTTCTTTAATGTGTTCAAGTTTATTGTCTTCGACAACGAATAAACAGAGAACGCTTTCAAGCATCTCAATCTTTTCATATTGTCTAAGTGAGAAGAAATGATGATCACCTGGATAGTCATCAACAGCGTGTCTTAAAGATTCAGTGCTTACCACTGTTGCATTATAGCCTTCCGCTTTTAATTGTTCTAAAGCAGCAACTGCTTTTTCACTACTCTTGAGAACTAAATACAATTCTTTTTTCATCTTTTTCACCTCTTTATTTATTAAAATAAATAATAATTATAGTTGGTGCGGCCAAGAAGATTTGAACTCCCACGGGTTACCCCACTAGCGTCTGAAACTAGCGCGTCTACCATTCCGCCATGGCCGCGAGAAAACGGGTTACCGTGTAACACCGCGTTTTTCGTCTTCTTGTTTTTGCAGGACTTTAAAATCAATCTTGCCTAATAATGTTTTTGGTAATTCATTAACGAATTCGATTTCTTTTGGAACTGACCATCTGATGAGATACTTTCTACAAGTATCCATAATGGCGTTTCTCATGCCTTCTTCATCGAAGAATTTTGCAACAACAAATACTTTAATTGCACTTTGAAGTCTTGGATCTGGAATTTCGATTGCGCAGCACGCTTCTACTCCTGGAACGGATTCCACAAGTCTTTCAATTTCGGTTGGGAAAACACCAACACCAGAGACCTTGACCACTCTCTTTTTTCTTTGTTTAAAGAAAACAAAGTTATCTTCATCCATATATCCTAAATCGCCAGTATATAACCAGCCATCTTTGACAGCTTCTTTCGTGGCTTTCTCATCGTTATAATAGCCATTCATAATCGCAGGACTCTTAAGGATAATCTCACCGATTTCGCCTCTAGGTAATTCTTTGCCATTATCATCAACGATTCTAAATTCTGCTCCAGACATTGGATAACCAATACTGCCCACTTTGTTGTGATTATATGTATTGACGATATTGACACATACAGCTTCTGTTAAACCGTATCCTTCAAACATTTGACAATGTGAACCATTCTTTTTCATGGTTTCATTAAATTCAGTTTGAAGTTTAGTTGGTAAAGAGTCACCACCACAGAAAACGACATGTAAGTTCTTTAAATTTCTGTTATGGGTGAATTCAGGACATTTGAGTAAGCTCTCATACATTGTAGGAACGCCACAAATACAGGAGATTTTTGTCTTTCTCATTAATTTTGCAGTTTCCTTAGCGGAGAACTTAGGAACTAAAACCGCAGCAAAACGGTTAATTAATGGAGCGTGCATTGTGATTGCTAAACCAAAACCATGGAAAGATGGCAAAACGGTTAACATTCCACCACCACGAATCTCTTCTGGTTTGCAGGCCAAGAATTCACATGCTCTAATAGCAACACAGTTAATATTGTCATCGGATAAACAAATGGTCTTTGGATCACCAGTTGTAGAACCACTATGTAAGAGGATTGTGGTTTCGCTGGCTTTGCCAGTAACTGTTTCAGGAACTTTACCAGTTGGTTTTAAATCCTTGAGATATTTAAATCCTTTAAATGAGCCTCTCCATTTGCCCAATTTTCTTCTAATCGCATTGTTCATGAAGTTGTGATAGATGAACTTTTTACCTAAAGGTAAGAAGTCTTCGATTCTCGTGACAATAACCATGTCAGCTATTTCTCTATATCTATCAACTTCCTTGGCGATACGTTGTTCGAATAAGAAAGCGTATTTTGCGTGAGTTAAATTAATAATCGATTTAATTTGGTTAAAAGGTGTAAATGGGTGAACAAAGTCACAAATTGCACCAACTTTATTCGCGGCGTAGAACAAAATTAAAACTTCGGGAATATTTGGTTGAGCGATTAACAAAACATCACCCTTTTTAACATCCAAACGGTTAACAAGGATATCCGCCATACGGTCAACGAGTTTTCCGAGTTTTTTAAAACGGATCTTTTTGCCTTGATAATAGACAGCAAGACCTCTTGGAAAATCTATAACTGATTCATGGAATTTTTCATAAATGGTTGGACTTTGCATAATTACTTACCTATAAAAACATTAATTAGCGAGAGAATAGCGATAATAACCACTATGTGGCAAACATAGATGATTAAAGAATGACGACCCATAAAGCAAAGTGGTCTTTCCCAGTTATAACGTTTCTTAATTAATGACTTTCTTTCAGGATAGAAAGCGGAGGCGAATAAAGCACCACCAAAGAAACAGAAGATAAATGGGAATAATGGTAACCAGTCGGCATTATTGTCTGGTCTAACAAGTGGAGGAATATAGGCTCTAATATTACGAGCTTCAACATATTCCATAAAATGTGGATATAAGAACCAGCTAAGCAAGAATGTGAGAAGCACTCCTACCGCTACCATCTTCCATCCACCTTTTTGGAAGAAACAATAGAACAATGTGGACCACGCTAAAACAGCAATAACGTTAAAGTCGATGACCATCGTATCTAGATGTAATGGCTTGCTTAAGAAAATATCAGCAACATGACTTCCAACCGCCAAAACAGCGGAAAACGCTAGCATTTGACCAGCACGTATCCAGTTATTCTTGGAGAATGCTGTAGAAACGCCTGAAACAAAAGTGAAACCTGTTAAAGCAAAGAATCTCACAATAGCACGAGCATCATGATTCCAATAAAAGGAACAAACTCTATTTAAACCTTCACAATGTGGCCAGCCAGCGCTAAACATCATCAAGAAACAAAAGATATGGTCCATAACAACAAGACCAATAAGAAATCCACGAATAAAATCTATTTCGTGGATACGTTTCTCAAATGCTCCGGGCTTTCTAGAGATATTTTCTTTTTCTAATACGGCTTCGCTCATACGAACAAAGTATATACCAATTCATATTTTTGTAAAATATCAAAGTAGTATATCCGCTTTAAAGTAATAAAAAATGATAATCAATTGATTATCATCCTTATATGTTGCTGGTCGGAAAGATGGGATTTGAACCCATGACTTCTTGCTCCCGAAGCAAGCGCGCTACCAAACTGCGCTACTTCCCGAATTCCCTTTTTTAGAAAAGGGTTAGTTGATCGGATTCGTCGAGGTCATCGAGCACACCCATTTTAGATAAGTCTTCAACATTTGTCGAAGATAATTTGGTACGGCGTAATAATTCCTCTTTCGAATGGAACGGTCCTTTTTGTCTTTCTTCAATAACGGTTCTGGCGTTGTTTTCACCTAAACCATCAATTGTAATAAACGGTGGAATTAAAGCTTTGTTTTCTTTATCAACCACGAAGTTCTTAGAATCACTTTTCTCTAATGAAATATTCTCAAACTTATATCCACGTTGCACCATTTCTAAGGCCATGGATAAAGTTTTAATTAAATCATTTTCTTTAGGAGATAATTTCTCCGTTTTACTACGAGATTTGAGTTTCAATTCATCAAGTCTATCGATAATGGCTTGTTCGCCTTTAATCATTGCTTGAATATCATAATGGTCACATCTAACACTAAAGAATGTAGCGTAGAATTCTAATGGATAGTAAATCTTATAATAACCCACACGAACTGCTTGAGTAACGTAAGCAACAGCGTGTCCTTTAGGGAACATGTACTTAATTAAATTACAGGAATCTAAATACCACTGTGGAACTTTATGTGCTTTCATAATTTCCACATATTCAGGTTTTAATCCCCTACCTTTTCTAACATCTTCCATGATGGCGAATGAGATGTTTGGAGGTAAATCTTTTTTGATCAAATAAGTCATAATATCATCACGACATCCAATGACTTCTCTTAATGTAGCCTTGCCTTCTTGGATGAGTTTTTCAGCGTTACCTGCCCAAACGTCA
Organism: Bacilli bacterium; assembly: GCA_017619815.1. Lineage (GTDB taxonomy): Bacteria > Bacillota_I > Bacilli_A > RFN20 > CAG-826 > RUG13091. The sequence continues at coordinate 17,137 of JAFZRR010000049.1, read as the reverse complement.
GTACCATGTGATAGGCCAGAAATAATGACTAAGTCAGAGAACTTATTTGGTAAGGTCATTTCCAAAATACGACGTGAGTTTTCAGTACCGAATTCTGGAATACCCATAGCACCTGTTTTGTTGGCTAAATAGTCATGCTTCATGTTTAATGCTTTTGAGGAATTAAACAAGCTTAAAACAGCGGGATCATTCATTGGAATATCATGAATATCAACACCGGATAATTGGCTCATCATCTTTAAAGCCATAGGATCAACGTGACCTAAAAGGTCAAGTTTAAGAATTGTATCGTGAATAGAATGGAAATCGAAGTGGGTTGTTTTCCATGCTGCATCGATATCATCAGCAGGATATTGAACAGGTGTGAAATCATAGACTTCAAATTCATCAGGAACAACGACGATACCACCTGGGTGTTGACCAGTTGTACGTTTGACACCGACACATCCAGAAGCTAAATAAGCAATCTTTGCTCTTGGGTATTCATCAGGGTTCATACCAAGTCTTTCAATATAACCACGAGCAAAACCGAATGCAGTCTTTTCTTCAACACCGGAAATCGTTCCTGCTCTAAAGACATTGTTTTCACCTAAAAGTACTTTTGTATAAGCATGTGCTTGTGCTTGGTAATCTGGTGGGAAGTTAAGGTCGATATCAGGAGTCTTCTCAGCGTTAAATCCTAAGAATGTTTGGAATGGAATATCTTGTCCATCATGAACCATTTCTTCTCCACAGATTGGACATTTCTTATCTGGAAGGTCATCACCACTCTTAATTTCCTTGTCCACATCGTTAACCCACTCTAAATGGTGACAGTGTGTGCAAATATAATGTGGAGGAAGTGGATTAACTTCTGTAATATTTGCCATTGTAGCCACTAAAGAAGAACCGACAGATCCACGGGACCCAACAATAAATCCATCTTCATGAGCTTTCTTAATAATCTTATGAGCGATGTAATAAATAACGGAATAACCGTTAGAAATAATACCGTTTAATTCGGTTTCTAATCTGGTTTGGATAAGTTCTGGTAATGGATTGCCATAAATACGATGAGCTTTCTCAAATACCATATCAGTTAATTCTTGCTCACAGCCTTCGATATGAGGTGTATAAAGCTTATCATTAGGAACTGGTCTTAGTGATTCAATTTGGTCCGCAATCTTATTGGTATTAGTAACTGTAATTTCATAGGCTTTTTCTTCACCTAAGAATTTCATACATTCAAGCATTTCGTCTGTAGAACGATAATGTTGATCTGGGTTATCAAATTGCGGCATACGTGAACGTTTGTAAGGATTTAGTGGGTGAGATACACCACCTAAGCCTTTCGCGGATATATAAACATCACGATATTTCTTATCGCTTGGTTTGACATAATGGCAGTCACCTGTAGCCACGACCATTTTGCCAATATCATCCGCAGCTTTAACAATATCTTTAAGATATTGCACAAGGTTTTCTTCTGTCATTTCGCCCATATTGATTAACCATGAATAATTGGCTAATGGTTGAACTTCAATATAGTCATAGAAACTCATGACGTTTTTGAGCGTTTCTTCATTTCTTGTAGATGCAGTATCAAATACTTCACCATTAAAACAAGCGGAACCAATGATTAAATGATCACGTAAATTTTGTAATTCACGTCTTGGAACTTTTGGAACACCAGCGAGGTATTCAACGTGAGATAAAGAAACTAATTTAAACAATTGTTTTAAACCTGCTTTATCTTTGGCTAGAGCAGTGACATGAACAGGTCTAAAGTTTGTTAAGTGTTCTTGTGTGACTTTTAAATCCGCTAAACCGGCATGAGTAATACCAGGATTTTCTTTATCTAAAAGAACAATCATTGGTTGCCAGGCTTCATTTAAAACAGCAGCATCGTAGTCAGCACGGTGGGCCACTTCTGGGTCATAATCAACATCAAAGTTACGACATAAAGCACCTAAGTTATGGGCTCTTTGTTTTGGGAAGAGGTACCAGGCTAATGCTAAGGTATCAATAACTGGGTTAGTTAAAAGTGGTCTTCCACTATTCTTAAGTTCTTCTTGTAAGAAGGAAAAGTCGAAGTCTGCGTTATGTGTGACTAATATCGCATCACCCATAAATTCTAAGATCTTGTCAAACGCTTCATTGATGGTTGGTTGTTTTTTCACCATTTCATCAGTGATGTGAGTGATGTTAACAATCTTTTTAGGAATTGGTCTTTCTGGGTTAATAAGTAAGTCTAAACGGTCTGTTTCAATACCGTTTTCAATTTTAACCGCACCGAATTCGATGATTTTATCATAACGGCAGCTTAAACCTGTGGTTTCTAAGTCGAGTACCACATATTTAGCTTTTGTTAATGGAGTATTTATTGGATTCTTAATGGCGTTAAGTTCATCTTCAACCATGTAGAACTCACAGCCATATAAAACTTTAAGTCCAGTTTTCTTTGCGGCCGCTTGTGCATCTGGATAGCCTTGAACAACAGCGTGGTCAGTAATGGCAATCGCGGTATGTCCTAATGCTTTCGCGTAGTTACAATAGTCTTCCATTGTACCCACACCATCCATAGATGACATTGTGGTATGAAGATGTAATTCAACACGATGTTCTTCCCTATCTTCTGGTTTGACTTCGTCAGGAGGAAGAATATCTATATAATGTCCTTTGACCATTAATTGTTTATTGAAGTCGTCATTATAGGCAACACCTCTAATACGGACGTTTGTATTTCTTACCAAATTCTTAATAACGTCGTCATTAACTTGGTTGTTTTCATACATATTAATGTATATCGCGCCACCCTTATCGTCGCCAACACCAACGTTAAGTCTCTTTCTGCCACCGAATTCTTTTATTTCGATGGAGAAAATCTTTCCGTTAAAGTCGACACTTCCGGAGTTTGCGTTAATAGAATCGATATTATCGATTGGTTGATAATTACCACGTTTATTGAGTCTGGCTCTTTTTCTTTCTTCTTGCATGGCTTGATAGTTACGTCTCGCTTGTTCTAAGAAAGCATCAGAGGCATTCTTTACTAATTCTTCTCTATCTCTTTCAATGAGTTCTTCCGCAACGCTTGAGTCATTAGCTTCCACTTCATCCACTGTGGAAATTGTTTCTTCGGCTTCAGCAGTGGCTTCTTTAACTAACTTCTTCATTTTGCGGTCGCTGATGGTCACTTCTTCCTCTTTAGGCTTAACTGTTTCAGTGATGACAAAATCGTAGTTAATAAAGTTTAAAAACGCTCTAAAGTCTTCGATTTGAGATTGATATTGTTCTTTTTCCGCCTCATCGGTGTATTCGATATACATATAGCCGTCATCAGAACCAGAAACGGTTAAGTTATGTGGTAAACGATAAAGGGTTTGATACCAATCTTCAAATAAGACTTCGACATCTCTAAAGTTCGGTCTTACTAAGTAAGAGAAACGAAGTAAATATTTATATGTAATGTTTTCTAAGCAATCTTGGAATTCTCTTAATAAGGAATATTTCCATGGTGTTTGTTTGACGATCACCATATCTAATCTTTTCTTATCAAAACGGTTATAACCGACCATTTCGAAATCCATATCAAAATCATCGGCATTGCTGACGTGGATACTATTTAAAAAGCGGATCATTTTCTCGGTCATAATTAGATTAAGTAAGTAATAACGTCCTTCACTACTAATACAATCATAAAGGTGAAGAGGAGTCCAAGTCCAACAATTGAAACAATTGTTTTGACTTTGTTTGGAATTTTCTTCTTTGTGATAGATTCTATCGCTAAAACTAGTAATTGATAGCCATCTAAGCCAGGGAATGGAAGAAGATTAACAATCGCTAAGTTAACGGATAAAGCACCCCATAAATAGATATATTTTCCAATACCTAAATTCTGTAATACACTTGTGGATTCAAAGCCGATAGCGACAATACCACCCATCGCATTCCATGTTTCTTTTGTAAACATTGTGCCGATGGCTTTAAAGATAATTAATGAAGATTCGCCAAAGTCGACGAATGATTGTCCAATGGCTTTAAAGAATGGAAGGGGCTTATTTACTTGTAAATATAAACTATATCCGAAGTCCTCTAATCCACCTTCTGAAGTTCTATTAATTTCCACTGGGTGAGATTCGAATTCAATACCTTTTTCATTCTTTTCATCAAACTTGGTCACTGTTTTAAAATCGATAGTGACGGAAACAAAGTTTTCATTATAAGGAACTTGGTTCTTGTAATCGACCTTTAATCCTTCGGTAGCACCATTACCTTTAAATAAGGTGATGAATCTATTCATTTGGATATCTTTGAAGTTCTTTATATCAGTGGTATCAATAAATGCATAAACGGTTTCAGTTGAAGAATTGGTATATTTCACTGTAGCGGCACTATCAACGAGATAATAGTTATTGATGTCTTTGACATACCAATCATCTTTTTGTGCAACTTCTTCATCTAAAGCAATGACATCTAATGTCTTTAATCCAGCGATGTCAGCTTTGCTGCCTTCGGTGATAGACATATTCCTGAGATATAATTGTTTGCTGCTACAAGCAACGTTATAAATAAAGAAAAGATTGAGCGCTAAGATGGCGTTCATTGTTACACCAGCGGCGAGAATAATCGCACGTTTCCACTTCTTTGCGTTTTCTAAAGAACGGTTTGGATCAATCTCTTGTCCTTCTGGAAGCTCCACTCCTTCTCCATACATAGAAACATATCCACCGAAAGGAATAATTCTAAGGGAGAAATATGTTTCACCAGTTTTTCTCTTTCTATGAATTAACGCTGGGCCAAAACCAATGGAATATTCCATGACATAAACTTTAAAGATTTTAGCCGCGGTAAAGTGTCCCAATTCATGGATCATGATAAGGATGGATAAACAAACGATAAATAACAAGATATAGAGAATAGTACTAAGTACTTGTGGCATTAGTCTTTCCTCCATTTCTTAATAAGTTCATATGTTTTTTTGCGGGTATTTTTATCCACTTCCGCGATTTGTTCATATGTTGGATGAACAATGTTTTGATGTTTTTTCATTAAAACGTTCACAATTTCTTCAATTGCTAAGAAAGGAATTTGATCCTTTAAGAAAGCGTTAACAGCGACTTCATTAGAGGCGTTAAAGACCGCACCATAAGTGCCTTTTTCATTGATGACATATTTCGCTAATTTCACAATTGGATATCTCTCAAATGTAAAGTCATGGAAATGTAAGTCTTTAAATTGATCTAAAGAGTTTGCGATTATAGTTTTAAATTCGGTATTGAACTCATATAAAGCAAGTTTGATTGGGTTTCTCATATCTGGTTTAGATAAATCTAATCTCATAGAACCATCTTTATAAACGACATAAGAATGAATCATGCTTTCATCATGTAATTTAATACCGATTTGGTTATATGGGCATCCAAATAGATAATGAGCTTCGATGACTTCAAAAGCTTTATTAATCATCGTCGCGCAGTCGATAGTTATTTTATTCCCCATTTTCCAGGTTGGATGTTTTAAAGCATCTTCCGCTTTCACATCTTTAAGTTGATCGCGGTTAAGTTTTCTAAAAGCCCCACCAGACGCTGTGAGCATAACTTTAGAAACGTTAGAGGAATCCACCATTAAACATTTCTTAATCGCGGAATGTTCACTATCGATTGGATATAGCTTTCCATATCCTTTATTTAATAAATCGTTAACTAATTCACCACCGACAACTAAAGCTTCTTTATTAGCTAAACATACCGTTTTGTTCTTTTCTAAGGCATAAAGGGTGGGTTTAAGTCCAACAAATCCCACTAATGCATTGACGACCATATCGCCATCAGTGTCGATGAGTTTTAATAATTCTTCATCACCACTATAAATAGAGATGTTTGGATATTTACTTTGATAATAGTTAACTTTGTTTTTATCCTTGATGCAAATCGCTTTGACATCAGGATACATATTTATAATATGAGCAATCTTTCTTGTTTTAGAGCCAACAGAAAACGCCACTAATGTAAAATCAGCGGGATTCTTTCTCATGACATCAAGAGTTTGAGTGCCAATCGAACCAGAAGCTCCAAGTAAGATTACTTTTCTCATTTAACAAATTGACTCCAATATTGGAAAAGAGTGATAAATGTTGCGGTGGTTAATAAAGAGAAGACAACACTGTCTAATCTATCTAATACACCACCATGACCTGGCATGATGTTGCCGAAGTCTTTAATTTCGAAGTGTCTCTTTGCGGAGGAGAAAACGAAGTCTCCTAAGACACTAGCAAATGGAATAATTAAGGAAAGGACAAGAATTAAATACCAACGTTCTTTGTCTAAACAACCATACACTAATGGATGTCCGCAGATGGAGAAGATAAAACCAAAGGCAAAGGAACAAATTGTGGAAATAATGACACCACCGAAGAATCCTTCCCATGTTTTCTTTGGACTAATACGTGGATTAATTTTATGTTTTCCGAAGAAAACGCCCACAAAATAAGCACCGACATCAGTCATAAATGTGCCAATCAAAACATAGACTAATAATAGACATGATTCGAAGTTGTCATACCAGTTCATGAACTGTGTTGTGGCGTCCGGGAACACTGAATGGAATTGTTGAGATGGGAAATATCTCACGATAAGTCCACTTTGAAAACCAACAGTGATCGTTAATAACATTGTGAAAATGAAACAGGCATCTCTCACTGTGAAGCCTTTATCAATGATGACCATGACGAACAATCCACAGACACTTAATACAAGTATTAAGATGGAAATGTATAATTCATCAAACATCGTATACATATGCCAGTTGAATGTCGCGGTTCCTTGGATAAAGTTAGGAATCGCTCTGATAATTGGCCAATATGTCATAAGTAACGCCAAGATCCAGGCGACGATATATAAAGCGATATTATATTTCTTTTTCGCACAGTGGATGATTTCATATGTTCCAACGACCACTAAGAAAGTGACAAAGGCGAAGAAAAAGAAATCGCCTAAAACGATTAAAGGAACGCACACGACAAGTCCGACAATCGCGGATATGATGCGTGTTTTCATACTAGCTTTGGTCTCGGGAGTTAATTCATTGGGTTGAAGGTCTGGATTATGATTACTCATTCTTTAATACCTCCGAATCTTCTATTTCTTTTGTTATATTCATCAATACATTTATGTAGTTCTTCTTTTGTGAAATCTGGCCAGGCTGTTGGGGTGAAGATAAATTCTGCATAAGCGAGTTGCCATGGCATATAGTTAGATAATCTTTGTTCACCACTTGTTCTAATTAATAGATCAACAGGTGGTAAATCTTTTGTATATAAGTATTCTTCAAAGTTATCGATATCTAATGAATCGATATCTCTTTTGCCTTCTTTGACATCTTCTGCAAAGAGTTTTGCCGCTCTCACGATTTCGGCTTTTCCACCGTAATTGAGGCAAATATTGAAGGTGAAGTTCTTACCGTTTTTGGTTTTTTCAATTGCGTCGTTAACAACCTTTTGTGTTTTTACTGGAAGTCTAGATAAATCTCCAGAAGCGATAATGCGGCAACCATCTTTAAGCATGCGGCCAATTTCTTTTTTGAAGAAAATCTCTAAATAATTAAATAAATGGTTAATTTCGGCTTTTGGGCGATTCCAGTTTTCCGTACTAAAAGCATATAAAGACATCGCTTTAACACCAATCGCGTAGCATTCTTCATATATATCAGTCACTCTTTCACAACCCTCTTTATGTCCGAGGTGTCGAGGAAGGTGTCTAGCTTTAGCCCAACGGCCATTGCCATCCATAATGAAGGCAATATGTTTTAATTCATTTTGATTATCCATAATAATACTCTCGGTTATTATACAATAAAAACGATGTATTAAAAATATAATAGAAATAAAAAAAGACCATTGTCGATAAACAACGGTCTTAATCTACAAATAAATTATTATTTGCCTTTTGTAACTTTAGCAGATCCAGCTTTACCTTTATTAGCGCCTTTGGATTTATGAACCATTAATGTAGCGCCTTGGTTTTTCGCCATCTGTGTGCAGTACTCTTCCGCTTCTACTTTAGTAGAGAAGAGTTTGATGACTTTGTCACTACCTCTGATAAAAACTTGCCATTTGCCATCGGAAGCGCGTTTGCTCACATGATAAACTTTGCCAGCCATATTATATCCTCCCCTTAAATTGTCATGATTTCCTTTTCTTTTTCACTCACGACATTATCGATATTCTTAATAGCTTCATCTGTGACCTTTTGAATGTCATCGGTCACTCTCTTTTGATAATCTTCGCTCATACTATCATCTTCTTTAACAAGATCCATGTAATCGCGACGGATATTTCTAATAGCGACTTTTGCTTCTTCGCCATATTTTCTAGCTTGTTTAGTGATTTCCACACGTCTTTCTTGTGTTAAGGCAGGGATAATTAAACGAATAACGATACCTTCATTAATTGGATTTAAACCAAGATTTGAGGCATTAATCGCAGAAACGATTGGTTTAACATCGTTCTTATCATAAGGCTTAATAAGAAGTTGTCTTGGTTCTGGAATTGTGATGGAAGAGATTTGGCTAATTGGGGTCATAGAACCATAGTAGTCAATTTCCACTCCAGCAACGATTGCAGGTGATGCACGACCAGTTCTTAATGTTGAAAGATTACTACGTAATGCATCTAAGGTTTTGTTCATTCTACCTTGTGCTTCTAATGCGATTTCATCCATAAAATTATTCTCCTTTTTTACAGGTGGTTCCAAGGGTTTCACCCATCGCCACTTTGATGAAATTTTCTGGGTTAGACATTGAGAATATTCTAATCTCAACATCTTGTTCTTTAATTAATTCTACCGCAGAAAGGTCCATAATTTGAAGTTTCTTATCAATAATTTCTTGGTAAGTAATCTCTTTAATGAATTTTGCATCAGCATATTTGGTTGGGTCTTTATCATAGACACCTTCCACACCATTCTTACCCATAAAGATGGCTTCACATTTGGTTTCTAAGGCTCTTAATGTCGCTGCGGTATCGGTGGTAAAGAATGGTTTTCCAGTTCCACCCGCTAAGAAGACAACATAGCCATGAGCCATTGCGTCCATCGCTTTTTCTGGGGAATAAGCTGTGGTAATTTCACTAATTTCTGGAAGCGCTGAGAAGACAACGGAGCGAACTCCAATTTCATTTAAAGCACTAGCCATACAAACGGCATTAATGACGGTTCCAAGCATACCCATATAGTCTGCTGGAGCACGTTCAATACCAATATCGTCAGCGAGTTTTCCGCGCCAGATATTGCCCGCACCAATGACCACGGCAAGCTCCACTCCTTTATCGTGAAGTTCCTTCATCATGCCCGCCATCTTTTTGACGCAATCGACATTGAGAATTTGCATTGCGGAATCATCTTTTAATGCTTCGCCACTTAGTTTTAATAACACTCTTTTATACATAAGCGCCTCCTGTTCTTTTTTCTAAAAAAAGAAACACCAAAATGGTGTTTCTTCATAATTATTTCATTTGAGACATGACTTCACTAGCGAAATCGTCTTGACGTTTTTCAATGCCTTCACCAACTTGGTAACGGACAAATTTTAAAACGTTAACGCCTTTTTCTTTAAGGACTTGAGCGACTGTCTTGGAATCATCCATTAAGAACGCTTGGCTACCTAAGACCATTTCGGAATAGTATTTTGTCACTTTGTTTTCAATGATCTTCGCTAACATTTCAGCTGGTTTGCCAGCGAGTTTTGGATCATTTTTAGCAGCTTCTAATTGAACTTGTTTTTCGTGTTCAACATCTGCTGGAGCAACATCGTTTAATGATAAATATTGTGGGTTGTTAGCAGCGATGTGCATTGCTAAACCCTTACCGAGTTCGGCGTCTTCTTTATCAAGAGCGACGGCAACGGCAATCTTACCACCCATATGGATGTAGTTTGCGACGTATGCATATTTTTCACCATCGAGGATTTCGAATCTACGAAGATCGAATTTTTCACCCATCTTGACGGTGGCATCGGTAAATAAATCTTTTGTTAATTCTTTAGCAGCTTCAACATCAGCTGGTCTGTTCTTAAGAATTAATTCGGCACATTTGTCGACGAGTTCGCGGAAGGCATCGCCTTTGGCGACGAAGTCTGTTTCACAGTTAACTTCTAAAACGACAACGGAACCACATTTTTCACAAACTTTTGTAATTGCTAAACCTTCAGCAGCAATACGACTTGCTTTCTTGGCGGCTTTCGCTAAGCCTTTTTCTCTTAACCAGTCAGTGGCTTTATCTAAATCGCAATCATTGGCTAATAATGCGCCTTTGCAATCCATTAAACCGGCACCGGTTCTATCACGTAAGATTTTGATTAAATCAATTAAACTTTCAGCCATTATTTGTTTTCTCCTTCGGTTTCAGCTTTTGGAGCTTCTTCCTTTGGTTGTTCAGCTTTCTTTCTTGGAGCTGGTTTTCTTGCTGGTTTTTTGCCTTCTTCATCATTGGCGGCGTTTCTGGCTGCTTCGCGTTCAGCTTGTTCTTTTTCCCAAGCTTCTTGACGTGCTTGTCTTTCCGCTCTGATTCTCGCTAATTTTTCAGCGTTTTCTTTTTCTGTTTGATGAATAACATCTTTCATGGTGATGGATTCGCCTTCGTCTTTAACGTATGCGACAACTGGTAATCCACCTTTGCTTTCGACGATGGCGTCAGCGATAACCGCTAAGATTAAGCTAACGGAACGGATTGCATCATCGTTTGCAGGAATGACATAGTCAACGACATCTGGATCGCTGTTTGTGTCAATGATACCGAACACTGGGATATTTAATTTACGAGCTTCGGCAACTGCGTTATGTTCAACGCGTGGGTCAACGACGAATAAGGCGTTTGGAACTTTACGCATTTCCTTGATACCTTCAAGGTTCTTGGATAATTTTTCTTTTTCTTTTCTAAGTTGAGCAGCTTCTTGTTTTGGTAAGAGGTCTAATTCGCCTTCTTCTTCTCTTCTTTCGAGTTCTTTCAAGAATCTGATTCTGGATTGGATGGTTTTGAAGTTTGTTAATGTACCACCTAACCATCTGTTGTTGATGTAGAAGGAGCCAGAACGTAATGCTTCAGCTTGGACTGCTTCTTGGCATTGTCTCTTTGTACCGACAAATAAGACTTTACCACCATTATCAACGATTTCTTTCATTGCTTTGTAAGCAACGCTAACTAGATCGACTGTTTGTTGTAAGTCGAGAATGTAAACACCATTACGAGCACCATAGATGTATTTCTTCATCTTTGGGTTCCATCTGCGTGTTTGATGACCGAAATGGGAACCAGCTTCTAACAATTTCTTCATTGTAATGATTGGTGCATCAGGATCATGCATAACTGCTGCCATTTCATTAGCTGCAGGTGCCGCTTCTTCTTGAGCGACTACTTTCTTTTCTTCTTCACTCATTTTATGAGCCTCCTTATGTTTGTCCTCCACTGTTTCTATAAACTCACCACCAACACAGTCTTTAGTGTGGCACAAAGGGAGTTCGATCCGCAGTGTGTGTAGTCTGTGATTTACTCACAGCGTTTAATATATTAGCAAAAGCCTTTGTCTAAGACAAGGCATTATTTGTTTTCGTCCTTCTTTCGTGCACGTGGAAATGCATCAATATACGCTTGTTTCATCGCCTCAGCGGATATGTGGGTATAGACCTGTGTTGTGTTCAAAGAAGCGTGGCCCAAAAGTTCCTGAATAACGCGCAAATCTGCACCGTTTTCCAATAAATGGGTAGCAAAACTATGTCTTAAGAGGTGTGGGTGAAGACCCACAAATGTTCCAGTTTTTTCTTCAATTTGGTCCAAAATATACTCTAATCCACGAGTGGTCATTTTTGGTTCTTTTAATTTTGTTGGATCGAATGGATAGTCGCTTAAAAATAGCAATGATGTTGTTACGTTCTTGTTTGTCACAAGTTGTGGTCTAGACTCATTAATATATCTTTGAACGGCGTCTTTACATTCATCGGTAAATGGGACTAAACGTTCTTTATTTCCTTTACCGATAACACGAACAATTCTAGTTCTAAAGTTAATATCTTGGAGAGTGAGGTCCACTAGTTCACTAGCACGAAGCCCACAGTAATAAAGTAAAGACAAAATTGCTTGATCTCTAATTGCGAGTTCATCGGTACGTTTTGCGTTTTCTCTTAAAATTTCTTGGATTTGGTCGCGATATAAAGCGTGTGGATATTTCTTATCAGTCTTTGGAGAATCCACTAAAAGGAAAGGATTTTCTTTAACGATATTTTGGTCCACTAAGTAGTAATAGAAATGTCTTAAAGAAGATAATCTTCTTTTGCATGATCTTTTGGATATCCCAGCATTAAGTTCATCGGTTAAGAAATTACGGATGACAATTTGATCAACTTCATCCATCAAGACTCCTTCTTTTAATAAAAAGTCAAAGAACTTTTCGATATCGAATTTATAGCTATTTACTGTCTTTGGAGAGTACTTTCTCTCATTTAATAGATAGTCTAAAAAGTCATGCGTTTGTTTATTCATAACGATATTTTAATTTATTAAAAGAAAAAACGGAAATTATTTCCGTTTCTTTTTATATATTTTTTCCATGTAGTTACAGGTTGGATAGTTCGTACATCCAAGGAAGTAACCATATTTGCCTCTCTTTTTAATGAGGTGGCCATCACATTCTGGGCATGGCTTGACGTATTGAGATTCATCAATCACCACTTTTTCTTCTTTCACATAATGGCAGGTTGGGAATCCAGAACAGGCAACGAATTTCTTCCCTTTTTTATCTTTTCTTTCGACGAGTGGTCTACCGCAGATTGGGCATGTTTCACCGGTATAGACAACTTCTTTCTTTTCCTTTTGCACGTACTTACATGCTGGGTAGTTACTACAACCGATAAATCGACCGTTTGCGCCTTCTTTATAGACAAGTGGAGATCCGCACTTTGGACAAATATCGCCAGTTGGCTCTTCTCTATCCTTGTACATGATAACGTAAGCGTTATCAATTTGTTTAATGAAGGTGTTATAGAAAGATGATAAAGCTTGAACACGTGATTCGACAGCGGATTGAACGTTATCGAGTTGTTCTTCCATCTTTGCAGTGTATTTCGCATTGATGATCTCAGGGAAATATTTGTTTAAAACATAGGCTGTTTTCTTACCTTGTTCTGTACTAGTGAGGATACCACCGACATCATCGACATATTTACGATCTTTTAAGATTTTAATTGTGGAAGCATAGGTAGATGGTCTACCAATACCAACGTCTTCCATTAATTTAACAAGTTTGGCTTCAGAATACTTTGCCGGAGCTTGTGTGTATTTTTGTTCACCGCTCTTGGAAATTACTGGAACTTCAGTACCGATATCTAAAGTTGGGAAGTTACCACTGTAATCTTTTGGTTCTTCTGGATCATAATAGACGGCTTCATAACCTTTGAAAACGGTGTGAGAAAGTTCAAGTTTAAACTCCAAATCTCCACCTTTTAAAGTAATGGTCATTACTTCTTCTTTCTTTGGTTTCATCATGCTGGCTAAAGCACGATTATAAATTAATTTATAAAGACGATATTGATCGCTTGTTAAATACTTTCTAATAGAATCTGGCGTTCTATGGTTAGATGTTGGACGAATAGCTTCGTGAGCATCTTGCATTAATTCAGTTTTCTTTTCCTTTTTAACACGACCTAAATATTCTTTACCATAGTTTTCAATAATATAGGCAGTCGCTCTTTGCACGTATGTTTCGCTTAAACGTGTGGAGTCAGTACGCATATAGGTAATTAAACCGACGTGTTCACCATCGACTTCAATACCTTCATATAACTTTTGTGCTTCTCTTTGAGTTTTATCAGTTTTGAACTTTAATCTCGCGAATGCTTCTTGTTGCATTGTGGATGTGGTAAATGGTTCTTTACTCTCTTTGGTTCTGAACTCTTTTTTGATGTTGCTAATGACTAAATTTTCAGGAATTTGAGCGAGGATTTTATTGGCTTCTTTTTCGTTGGAAATCTTCACTTCTTCGCCGTTAACACTTACTAATGTAAGTGGAAAGTCTTTATGTGCTAGGCGAGCACTGGTTAAAATATTCCAGTATTCTTCTGGGACAAAGGCTTCAATTTCTAAGTCATGATCCGCGATTAATTTGAGGGTTGCGGATTGCACACGGCCCGCACTACGAGAGTGAATTTTCTTATATAAAAGAGTGGATAATTTAAATCCAATAATTCTATCTAAAATACGTCTTGTTTCTTGAGAAGCAACAAGGTTCAAATCGATATGTCTTGGACTTTGCATTGCTTCAGTGATGGAATCTCTAGTAATTTCGTGGAATTCTAGTCTTTTTGTCTTATTCACATCTAAACCAAGGACTTGGGCTAAGTGCCAAGCAATGGATTCACCTTCTCTATCAGGGTCGGTTGCTAAAATGACTTCATCAGCTTCACGAGCAGCGGCTCTTAATTTACCCACTACTCCTTCTTTATCTTTATTAATAATATACGTAGGCGCGAAGCCGTTATCGACATCTACACCGAGTCCGCCTTTGCCTTTTGTGGCTAGGTCACGAATGTGTCCTAGAGAGGCTTCGACACGGTAGTCTTCACCGAGGTAACGCTTGATTGTCGTACACTTGGCTGGGGATTCAACGATAACTAATTTCATCCATTCGCTCCTTTTGTCGCTCTAAATTATGGACATCTTGCAAGTACTTGTCAACTGCTTTGAAACCGATTTCCTATATTAAATAAAAGAGTTATTTATTTAACATTTTTTTCGTTAATATTTGCTCATCTCTTCAATGACATCATTAGCGTTTTCGACCATAATTGCTCCTTTCATAATAAGGCGATTGCATTCCGATTGTTCACCAGCGCGATGAGGAACGCACATCACATCAGCGTTACCATTTAAGGCAAAAGTCACGGTGATTAAAGAACCAGATTGATACTTGGCTTCAGTAACCACAAGAGTCTTGCTTAAACCGGCAATTAAACGATTACGATATGGAAATGGTTCTTGTTCTGGGGAAGCGTTTCTTGGGTATTCACTTATTAATAAGTGGTCTTTCTTTATTTTCCAATATAGTTTCAGGTTTTCTGATGGATAGCAATGATCAATACCAGTCCCTAATACTGCGACCGTTTTTCCTCCTCTATCTATTGCGGCTTTATGAGCGGTAGCGTCAATACCTTTGGCTAAACCAGAAACAATAACATAACCCTTTGCCGCTAAATCGCCCGCTATTTCTGTTGTGATTCTTTCACCGTATTCCGAACAATCTCTAGAACCCACTACTGAAATATTGTTGTAATAGTTAGAAAGAATATTTAAGTCTCCATAGTAAAACAAAGCGAGGGGTGGTTTCACAACGTGCTTTAATTGAACCGGATATTCCGGATCAAGAATGGTCACCACATTACATTTCATTTTCTTATATTGAAGATAATATTCTTCTTCTGGTTCTTCTCTTTTAGTAAGTGCGTGCATGACATCATCCCATTGAGCGTTATATTTAATGACTAATGCAATGATTGCTTCTCTTGAGTTCATATAAAAATACCTCCTACTAAAGAAATAGGGGGTGTTTTCGCAAATTTTTACAAAATATTTTAAAAAAGTGAAATTTTTGAGACTAAACGTTTCTTGACAGGAGCGTATGTGAACCTATGAAGCCCTTTCTTAGGACCATATTTATCTAGCGCTTCTAAATGTATCTTTGTGCCATAACCTTTATGTTTAGCAATTTGGTATTCTGGGTATTCTTTATCTATTTCATAGCAATAATGATCTCTGCTTACTTTAGCGATAATACTTGCTGCGGCAACGCATAATGCTAAAGCATCACCATGGATTAATGCGTCTTTTGGGCAGTCATATTTGCTCATTTTCACGGCATCGGTAATTATCATGTCGAAGTCATGATTCATGTTCTCAATCGCGCGTTCCATCGCTAAACGGGAAGCATTAAGAATATTAATCTTATCGATTTCTTCTGCGGTACATCTACCGACACCCCAAGCAATCGCGTTTTCCTTAATTATTTCAAAGGCTTGTTCACGCTGTTTCTCACTCAATTGCTTGGAATCATTAATCAAATCGCATTTAAAATCTTTCGGTAATATGACCGCACCCGCAAAAACATCACCCAAAAGGCAACCTCTTCCAGCTTCGTCGCAGCCGACTATTAATTTAATATCCTTACTATAATATTGTTGTTCGTAATCTAGAGCCACTCTAAAGATATCCTTCCTAAAAGACCATCTTTAAATTCTTTTAATAAAAGTGATTCGGCTTTTAATATATCTAAACGTCCACTACCAGCAAGTAATCCACGTTTATTAGCAATATCTTCCAAAACGTCTTTAGGTTCACCGATATTTTCAATACCAAAACGTTCTTTTAAAGCGTTTGGATAATGTTCTTTTAAGAACTTTAATAAGATAGCCACTAATTCGTTATTTGGTAAGATATCTTCTCTAATAGAACCCACCAAAGCTAAATTTGCAGCTTTTTCTTGGCTTTCATAGCTCATTGGTAAAATGCCAGGAGTATCTAAAAGTAAGAAATCTTTATTCACTTTAATCCATTGTTCACCACGTGTATAACCTGGTTTATTTTGTACACCAGCAGCTTTTCTCTTCGCTAATAAATTAATAAGAGAGGATTTACCAACATTAGGAATACCAATAATCATGGTTCTAATTGGTTGTGGTTTCATTCCTCTTGCCATTTCTTTAGCCCATTTGGATTTGCCTAAACGGATTACAGCGTTAGAAATGGAATTATATGAGTTTTTATCATTGACGTTTATCACTAAAACTTCACTATCTTCAGTACGGAAATGTTTTTGCCACTTAGTGGTTTGTTCTGGATCCGCTAAATCGGCTTTTGTGAAAACGTATAGTTTCTTTTTGTGTTGAATGACTTTTTCTAAATGCTCATTAACAGATGATTTTGGAGCGCGTGCATCAAAAAGTTCGATGACAACGTCAATCACTTTAACTTTTTCTTCCACTTCGTGGAGAGCTTTATTCATATGTCCAGGAAACCAATGGATGTTATTCATAATTATCTCCTAGTAATATGTTGGGAAATGTCTCTTTCTTTGCTTGCATTGATAAGAGATCTTTGTACCATCCACTGTGGAATTTGGATCG
>JAFZRR010000048.1 GCA_017619815.1 Bacilli bacterium | reverse complement strand
ACCAGGTCTAATCACACCATTAATGCCGCTTAAATCTTTGCAGTGATGCATAATCGCGTTCACTAATGTATGCTCCCAATGTCCGTTAGATGGATGAACCACTAATCCTTGAGGTTTATCAATGATGAGAATGTCTTCATCCTCGTAAATGATGTTTAATGGGATATCTTCCTCTTTGACATCTAGAGGTTTATCCTCAGGAATATTAATAGAAATAACATCTCCAGGTTTAACCTTTAAAGATGCTTTTGCTTCTTTTTCATTAACAAAGCAATTTCCATCTTCAATTAATTTGGAGATATAGTTTCTTGATTTATCACATAGAAAAGCGACCAGAACTTTATCTAGTCGCATATTGTTTTGGTTTTCTTTAACAATAAACTTTTCCATTGAATAATTAATTATTCACCATCGACACCATGCATGTCTTCTTCTTCGTCGAGGTCTTCATCAGCAGCGCCTTCTCCTTCGAGTCTAGATTGTTCTTCTTTGGATAGGATTCTGCCTTTATGTTCTTCAATTTCAGCGTTTCTCTTAGCTTTTGCAAGTTTAACCTCATCAACGATAAGATAGATCATCAAGATAATGACACCGATAACGACACAGCTATCAGCGATATTAAAGATAAATGGCCAGATGACAGCGAAGTCGATAAAGTCGACAACACCATTCTCTGCACTCTTAAGGAATGCTGGGTTATAAAATAAACGATCAATCAAGTTGCCTAATGCGCCTGTGGCGATAAGCATTAAGCAAGCTTTGACGACACCATTGAGCTTTTTGAATTTCCAGACATAGATGCCAACAATGATACCGAATCCTAAGAAAGCGATAATGCTATAGAAGATTCTATTAGCTAAAGCACTACCAACTCCAAAGGAGAATGCTGCGTTTGTGTTTACGGAATAAGTAATAGCTAAGAATGGTTTAGCGCTATCCCATGATTTAATAAGAGTAATAGATTGACCTTCGGTCATGTTTCTTACAACACATTGTTTGGTGATAATATCGCAAGCGATAAAAATGATGAATAACCAAATATAGGAATGTAAGAACCAGTTAAGTCCTTTTAAGACTTTGTTCCAAAATTCATTTTTCATATTACTTACCTACGACTTTCTGGCAGCGTTTGCATAAATATGTGCCATCTTCTTGAAGGACTGCATCATCTTCATAGTTCCAGCAACGTTCACAGAAGTGACCAGCATGTCTAAGCACTTTCACTTTTGCGACAGTTAATTCTGGAGCGTCTAAGTCTTCTTTTAAGTTCACTTCAGAGACCACGAAGATATTTGCTAAGGCTTTTTCATCTAATTGAGATAATAAAGCGACATATTTTTCTTTTTCGTTAATAACTGCTAATTCGACTTTAGCTTCTTGGCTAGAACCGATAACTTTGTTATTTCTTGCTTCTTCTAGGCATTTTAAGACGTCAGCACGGAGATTCTTGAGTAATTGGTATTCCGCTTCGATTTTTGCTTCCTTGTCGCCTCTAATGCGGTGTTTTGGATAATCGAGGAATTGAACATTCTTACTTCTTCTACCTGGAAGATTGTTATTAAATTCATCCATTGTAAATGGAAGGATTGGGTTTAAAAGTCTTAATAATACTTCGCCAATTCTATATAAAGCAGTTTGAACTTGTAATCTTCTTTGACTATCTTTACCTTCACAATATAAGACATCCTTATTGATATCTAAATAGAAGGAAGATAAATCAGCGGACATAAATGTCATAATCGCACTGATTGCGGAACTAAAGTCATATTTATCAAATGAATCGATAACAAAGTTAGTGACTTCATCGAGTTTATTTAAAATGAACAAGTCAACTTTTTCAAAAGTTGTCACTGATTTTTGTGGATCGAAATCCGCGAGGTTCCATGAGATGAACTTCAAGGTGTTTCTAATCTTACGATATTGATCAGCGATCTGTTTGATTAAGTTATCACCGATACGAACATCTTGTTGATAATCAACACTAGCCACCCAAAGTCTTAAGATATCTGCACCATAGACATTCGCAATCTTGCTTGGATCAACGCCGTTGCCTTTGGATTTGTGCATTTGTTCGCCGTGTTCATCTAAAACCCAACCATGGCTGACAACAGCCTTGTATGGGGCTTTATCTTCTGTAGCCACGGAAACGATTAAGCTAGAGTTAAACCAACCTCTATATTGGTCGCTGCCTTCAAGATATAAATCGGATGGGTAAGAAATACCTCTTCCTTGTAAGACACCCGCCCAAGAGGAACCACTATCAAACCAGACATCCATGATGTCGTTTTCTTTAGTGAATTCACCATTTGGTGAATGGGCATTCTTATATCCTTCTGGTAATAATTCTTTAGCGCTCTTTTCATACCAGATGTTACTACCGTTTTCTCTAAAGAGTTTAGCAACGTGGTCAAAGACTTCTTTTTCGATGATTGGTGTGCCATCTTCAGCATAGAAGATTGGGATTGGGACACCCCACGCTCTTTGACGAGAAATACACCAGTCAGCGCGGTCTTTAATCATATTGACCATTCTGGTTTCACCCCATGCTGGGTACCATTTTGTATCATGAATAATCTTAAGAGTTTCTTCTCTAATTGGTTCAATAGAGCAGAACCATTGATTTGTCGCTCTAAAGATTAATGGTTTTCCTGTTCTCCAGTCATGTGGATAAGAGTGAACGAATGTTGTGTGTTTTAATAATGAACCATTTTCTTCGATGATTTTAAGGACGGCATCGTTTGCTTGTTCATAGAACAAACCTTCAATTCCTTCACCAGTTCCTTCCATCATATAGCCATGTTCATCAACAGGGCAGTATGGTTCTAAGCCTTTTCCTGGATATTTTAAACAGACTTGATAGTCTTCCACACCATGTCCAGGAGCGGTATGGACTAAACCGGTACCAGCATCATTTGTGACGTGAGTACCAACAATGACTAAGGAATCACGATCATAGAATGGGTGTTTGCAAACAACAAATTCTAAATCGCTACCTTTAATAGTTTTTAATAACGTAATTTCGCCTAAATCTAATTCTTCGGTTAGTTTTTCAGCGAATTCTTGAAGGAAAACAAGTTTTCCTTTATTTGTCATATATTCACCATAGACAAAGTCTGGGTGAGCGGAAATCGCTAAGTTAGCGGGTAATGTCCATGGAGTTGTGGTCCAAATAATAAATCTCGCATCATTATCCACGACACCTTTACCATCTCTAACTGGGAAAGCAACATAAATTGAATGGCTGGTAACATCCTTATATTCAATTTCTGCTTCCGCTAAAGCGGATTCACTACTTGGGGACCAATAAACTGGTTTTAATCCTTTATAAATGAGTCCTCTTAAAGCCATTTTAGAGAAGATTTCGATTTGTTTGGCTTCATATTCTTTTTGAAGTGTGAGGTATGGATGATCAAAATCACCAATTAAACCAAGTCTTCTAATTTGTTCTTTTTGTCTTTCAACTTGCTTATGAGCGTATTCTTCACATTTCTTACGGAATTCAGCAACTGGAGTGGTTTTTCTATTAACACCGGATT
>JAFZRR010000009.1 GCA_017619815.1 Bacilli bacterium | reverse complement strand
GATTTATCCGCCATGGACTTAATCATCTCTGGAGAGACACAGTTTGGACCAGATACACCGACAAATACATCAGCACCTTTTAAGGCATCCGCGAGGTTACCATGGATGTGTTCTTTATTAGAAACATGACTAACATCCTCTTGAGCGGGGTTAAGCCAATCATCACCTTCGCAGATAATGCCCTTTTTATCGCAGATAATGACGTTTTTCGCACCCGCCTTAATAAGGAACTTACAAATGCTAATTCCGGCCGCTCCTGCGCCGTTTATGACAATCTTAATATCTTCGATTTTCTTATCGGCTAATTTAAGCGCATTGATTAACGCGGCTAAAGTAACAATCGCTGTGCCGTGTTGATCATCATGGAAGACTGGGATATCTAATTCTTCTTTTAATCTAGTTTCAATTTCAAAACATCTTGGAGAAGAGATGTCTTCTAAATTGATACCGCCCCAGCTTCCAGCGAATAATTTGATGGTTCTAATAATTTCTTCGGTATCCTTACTTCTAATGCATAAAGGATAGGAATCGATATCACCAAAGACTTTGAATAAAACACTTTTACCTTCCATAACTGGTAAACCAGCTTCTGGGCCGATATCACCTAAACCGAGTACTGCGGTACCATCAGTGATAACAGGAACGGTGTTCCATCTTCTAGTTAATTCAAATGATTTATTAACATCATCTCTAATAGCTAAACATGGTTCAGCAACACCAGGGGTGTAAGCGATAGATAAATCATCTCTTGTTTCAACACTCACTCTCGCTTTTGTTTCGATTTTGCCTCTCCACCTTGCGTGAGCTTTTAATGATTCTTCTTTATAATTCATAATTCATATTCCTTTCTACATTGGAATGAATGATATGGATGCAGATAAGCTCATCATGATAAATATCATGCACCATAATAAGGCTCCAGAATATACATCACCAGTTCTTCTATAGATAAGTCTATTGAAGATTGGTAAGATCGCCATCATGACGATAAGTGGGAATACCATATTGATGTATAACCACATTTCATTTGTGTCTGTCGCACTGTAGTAACCGTAATAGACGGTACCTGTCTTAAAATAGACAAAGTAATTAATGATAATGATGAATATCAAACCTAAGGAGTTCGCTAAAGCACCAATAAGTAAGACTTGCCATTCCTTAAATCCTTCACGAGCGATACCTAAGTTCACTCTGATGGAGTTAGAGAAATAGAAGACATAGAATCCTGCAATATAGATTAACCAAGTCATCAAGAATCTTGGAGTTAATGGAGATGCACTGATGAGCATGAATCTAAAGTCTTGATGCATGGTGAGATTCACTAATTGAATCATTCCATAGAAGACAAAGAACATTAATATCGCAAGTCCCATAGATTTAAGTAAGTTTAGTGGTTTAACTTTTAAGTATTTAAATTTAGACCAATCAACCTTACTTTCAGTCTTTGTAACTTTGCTATAGATGAAGTAATAGAGGTTTTCACCTAATGTAGTTAATAACCACACAGCGATGCCAATCGCACCATTGATGACCGCCCATAGGAAGACTGCGTTCATCATTCTAGCTGGGAAGTAATATGTATATACATTACCCGCAGCTTTTTCAAATAAGTCCATGGATAATCTAGCTAATGGAATATAGTCTAAACAAGCGATAATCGCAGTTAGAACCATAGGTAACCAGAACACTAATCTCTTAGCAAAACTCTTGTTAACTTTTTCAGTTCCCACTTTTTGTCTAACGATTGGGTCACTAGAATACTTATCAATATATTGTTGTTCGTATTCTTTTCTTTCTTCCGCGGCAACGCCTAAGGACTTCATGAATGGAACGTATTTAATAACGACGCCCACTAAGGAGATAACTAACATAAAGCCAAAGACTAAGGCTAAGCCGTTAGAAGCTTCTTTACCAAACCAGACTTGAGAGGAATCTTCTAAGTTTGTTTTTAATTTAAGACTTCTTCTAAAGAAGTTTGTGGTATTGCTAATAGAAGCGGGATCATACATTTCAAAACAGTGGTTAATATCTTCGTGATGGATAATACGATAACTACCAATATCCATATCACCATAATCAAAGTTTTGAATGAATTCAGTAAAGACACCGTTTGTGCCATTAGTTTTCTTATCAACTTCGTTAATAAATCTTAAAGCGATAACTTCATAAGCTTGGTTTTCGTCTTGATAACGGAAACTGCCTTCATCGTATTTCGCATAAGATAATGCAGCGTTGCAATGCAATTTATAGAAGACATTGGCTGCGGAAGTTTTAATATAACCGGAAATATATAAGGCTTTAACAATACTTTGTTCGTATGTTTCACCTGCAAAGTCAGCGGCTAATTTACAAGCATCACCACCACCTGCGGAGTGGCCGATAAGACCGATTGCGTCTCTATCGATATAATCAAAGCGATCAATATTGTTATAGACATATGTTAATAAGTAGCCCATACCGCTTCTAGCGACGGAATAGGAATTTTGAATCTTATTACCATTTTCATCTAACTTATATGTTCCAGTTTCTGGATCGATTTCATATCCACCGTATGTGGTTGCGCCTTGGCTACCTGGGTCAATGGTGAATACGACACTACCTCTTCTAGATAATTCAATCGCATACTGCGCCATCGTGGCTTTAGTTCTGGTAAATCCAGGAACGACAAATACCACTGGTAATGGATTGCTACTAGAAGCGTAGTTTGGTTTATAAAGTGTGTAGGAAACTTTAACGTGTGGATCATCAATTGTATAGGAAGTACCATTTAATGGTTGATCCTTCATATACATATCAGATTCTTTCTTTGTTAATGTTCCATCCACTACTTGAACTGTTCCATTTGTGGTTTCAAATCTATTGGCCACGAAAGAAGAAACAAAGATACCAACAAAGGCAATCATCGCCACAAGAACAGTGGGTTGTTTAAACCATTTCTTTTCTTGTTTTTCTGGTTCTTGATACTCTTCGTTGAACACCACTTTTGTGGGTGATTCTCTCTTATCTAATACCGCTAAGAGATTGAAGAGTAATGCAAATGTTGCTAAAGAAGATAACACTGTAATAACGATTAAGACAATGAAATCAACTTTATTTAATTTGTTTTCTTTTAATAATCTATTTCTGATGGATTCGGTATATAAACCCATGCAAAGGGTTAATAAACCAAACACTAAGAACATCCAATATAGATTATTACTAACGGAGAAGAATAAAGCGGTTACTAAAGCATATATAAATGTGAATACATATTCGAGTACCGCGGCAATACGTAAATATTTTGCTTTCATATTCTATGCCCCCGGATTGAAATAACTTGTCGATTCAGCACTTAATAAGTATTCCATGAGTTTCAAGGAACCTTCTGAATCTGTTAAACGATGGATATATCTATTCTTAGTTTCACCGTTATAAACGATTGGATAGGATTCTGATTGTAAAATCATTGATTCTGGAATGGATCCAGTTGTGGTGATATTACTGACACTACCCCAACCAAGCATGATGTCGACATCGTCATCATATAAGATTTGTCCTGTGGTTGGACCGACATTACCGGCGTATCCTCTAAAGACTACAGAATTGATATCTTCTTGAGAAATACCTTGGTTAGATAGATAAGATTTAAACATTGTTTCATATCCATCCATCTTATCTTGGTTAAGACCACTGTTCGCAGCTTTGTCATACCAAGCTAAGACAACATAGTGATAATCCTTTGGAATATCATCTTTATGCATAATTAAAGCTTGGCAAGTAACTGTGGAATTAACCGCAAACTTTTCAATATCCATATAGTGAACCATACGTCCACCACCGATATATTGTGTTTTAAAATGTGTCGCGTTAGTTAAATCTAATTGGTTCTCGCTATAACATGTCCAACCTAAGAATCGGTAATCGGTTGGAATATATGAATCAGCGATAACTGGTGATTTTATATTTTTGAATTGAGTAACGGTACCGCTATCAACAACAGCGCCTTCATTCATAAATACGACATTTAGTTCTTTTTCTAGTGATTTAAAGACACAGCCGGAGAGCAAGCCTGTCGTTAAGCTTGCCCCTAAAATCACTAGTAAGATTTTCTTACTTTTCATAAGCTGTACCTTTTATTGTTTATTCAGTTGGTGCTTCTACTTCAGCAAAGACGACTTCATAAACATTTCTCGCTAAGAAGTGTTCTCTTACTAAAGCAACTTGTCTACCTGCATCAACGATTGTGGTTGGAATAACTTTCTTTTCAACAACGGTTATTCCACCAGTTGTTGTCACGTTATCGCCACAACCAATTAATAAGTCTGTACCTTTGCCATCTCTTAACGCTAATGTATCAGCGCCTAAATTAGCAACCTTTGTTCCTGCGACATCTACAAATGTAATAACGATGTTGTATTTGTCTAATAATGTTTCTGTAGAGGTAACATTCATATAGTTTTTAACTTGTGCTTGAATGCTATCTTTTAATTGGTTTTCTTCTGTTTCTGTAACCCAATCTCCACCTTTTGGCCAGAAAGCAACATGTAATTCGAATTCAGGAGCTTCCGCAACCACGAAATCATAGAATGTTTTGGCTAAAGTTAAATGATCTGGGTGAACAGTACTTTCAATACAAATTCTTCTACTATTATCCGCAAAGTGTTTGGCACCCGCTGTAGCGGCTGGGCCTTGTTCGTGTGCAGAATGACTGTTAACTGGGTTTCCACCACCAATCGCAACGTCAACATTGCCTGCTTCATTAACTGCAGTTGTAAATGCGCTTGCATTACCACTAACAGTTTCAAACTTAATATTTTTATCAGTTACTGTTTCGTTGAATCTAGCTTCTAATAATTTTGCTTCGACTTCTTTTAATCCAGAGTTGAGTTGGATATAAACGATTAAATCTTCAGCAACAACTGGAATATCTTCATAAACAACGTATAAATCTAATGTATTTGCACCATCTGCAACTAAGTCTTTGAGGTCATCATATTTTAATATTGTGCTTGTTAATACGACTTCACCATCTGCAGTTAAAGCAAAACCTGCAAATCTCTTTCCATCTGGTGCAGTAAATTCTGGCATGGTGACTGTAGTATCTTTATCGGTTAATGTGGTTGTCACATTTGTATCGCCATGAACTGTAACTGCTAAGTTAATTTCTTCTGGTGTTAAAGACGCTTCGATTTCGGCATCGGTTAATTCTCTAAGGAACGCAGCTTTACCCGCATCAGTATCTTTCAACCAATTGAATGTTTCTTTTCCCAAGTCTGTTGCTACTGTTGGAGCAACAACATATCTTGTTTCAGGTTTTGTACCCATTGGTGTTTGGAATCTATCATAATAATCAACACCACCACCAGTTTTGATATTCGCCCCAACACCGATAATGATATCAACATCACCGTCAGCATTAATGGCTGCACCCATTTCAGCAACCTTAGCAGATGAATAATTTCTAAATTGAATATTAGCTATTTCTGCATCTGTTGCGGCAGGTGTTTTTAATTTTAAGTACTTAATCATATTTCCATAGAACAGTCTGACTGTATCTTTGGTTAAATAACTTGTTACTTTGGTTGGATCATCTGGATCGTTAACTTCCCACCAGCCAAAGACTAGATAATAAGTTTTTCCAGCTTCTTTGACATCATCAACACTAAGAACTGGACCAGTGTTTTCATCAAAATGAGCGACAAATGTGACATTTTTCGTAACGACATATTCCGCTAAGTCGACGAGTTCTGTTCCTTCATACCAACCAGAGAAGACGTATCCTTCTTTTGTTGGATCAGCAACAGTTTGTGTAATGTGTTCACCATCTTTGACTTTGAGTGTTTGATATCTCGCACCATCAACTTCAAAAGCTACTGTCCAAGTCTTTTGAATTGGTTCGACATCTCCGCCTCCATCAGATGGATTGGATTTGTTGTTACATCCACTCACACCGATAATGAGTGAGAAACAAGCAATTCCTAATAGTGATAAGAATTTCTTTTTCATATCTATCTCCTTTCGATCTTAAAAAAGAAACAATTAACAAATTGTATCTGCAACACCTAAAAGTGTTTTACAGCTATTTTGATTGAGTGATAAATCGCTTCTATATTCAGTACAATTACTGACTTTCATCTTAAAGATACTTCTCACATGGCATGCTGCAGATAGATATGCACCATAACCATTTTGGTGACGGTTATCATCTGCATATATGCCTATAGAAGAATAATTTTCATATGTATATGTAAAAGCTTTACCAACATAGTTAACTGGGCATCCACTTTCTTCACCAGCATTTTGATATGCGGTTCTTAGTTTTGCTTCCATAGCACCAACAGTGGCGCCATAGGTTTGAGGATCTTGTCCGACATTATATGGAGTTCCCCATGTTTCATATAAAACTGTCTTACAATTTGTTTGTGTAGCGTCAATACGGGCTTTTAACTTTTTAACTGCCGCTAAAAATGTACTGTAGTTATTAATTGGGGTGGTTGATTGTTCTTGTAATATTACATAGTCGTATTTATTCGTGGTTAACTTTTCTTCCACGATTGCACCATATTCATCTGTCTTATCCGCAAACTTGGTTAAAGAATGACTTCCCTTATATACAGCGTCAACTTCCACATCTATCCCTAAGTTCTTTGCAATCTTTTCAAAATCAGCAGGAACTTCTGCAGGATTGGTTTCAGATGTATTAACACCTCTATATGTGAAACTATTTCCGATAAATAAGAATGATACTTTTCCAGGAACATATACCCATATTGTGGGTTCACCATCTTCAATATGGAAATAATTACCTGGACCAGTTGGTTTAGTTTCACTATAGTAATAGACTGCGTTATCGATATTATTGATAAGACCACCATAGGTATAGATGATTGCGTCACTATTAAATGAATGATCACCCACAGATAAAACTGTAGAAGGTAATAAATAATAATCTAACGTTAAAGAGGTAAAGAAATAATCACCGATATTTTCAATACCTTCATTAATTGTTACTTTATTAATCTTTTTACTAAGTGGATACCAAGGAGCTTCTTCTTTTTTCTTATAATCAATCGCTGTTCCTGCACCGGTTATTTCTAAGTTATAAGAAAAACCATCTTTTGTACTTTTAGCGATTAAGCTTTTGTCTTGGTTAATAGAAATATCAAATTCTCTTCCGTCATAAGAAGGATTGCTTTGGTTTTTGTCCGTACATGAAGACAAAGCGAAAACACATGAAGCGGACAAAAGCAAATAAACTAGTTTACTTTTTTTTCATATAAATATATCTCGATTATATTTTGAACAATAAATGATATTAAAAAAATAAAATATTTTGGTATATATCTATAACAAATTGATATACTTAATATATGAATTATACATATATGAAGGTGTTTTACACCGTGGCAAAACATCAAAATATCTCGATGGCGGCGAAAGAGTTAGATGTTACTCAACCCGCAGTATCGAGAATTATTTCTAATATTGAAAAGGAATATAACACTACTTTATTTTTCCGTTCAAAGAATGGAGTTATTTTAACTAGAGAAGGAAATAGATTATACGAAAGTATCAAAACTCCTTTTAAACAATTAGAAAAAGTTGAAGCGGATATTTCCGCGGATGCGTTAAAAGAAACCACGATTCATATCGGTGCGACAGCAACATCATTAGAATGTTTCTTATTTAAGATTCTTGAAGAATTAAAAAATAAATACTCTCATATTAAAGTGAGAATATATACAGATTCTTCTAGTAATCTTCTTCATAAGGTAGAAGATGGGACAATTGATTTTGCTTTTATCACCACTCCATACAAGGTGAGTGAAGAATTAGAAATCAAAGATGTATTTAAGATCCATAACATCCTTGTGGCCCCTATTAGTTATAAATCAAAGATTAATGGTCCTATATCTATTAAGAAATTAGTTAACTATCCATTTATCTTTTTAAATAAAGAAATGCAATTTAGAGAACATGTTGATTCTTTCTTAAATAAACAAGGTGTCAAAATAAAACCAGAATATGAAATCGATAGCAGTTCTATGTTAATCCCCCTTGTGGAAAATGACTGTGGTCTCACATTTGTTCCAGAAGAAATTGCTGAACAACATATATCTAAAGGAACATGCTTCAAAGTTAATCTCTTGGAAGAAATGCCAATTAGACATATATCATTTGTATCAAGAAAAAATAGCTTTTATTCCAAACAAATACGTGAGGTCAAAAAAGCTATCTTAGAAAGTGTTAAATAAAAGGCCACCTAAATAAAGGTGGTTTTCTTTTTATTGTTTGATCTCGGATCTATAAGCTGCTAAGCTGCTTATATGGATACATTAGATTTAAAACTGTACAAAACCTATCAATTGGTTGACTTAATTGAAATTTTTAACAACGGTGCATTTCAATATGGCCAGGGAATGGTCTATACAAAATCCACCAACACTCTGGTTCTTATCAGCAAACACACAAAAGATAAGATCTATGAAGATGAACTAAGAAACGGGAAGATCTACTATACCGGCATGGGCCAAATTGGAGATCAAACAATTACATTTGGAAACAAAAGGTTGGTTGATGCAAAGCAAGACAACACCGATGTTCACATGTTCCTTGTTTATAAGAAAAATGAATTCATATATTATGGGCGCGTTTCTTTAGACGAACCATATTATTTCGATAATGAACTTGATCAATCCGGTCACATCAGAAAGGTGGTTAAATTCCCGCTTACTTTCTTAGATGCATTTGCGCCGATTCCAAAAGATAAACTAAAAGATTATGTCACTTCGGGTTCCATACCTACATTAAATGTTGTTGGTGCTTGTATTTCAAATGGTGAAACATATTTACTATCCAAAAGAAGCGCCAAACAAGGTTACGAAGGAAAATGGGAATTT
>JAFZRR010000008.1 GCA_017619815.1 Bacilli bacterium | reverse complement strand
GTTTCAGGCGAATATCCTTATGATGCGTTAATTATTTCAGTGGGTGGTAAATCTTCGCCTAAATTAGGTTCTACAGGTGATTTCCATAATGTCTTATTGAAACATGGATATTCTTTTAAAGAATGTCATCCTTCTTTATGCCCAATTAAGACTAAAGAAAACACCAAAATGGTGGAAGGACTTAGAAGCAAAGTAAGTGCATCTTTATATCAAGGAAATAAGCTCATTCACGAAGAAGAAGGAGAACTCCTTTTCAAAAAAGATGGACTCTCTGGAATGGTTATTTTCAATTTAACCCATTACATCAATCAATTAGATAATAAAAATAATGTGACAATTCACATTGATTTCGCTAAGGGATTAAGTGGTGAATACGATTCCTTAACCAATCCAAAAATCGCACAATATTTATTTAATAATAAATTAGATATCCATAACACCATATTTACCTTCAAAGATTTCTATGGCTACGATAATAGCCAAGTGACTTCTGGAGGACTAAAAATCAGTGAATTAAATCTTGACCTATCTTCAAAGAAGGAAAAAGGCGTTTATTTCATTGGCGAAGTGGTGGATGTTGATGCGATTTGCGGTGGCTATAACATCATGTGGGCATTAGCGTCTGCGGAGAAAGTAAATAAAGCAATTTAAAACCGGAGTGATAAGCTCCGGCTTTTTTAATCTAAGAGTTCAACGCTTCTTTAGCCGAATCGTATCTATGATACTTTTCCTTATTTCTTTCCATCTCATCTAACTCATTCAAAGCTTTGATGGTGGTCTTGTTAGGCTTCTTAGACTTTTTCTTTTTGATGGTTCTCATAAGCCATCCTCCTTTCCATTATGAGGCGAGGACGACTTTATGGAATATTTTCTTTCCTTTTTTAATCTTTACGCCTTCTTGAAGCATAGCTTTGGTTAGGATCATATAGACATCGGTGACTTTTTCGTTATTCACGGAAACACCGCCTTGTTCGATAAGTCTTCTGCCTTCACCTTTAGATGCGATTAAGTTTGCAATAACCATAGCATCTAATAGTGGTAATCCTTCTTCAGGAACATTGTCTAATTCAGTTGTGGGCATATTCTCATCGTCACCTTGTCCAGAGAACAAAGCTTTTGCTGCGGCTTCCGCTTTATCGGCCTCTTCTTTACCGTGGACCATTTCGGTTAATTCATGAGCGAGAATCATCTTCTTCTCGTTAATACGAGAATCGTCCCATTTTTCCATTTCTTTTAATTCAGGTACTGGAATGAATGTGAGCATCTTTAAGCATTTCATGACATCGGCATCACCGACATTTCTCCAGTATTGATAAAAATCAAATGGTGAAGTCTTATTTGGATCTAACCACACAGCGTTACCTGCGGTTTTACCCATCTTCACACCATTAGAGTCAGTTAATAATGTGATTGTTAAAGCATATGCATCTTTACCGAGTTTTCTTCTAATTAATTCGGTACCACCGAGCATATTGCTCCATTGATCATCTCCACCGAATTGTAAGGAACATCCATATTCCTTAAATAAGTGATAGAAGTCATATGATTGCATAATCATGTAGTTGAATTCTAAGAATGATAAGCCTTTTTCCATTCTTTGCTTATAGCATTCTGCGGTAAGCATCTTATTGACGGAGAAACATGGACCGACTTCTCTAAGTAAATCAATATAATTGAGATTTAAAATCCAATCAGCATTATTGACCATCATGGCTTTGCCTTCACCGAATTCGATGAATCTCTCCATTTGTTTTTTAAAGCAATCAGCATTATGTCTAATATCTTCGATAGTGAGCATTTTTCTCATATCGCTTCTGCCGGATGGGTCACCGATCATTGTGGTGCCTCCACCGATAAGAGCGATTGGTCTATTTCCGGCTTGTTGGAGACGTTTCATTAAAACTAGTGTCATAAAATGACCTGCGGTTAAAGAATCGGCAGTGCAGTCAAAACCGATATAGAATGTGGCTTTGCCAGAGTTAATTAACTCTCTAATTTCTTTTTCGTCTGTAACTTGCGCTAATAAGCCTCTTTCTTGTAGTTCTTCATAGATTCCCATAATTGTTCCTCCTAAAATAAAATCCCCTAATCCAAAAACTAGATTAGAGGACGATTAGTATCGTGGTACCACCTCTTTTTAGATAACTCTCACAAGCTATCCCTTAACGTGTACATTGTACACATCCGCTGTCTCGGGCGGACCCGTCTATCCCTACTAGTGGTTCAGGAAGCAGCTCTGGAATGTATTCAATAGGTTTTCTATATATCCTTGCACCAACCGGATACTCTCTAGATAGAAAGGTCCTACCTACTATTTTCCTTCTTCGCTTTATTTTAATAATCAATTGGTTCGATTAAGCTTAACTTCATCGTACCATTATCTTCACGGCTTGAGCCAGTGATTTCAAAAGTCATATTGCTCATTGTGAAGTATGATTCTAAATCATAATGAGTTCCGGTTCTTTGTTCAATCATTTCTTCAATTTGAGCGCGTGCATATTCCATAATATCGCTGAAATCGACTGAGATAGTGTAGTTCTCAGCATCAGCGATTAATGATTCATCACCAGAATTATTTAAAGCATCAGCGATGATATTAAAGAATTGTTCTTTTAAGTTGTCAGCGTCGGTTTGTCCGAAGCGAATATCTTTAATGGCAAAAGTTAATTTATTATCAGAGAAACCTCCATCTGGCATTTCGGTTTCAAATGTTAGAGAAGTCAAATATCCATTAACATCAATCTTACAAACCATTTCCGCGATATTCTTGTTTAGCGAATTTTTGTAAATGTTCATATAGAAATTTTCAACGGTAATGTAATTAACTTTATATCCTTCAGGAGAATTTCTATGTAGCAAAGATGAGTGACCGACAACGTTTCTTCCAGCGATAAAGTCATTAATATCTTGTTCAGAAATAGAGCAAAGTTCTGTATATCTTGGATTAAGATCTTTATCGATTAAGTCGTGAGCGTTCACGGTGTCTTTCATTCTCTCAAAGAGCTTAGCTTCTTGGTGTGCTAAATCGAAACCTTTATAAGCTTCCTTATCATCGATATCGACATAGCTGAAGTTGACACTCGCTAGAGAAGCTTTTCCTTCATCGGATAATTGCTCCCAACCACTGAATAAATATTCAAAAGCGTAGAATGGTTGTAGCTTTTCGTCAGGATTGATATCTCCGTGTTCAATGAGAATCGCTAATTTATCACGTAATTCTTGGACATCTTCGGATTGAACTTTGATGTGTTGTTCATCATCGGTAACTAATTCATTAGTTTGAAGTTTAGTTAAATCAATAATGCCTTCAATCGCGCTTTCAGTGTCAAATTTGAAATCAAGGAGATTATCCGTGAGCATTGTTTGCATGACGTCAAAGTATAAACCGAGGTCTTGAACATTCGCTAATTTGGATAAGTCCTTAAGAATAGAAGTTTTTGGATAGGAAATAGAATAATCTTCTCGTTTAAATGTGATATCTAAACCAGTTCCCGCGATAAATTGGTCAATCTTTTCATCGGTAATGAATTTGTTTGCGAAGAACTTCGCTGGCGTCAATATTCCACCCAAGCGTCCTAAAGCGACATCTTTCACTCTGAAAACAAAGTTTTCTTTATCTTCAGAAATCTTTAATTCGGTAGTAACAATTAATCTTGTTTTGATGATGACCCCATCGATATCAAGGTAGAACTTATATGTACTACCTTTTTTCTTCATATAAGCTTTCTTGAGATATTTGACTTTTTCAGTCACGGTTTTCATCCCGATATGTAAAAGATTATCGATATCGTTTTCGGAAACTTTAATGGCGATTTGTTGTTCTGTTGGAGCGTAGTCCAAAGAATCGACGATAAGACGATTACCTATACTTAATACTGTCGCGTCTTCCTCGACATTAACTTTTTTGGTCATCGGATCAAAGAAGAAGCCGTAAAAGAGGGCGATTGGGCCGACGATAAAAATGAGGAAAAGTATAAATAGAGTCAAGAAAAACTTGCCTACTTTACTCTTTTTCTTCTTTGGTTGTTGAACTACTTCTTCCGCCATTACACTATAATTTTCAATTATCATCGAACAATATTCAAACTTTTATTTTATAAAAAGTGGAAAAAATAATTATGGTTTTAATTATCAAAAAATGTTAATTATAATAATTAAAGATATGAAAACACTTTTCAAAAACGCTCGTATATTAAAAATGACCGATGAAAATATTATCATTGGTCATTTGTTAGTCAAAGATGACCGTATCGCCTATATCGGAAGTGAACTTCCAGAAGATAAAGATATCGACGAAATCATCGATTGTGATGGCAACTTATTGATGCCTGGATTTAAAAATGCACACACTCACAGTGCGATGTCTTTTTTAAGAAGCAAGACCGATGATCATACATTGCAAGATTGGTTATTCAATGTTGTTCTTCCAAGAGAAGCTTTGCTTCAACCTGGAGATGTTTATGAACTCGCAAAAATCTCATTCTTAGAATATTTAAGTGGTGGTATTACCGCTTGCTTTGATATGTATTATTCCCCACTTGAAAGCGCGAAAGCCGCCGAAGAGATGGGCATGAGAATCACTTTGTGTGGTACTTACAATAAAGATTTCGATATGGTCAAAAAGTTATATCGTGAATTAAATGAAAAAGACGGACTTGTCCGTTATTGCTTGTGTGTACACGCTGAATACACATTAGGCGAAGGCGAACTCGAAAATATCGTAGATGCATGTCACGAATTACACGCACCTTTCTTCGCGCATATTTCTGAAACAGAAACAGAAGTCAAAGAATGCATTGCTAAACGTGGTATGACTCCAGTAGCCTATTTTGAAAAGATGGGAGCCTTCGATTATGGCGGTGGTGGTTATCACTGCTGCTGGTTCACTGATGAAGATATTCAAATCTTCAAAAGACATAATTGCTCTGTTGTAACATGCCCAGGCAGTAATACAAAATTAGCCAGTGGTATCGCTCCAATTTGTAAATATTTAGAAAATGGAATTAATGTCGCTATTGGAACAGATGGTCCAGCCAGCAACAACTCTTTAGATATGTTTAAAGAAATGACTTTGACATACGCTTTACAAAAAGTGACATTAAGAGATCCAACTGCATTACCCGCATTTGAACTTCTTAAGATGGCCACAGTTAATGGTGCAAAAGCCATCGGTTTAAAAGATTGTGATACTTTAGAAGTTGGCAAGAAAGCCGATATTATTGAAATTGATTTAAAACAACCAAATATGCAACCAATCAACAATATTATTAATAATATTGTCTATAGTGGCACAAAAGAGAATGTCATCTTAACTATGATTAATGGTAAGATTCTTTATCGTGATGGCAAATATCTCATTAATGAAGATATTAGTAGCATTTATGAAAAATGCGCTAAAATTGGAGAAAGAATAGAAAAAGGGCTTTTGGATAAATAGTATGTCAATGGTGAAAGGTTATTGCACAAACTGTAACAAAGAAAACGAAGGTCGTCGTATTTTTGACGTTAACACCGACGTGAGATTTTGTTATTGCCCACACTGTGGAAAAAAGTATCGTCCAAAAGTAGCGGCTGCGAATTACACTCACGTAATTAATAAATATTTACGCAGAGCCCGCTTTTTCATCTGCAACGCAGGTGAATTCCAAAATGCGTATAATTTATACGCCTATGTATTAGAACTTGAACCAACAAATAAGACTGCCAAACTTGGAAGAATGCTTTCTTTAGCCTTCCTCTCCACAGTGAGAAGAAATAGATTTACTGAAGTAAAACAACTATTAGAAATTGAAAAAGATCTCTTCCATGAAAAGAACTTTGCCCATCAACACTATAACGAATTCCTAATTCACTTAGAAAACTGTACAGAAACATACTTAATCAATGTTAAAAAAGCTCTCACTTTAAAGAGCTATTTCTATGATGTTGATTGTATCAAATTATACTTCAAACATATAAGAGATGTTATTGAGCTCAGAAGGTTAATTGTTTCTGAACTTATGGTTATCGGTGTTTCCGCAAATGTGTCCATCATTAGCGATGAAATAAAGGCTCTCGAACACCAATATAACGAAACATGTTTCACTGTGGATGGACAAGACCATTCCTTGGCTCATTTCGGTAAAAATGGTGAACCAATTATCGTCAATGGTGTAAAACAAGAAGAAACGCATCTCTCACGTTACCGCATGTCGACATTAGATGTGAATAATAAAAAGAAGCTCAATGTCATTCCGGATGTTGCTTTCCCAACAACATTTGCTCGTATCTTTAGAACTTATGAAATTTCTTTAGGATTATCTATCGCTTTTGGTGCGGCAGCATTAACAATGTTAGTTTTGTATTTAATATTTAATAAATTACATTGTTCAGTATATATGCTTATCTTGTTTATTATTTTAGCAATTACTGATATTTCCTTTATCTTATTAAGAATCCTCTTTGGATTAACATTAAAAAAGCCGAGATTTTAACTATCTGGCTTTTCCATTAATCTTTAAATAAGTAAGTAATTTAGTTAAGGCTTTGCCTCTGTGGCTGGCCTTATTTTTTTCATCTTGGCTGGCTTCGGCAAATGTTTTGTGAAGCTCGTTAGAAACAAATATTGGATCATATCCGAATCCACCTTGTCCGAATGGTTCTTCTGCGATAACTCCAGGAGCAATACCTTCAAAACGCAAAGGTTTATCATCCATATTAAGAAGAACGATATTACAGACAAATCTCGCTTTTCTATTATCTTTATCCTTTAAGAATTGTAGGATAGTGGCAATGGCCTTATCGTGACCTCCGCATTCTTCCGCAAATCTCGCAGATTTAATACCTGGTTTATTATCCATTGCCTCAATCTCTAAACCGGAGTCGTCAGCGATGATTGGCATGGTGGTGAGCTTAGCAACCGCTTGAGCTTTGATAAGAGCGTTACCGTAATAATCAGGAGCGTTTTCTTCAACTTCTTCTGGTCTAAGATTTAAATCATTAAGACCGTAGATTGTCATGCCGTGTGGCGCTAAAATCTCTCTTACTTCTTGTAATTTGTGTTTGTTGTTTGTGGCTAAAATAATTTCAAAATTCATATTCTATATTATATATAAACTAACAAAAAATAGATAACCATTTGCGATTATCTATTCTTAGTTTTTCTGTGTGCTGT
The DNA here is from genome assembly GCA_017619815.1 of Bacilli bacterium. Lineage (GTDB taxonomy): Bacteria > Bacillota_I > Bacilli_A > RFN20 > CAG-826 > RUG13091. Next base: position 9,211 of record JAFZRR010000008.1, on the reverse strand, counting down.
TTATTTTTGATGGGCGTTTAAGACATTCACATTTATGACACCATCAACAAGTTTAATTCTTTCGATGAATTCACTTTGTTCGAATTCGTTGGTGTTTGAAGAAGCTTGGAATGTTAATTCAACGTCACCGTTATCGAATAATTCAGAATGTAAATCTGTGATTGTACATTCGAATTCTTGCGCCACTCTCATGATGTTAGCAATGACTGCGACACCAGCTTTACTTCTAACGATAAGCATTGGTGTTTTCTTTGTGAGTTTGCTTTCAAGTCTTCTAAAGACTGTAAGAATAACAATAATTAAGAGTGTGCCGAGAAGGGCGAGGATGAAGTTGAATGAACCACAAGCTAAGCCGATTGCCATAACAATCCAAATTGTTGCAGCAGTGGTTAAGCCTCTTGTACCAGAACTTCTATGGATGATTGCACCTGCACCTAAGAAGCCAACACCGGCAATGATTTGCGCGGCTAATCTGGCGACATCTCTCTTCTCACCGAAGACGGCAGGGAATCCATAAATGGAAATGATCATAATTAAACATGAACCAACACCGACAAGTAAGTGAGTTCTTAAGCCTGCGGTTCTACCTCTTTTTTCTCTTTCAATACCGATAAGGCTGCAGAGAAAAACGGAGAGAACTAATGCAATAATGCATGCAACCATGTTGCCAATAGGCCAAACTTTACCACCTGCGGTAAAAGTCCATTCGTTCAAATATTCAGCAATAATTTGATCAATAGTAACCATATTCTTTATTCTACAAGAATATTTTTAACTTACAAGCATTATCGTTATTTCACATTTTGAAAAAACAGTATAAATACTGTTCTTTATCGGTTCATATCCTCGCTTCAAAAACAATTAATTAGTTAGTAAACAATATGGGAAAATTTAGCCAAAAATGAACATTTTTATTTAAAATGTATCATCCTGTATTAAAATAAAATACGTATTTAGGTGAACACTATGAAATGCTCAAAATGTGGATTTATATCAAAAAAAGATTTCTACCGCTGTCCTTACTGCGGTCATACCAATGAAGAAGACTTCGAAGGTATTAGAACCAGAGTTAACTTAGGCCATAATTTCTCTGCGCAAATCAGAACAATCATTATCGTCTTTGTCGTTAACTTATTTGTCCTTTCTCTCTTATTAGACTGGTACTTCGATTTCAAATATGCCATTTCCTTATGGTCATATTTTGTTCTCTTTGGATCATTAACAGTCGTGGATGTTTGTTCAAACAAGAGAAGCAGTCTTATTACTTCGCTAGAGAAGATGGACTTATTCTTACTAGGATATCTCCTTATGGCGTGTGGTTTATGTCAAATCACCGGCATCTTTGATGCAAGGGCCTACTTCCCAGCATTAATTATCCCAGGATTTTTGATCCTCACATGCATCGTTTCCACATTTGTTATTTTCTTAAGAAAATCAAAGATGAAACCAATTTTCACTGAGATTATCTTTATTCTTCACTTTACTATCGCCACAGTTATCTTTGCTTTCTTCTTAGCAAATAAGTATTGTTTAGCAAATAATGTGGCCGCTCCATTTAAATGGATGCTTCTCGATATGAAAGATGGAGTGAGAACTCCTTTATATACCGCCAGCGAAATTATGATATTCTTCGCTTTCGGCTTATCACTTGTCTATTTAGTTAACTATAACTTAATGTTAGCTGGCTTTGTCTTAAGAAAGGTCAAACGTATCTATGGCGGAGAAAGAGATTAAGAAAATTGCTTTAATCATCTCCGGTGGCACTTGCCGTGGTGCGGCACAAGTGGCTTTCGTTGACCAACTCATCCAAAGAGTGGGCTTAGAAAGACTTTGTGTTATTTCCGCATCCTCAATTGGTTCCTTTACCGCATACGCCGCAGCGGCAGGTAGAACCAAAGAACTTATCGATGCTTATTCTCAACTTGACTGCGATAACATTTCTCACTTTATTAAAAGAGTAAAAAGTGACTTATTCAATAAAACCTTCAATAAAATTGAAGATGATATCAAAGTCCCAACCTATGTGACTGTCACAAGACTCTGGGGTGTGGACTGTGGTTATTACTGCTTAAATAGCATGCCAAGAAAAGATTTAAAACAAGCTATTAATGCTTCAATGGGCTTACCAATATTCAATGGTCCATTAAGATTTAATAAACACATTTGTGTTGATGGTGGTGCTACTGATAACATTCCAGTCTTACCAGCGACATATTTTGATCCTGACATGATTATTATCATGCACTGTTTCTCACATTACTATCCACCTCAATGGTTATATGAAAGCGTGAAACCAGGAACAATTATTATCGACTTTGATATTTCCCTTAATTTCCCAAAAGATTTCTCCCCATTCTCATTCTCTAAAACCGACTTTGAGTACTTCATTGAACAAGGCACAAAAGATGGAAAAGAATTCGTGGAAAAAATCTTCCCAGACTTCGACGCTGACAAAGTCAGAGAAAGATGCTTTGAATATACGAATAGCAAAATGGAAATTCGTAAAAATAAATATTGGAACGGATATATGCATTTAGTGGAAATGCTCAATGCTTTATACCAAATCCGTGAAGATGAATTCTAAAAGAAAGAGGTATAACTTATGTACAAACAACCAATTGAAAAGATGGTCTGTGATTCCGACTACGGTGATGGTGGAATCTATTTCTATGAAACCTATTTAGAATGGACCAACCGTGATTCCGGTAAGGGTTTCAAAATCGAATACAAAAACATCATTGATGTTGATGTTGTCTTAACTCACAAAAAGAAAGTCATGATTAAGACCGAAAAAGGAAATACTTGGAACTTATATTTATATAAATATGAGAACTTATTAGAAATCCTTTATAAACAAATGGATCTCGCAAAAGGTAAAGCGGATGCACCTAATGGTGACGTGGTTGCAGAAGCCTCTGAAGCTAAAGAATCTGATTTAGAAAAACTAGAAAGATTAGCTAAACTTCACGAATCTGGTGCGCTTAGCGATGAAGAATTCCAATTAGCAAAAGATAAAATTCTCAAATAAAAAGAAGGGCATTAAGTCCTTTTTTCTTTTAATCCGATATCTTCACGATAGTTATTTATCTTTTCGATATAGTGATATCTGTCATTAATTCTTTTGATGTTATTTAGATATCTTTTTGCTCTCTCATACTCATAATCACCAAACTTTGTTAATGAGAAGACATTGAGATTATCCATAGAGTCAAACATCTTCACTAGTGACGCAATTGGATCATCTAATAATTTATCCATATATGTTTCGTTACTTTCTTCTTTGTTGTGGGTAATGAGCTTGAGTGGTCTAGAGATGAATTCGTTATAGAACCAACCGCAGTCAAACTCTTCATAAACCTCTTTAATGTCCTTAAGTGTGTATTCAGTATCTTCGACCACATCGTGAAGGAAGATGACTTCCATGACTCCGAAGTGTGGAAGGCCATTATCTTTCATCGCTTCTGAGGTATAAGGTGATTCGCTACTCTCATAGAAAATATCTAAATACGTCTTTGCCATCGATAGTGGGTGACTGAAGTATTTTGTTCCATCGACGCGATATTGATTTCTATGCGCATACAATGCGATTTGATAGGCGATTTCTTTTTCGGAAACGTTCTTCAAATCTTTACCGTTTTTGATCAATTTCTCTTTGATGATGTCTTTTAATATTGCCATATTTCTTTCCTCCTCAAGGCACCTATACTTTAGCGGAATTAAATATGGATTTGGTCAAGTCGCAATTGACATTTATAATAGAAATATGGAAGATTTAGATTCTTTTATAAAGAAACATCGCAAAAACGAAGAGAAAGCCTCTGATTTTGTCACTTATTTATATTCACTTATGGATAAGTATGGTTTTGACAAGAATTCCAATTTATATAACAAGGCTAATATCACTAGACAACATTGGTCTTTGATCATATCTGGTAAGGTTAATCCTTCTCTTCAAACAATTATTAAAATAGTTTTTGTCTTACATGCGAATAACCGCGAATGTAAATACTTACTTAAGAAAGCTGGATATACTTTAGCGTCTTCTTCTGAATACGCACTTATCATCAGATATTGCATTGAGAATCAAATATATGATTTAGACGTTCTTAATAAGTATTTAGAAGAACGTGGATATAGTGATTCGTTAATTTATTAATAGTTATATGAAAATATTGATTTTAGGCGCATTAGAAAAAGAAATCTCCGTTCTTAACGAATTGCTTAAAGCGGAGAAAAATGGTGGTTATTTCTTTAAGAAAATGACCAAAAATGAGGTTTATACTGCCGTTGTGGGCGTTGGTATTATCAATTCTTTAACTGCAACATACTCTCTAATTGAAAATATTCGTCCAGATATCGTAATTAATATTGGAACCGCTGGGGGACATACCCTCGACATTAATGACGGAGACATCGTCATTTGTGATGAAGCCATCTATCACGGTGGTTATATCATGAATAATTCCCCGGTTTTTAATTGGAACACAATTGAAGAAACCAATTTAATCATTAAAGGTGATGAAAAATTATCTAAACTAATTGAACAAGCAAATATCGATTGTGTTGTTCGTCATGGAAAGACGCTTTCTGGTGATTTTTTCACTAAAGATGTAAAAGTTATTAATGCGTTAGAAAAGAAATATCATCACTTATGTGAAGATATGGAAACTATCGCGATATACAAAGTATGTAAAGAAAAGAAAACCCCTTGTATCGCTTATCGAATCATTTCGAATAACGAACTAAGAGGTACTTTATATGACGATAATGTTTTAGTGGTTAATAAGAAACTACAAACTATTGTTTTTGGTCTTCTACGTTTTCTTGATTAGCTTTCGCTCTTTTACGATATTTTTGCACTAAGATGAGTGTCAAAGTATTTAAGATGAGGTTCATCGAAGCGGAGCATAAGAAGATAACCATAGCGATATTACCAATGGATAACTGCAATGAATAAGCAGTAATACACATCACACAAGATAAGATGTTGCAGGCCCAAAATGGGATGGATATAGCCTGTGACTCTTTTAATTTAATAAGTCTCACAATTTGTGGGACACGGCAAACGACGCAGCATAAGGCGTCCACACTTGATAATACCAAAACGGCAATTTCAATAGGTGTCATAATCAATTTCTCCTTACCAATTATAATAAAAATGCCCATAACTGGACATTTGTTTTTTATTCTGGAGCAGGTGACGGGAATCGAACCCGCATAACTAGCTTGGAAGGCTAGTGTTCTACCACTGAACTACACCTGCATAGCGGTAGTTATTATATAACACCGCATTAAATAGTTTCAATTTTTTATTTTAAGAAATTCAATAATTGTGGCTTTGGCATATAACCTAAAGCATTCTTCACAGCTTTGCCGTTTTCAAAAAGAATTAATGTTGGAATGCTTTGAATACCAAATCTCGCAGCGATTTCGCCAGCTTCATCAACATCGATCTTGACGATTAATAAATCGCCAGCTTCTTTTCTTTCATCGACTTCTTCTAAGATTGGAGCGAGCATTTTGCATGGTCCACACCAAGTGGCGTAGAAATCAACAAGAACTCTACCTGAAGCAATCTTTTCGTTGAAATCATTTAAATTATCGACATGAATAATCATAATATTTCTCCTTTATAACAATAGTCCGATTCCGAATATCACTAATAAGTGAAGTGGGTAATATAGATAACTACCATACTGGAACCACTTAGCATTATAACCGCGCTTCCCACTGTATAGCAAAATAAACGCTCCAGAAACTATGGCGACGTTTTGTATTAAAACATCCCAAGTCACCCATTCAGGAGGAATCATACATCCCACTAAATAGTAAATTAATGTCCATATTATGAGCACGCCCATTGCGATGAGGTTATAGGCTTTTCTTTCTATTTGTGTATCTCTTAAAGATTCCACAGGAATACCAGATTTATTGCTGTAGTAGTTAAGATACATTCCTTTAAATAGATGAGCGATATAGTACAAGATAATCATTCCTATGGAATAGAAGTGGTATTGTGGTCTTAAGAAGAACGGGAACCAGTGAATTAAGATATTCTCACTTTGTTCCAAAGAATAAGCGATAAACGCCGCAAAACCGATTAAAAATGGAATAACCGCAAGGATTTGGAAATACCATTTCTTTTGTTTTAAAAGAAGAATGGCTAATCCACCAAGTAAAAGATCCATAAAGATGTTTCCATATGGACGTAAATTAATACCTTCAAACCAAGGTGTGTAATAAATAAAGATATGCGCACCAGCGATAACAGTGGCCATTATTCCTAATCTTAATAAATAATTACCTGGTTTCTTGGAATGATAAAAACCTTCCGCAATTAAGAAACAGAATAGCGGTAATGCTAATCGACCAATGACTCTAAACGCAATCGCTAAAGCATAGTTCTCACCAACATTCATCTGAAGCATCGCGCCGACATGGTCAAAAGTCATCGTTACAAAAGCGATGATTTTTAAGATAAAACCTGAGAGGCAAGTCCAACTTCTGTTACTATTGTCCGACATACTTATTGATGATATTTAATAGAATAGTCATTAATACACCGTATAGGTTATTTCCAATGTGCGCGGTAACTGAGCAAGCGATACCGAATTTCTCATACGCTAAAGTGAGTAAGAATCCGGAAATCATATAGCTTGGTAGGTTTAATAATTCATTGATCATATCATCGCCTTTTGCGAAGAAATCAAAGTGAATTAAAGCAAAAATAACTATAGTTAACGCATATGCGATATATTTATTTATTCTTCTGAAGAAGGAATATAGGCCTACACGATATGTGAATTCTTCAACGATTGGTCCTAAGATTGCTAATAACAAGATTGATGTAAATGGGAATGAGCCGATAACTTGATTGACAATCTGTTGATTTTCGTTCGCAGTTGTAGGGTGAAAAAGATTAACGATAATGTTGTACATCATTGAACTGGTAACTAACGCCACAGCGAAGCCAATACCAATGACCCATGGATACCATTTCTTAAGGAACGGTGGGAACTTGTGATAGTCGTGGATTAAAACGCAAGCAATACCAATTGCGCACAAGCCATATCGAACAGCGTTCACTGCGGTGACATATGTGATGTAATGTTCTTGTCCATACCAACCAAAAAATATTGATCCAATAATGGAAATTAAATTAAGTCCAATAAGTCCAATAGCAAAACAAACTAATTGTTTCCAAGTAGGTAGCCAAAGGATGTTTTTAGGAATTCCGAGTTGTTCGAAGTTCGCATCCCTGCATTTACATGTGGGACAAGTAGGCTCAACTACGTCGTATTTACTTCCGCACTGTGTACAATTTTTCTTTCCGAATAACATTTTTGTTTCTTTCTTATAGAAAAAACTATACACTAATTATTGGTCAATTTGTAGCAATAACTTATGTTATGCTACCGCTAAACAATATGGAATTAACAGGAACATTTACCGCAACAACCGAAGTGATGAAAAGCAAATTCATCGCCATTTTGTTACCAATAAATAGTCCTGAAGAATTCAAAAAAGAATTAGCAAAACTTCAAAAGGAACATTCTAAAGCAAGACACATTGTCTATGCTTATCGCATCGATCAAAAAACCAAATCATGTGATGATAGAGAACCTAAAGGCACTGCTGGAAGGCCTCTATTAGAACTTCTCTTGAAGAAAGACTTAAATAAAACCGCTTTAGTGGTTGTGAGATACTTCGGTGGAACATTATTAGGAGCTGGAAGACTTCTAAGAACGTATGTTCAATCCGGAGTCGCAGTCTTAAAAGCGGCAGGAATAGAATAAGGAGTAATTGTTATGGCAGAGTGCAATCATGATTGTGAACATTGCGGCATAGCGGATAGCTGTGGTAGCAAAATTGAAAAAGCCAAATTAAACGAACGTTCCAAAATCAAAAAGATTATTGGTGTTTTATCTGGTAAGGGTGGTGTTGGTAAATCCTATATCACATCCTTATTAGCGGTCTATTTAAATAGACAAGGCTATAAAGTCGGCATCTTAGATGCTGATATTACTGGTCCAAGTATTCCAAAAGCCTTTGGTATTAAAGACAAAGCTTATGGCGAAGATAATCTAATTTATCCATTAGTCACAAATGGTGGAATTAAAGTCATTTCCGCGAACTGCTTATTGGAAAATGATTCCGATCCAATCGTTTGGAGAGGACCACTTCTCGGTGGACTTATCAAACAATTCTATGAAGACGTCCTTTGGGAAGAATTAGATTATTTATTAATCGATATGCCTCCAGGAACTGGAGATGTCGCTTTAACAATTTTCCAACAATTACCAGTCGATGATTTAATCATCGTTACATCACCACAAGACTTGGTGAGTTTAATCGTTACCAAAGCCATTAAAATGGCCAACATGATGAATATCAAAGTCTTAGGTGTTATTGAGAACATGTCTTACCTTGTCTGTCCAGATTGTGGCAAACAAATTAATCTCTTTGGTGAATCTCATTTAGAAGATTTCGCAAAAGAAATGAATTTCAATATCTTAGCTAAATTACCTTTGGTAAGTGAAAACACAATCCTTGTTGATAATGGCAAAGTAGAACAAGTTGTTCTTAATGAAATCCTCCCAGCAGTGGAAGCGATTAAAAAGGAGAAATAGTGTATGAATGAATTAGAAAGAAGAAGAGAAAATCTCTTCGCGATGATGAAAGAGAATTCCGTCGCGGTTATCTTTTCTGGTGTAAGCAAAATTGCTTCCGAAGATGAAACATATCCATTCGTGGTTAACAATTCATTCTTCTATTTAACCGGAATCACTCAAGAACACAGCGCACTTATGCTTGTTAAAGGCTTAGGTGAAAAGAAAGCTTACTTATTTATCGATGAATATAACGAAGTTAAAGAGAAGTGGACTGGAAGAAGATTAACGTTTGATGAAGCTGAACAATTAAGTGGCTTAACTAATGTCTATTCCAGCGATAATTTCGCGAATATGCTCGATCTCGCTTTAACTAATTCCAATAACCAATATGGTTCCATCGCGACATTGTACTTAGACTTATCACCAGAAGTTAAAATTTCTGACGCTCAAAGCACAATTATGCTACGCGATGAACTCGAAGCGAAATATCCTCAACTTTCAACATTAGATATCAAACCATTCATCACATCCTTAAGAATGGTCAAATCTCAATTTGAAATTGAACAAATTAAAGACGCCATTGCGGCGACAAACTTAGG
>JAFZRR010000047.1 GCA_017619815.1 Bacilli bacterium | reverse complement strand
TTATTTATTTAAATAATTGATTATCGATTTGGCGGCCACCATACCATCGTGTTCCGCTAAATAGATTTGTCTAATATCTCTTGGAAGGACATCTCCACCAGCGTAGATACCATCAACACCAGATTTCATTTCTTTATCCACCGGAATGGTACCCCATTCATTTAAAATTCCATCTATTTTGATAAATGTGGTATTTGGGAGTTGTCCCACAAGTGGGAATAAACCATCAAGAACTAAAGTTCTCTTTTCTTCTGTTTCGCGGTTTTGAATCACTAAACCTGTTAGTTTATTTTCATCACCTAATATTTCTACAGGAATATATGGAGTAATAATCTCCACATTATCCATGGCTTTTAATTCTTCCACTAAGTTATTGCTACCACGGAATTCGTTTCTTCTATGAATAACATATAGTTTCTTTACTATGTGCGCTAAATGGATCGCTTCTTTAAGTGCGGCATTTCCACCACCGATAACAGCGACCACTTGGTCTTTGAAGAAATGGCCATCGCACAATGCACAATATGATAAACCATGACCAAATAATCTATCTTCGTTTGGGAGTTCAAGTTTTCTTTCTTTTGTACCACACGCTAATAAGACACATTTAGAAACATAGGTATCATATTCGCCTGTCGCTTTAAATAAATCACCATCTTTTTCTAAAGAAACGATTGTATCGCCAGTTATGGAAATACCAGCGTTCATGAGCCTTTCAAATAATTTAAAAGCTAAATCTGGACCAGGAATCTCTTTAAAACCTGGATAATTATCCACTCGTGGAGCGATATTCACTTTTCCACCAGGTGTGGATCCATCAATAATTGCAAAATTCACTCCTGCTTCTTTGAGTTTAATAGCAGCGCCGATACCACATGGGCCAGCACCAATGATGAGACAGTCAAATTGTTTCATGAACGGAGTTTCCTTTCCAATTCTTCAAAGGAAGAAATTGTAAACGTCGGTTTTAAATTCTTATCTAAAACGCGTGGTCCCCATGATACCAAAACACAATCCACATTTGCGTTATTCGCGGTATCTAGGTCACTTTTATTATCTCCGATATATAAAACTTTTGACAAGTCAGAGACACCTAATTGTTCCATAGATTTAACAATTGCTTCTTTATTTGGCTTTGGATTAACTACATCGTCATAGCAAACCAAAGAATCAAAGATTCCTTCTAAACCAATAAGTTTTAAACACAATAAAGTGGAGCTATGTATTTTATTAGTGACAATACCTAACTTATAACCTTGTTCTTTTAGCTTTAATAATGTCTCTTTAGCACCTGGATATGTCGTTACCGTTTTCGGATATAACTCCACGGAAACACGACGAAATTCGCTGTGCATGAATTCCATATCACATCCAGGAAATTCTTTATTTAATGTTTCATATATAGGTGGACCAGAGAAATAATATATTTCTTCTCGAGGTGTTCTTTTACCGTTTCGATACAAATCATAAAGAATGTTCATCGTCTGAACAATCATTTCATCTGTATCTGCAACTGTACCATCTAAATCAAATAGAAGGACTTGATATTTATTAGGCAACTTCCACCACTTCTTTCTTTTTAATAAGTAATGGAGGAAGAGTAATTAATAATCCAAATAATGAGGCAACACCTAACGCTAAGAGGATTAAGCCCCAGTTAAATTTATTAAAGACTAATTCTTTAGAGAATTCACTATTAGCCATCATGATTGAGCCAATGATGATAAGAGTTAAAGCAATAACACCGACAACCGCGGTTTCAATAATCTTTGCTAATTTATTAGCGGTTTTCTTGTTCTTTAAATATCTCACTAAGTGATTAACACCAATAGCGAGAGATCCACCGATAACAAAGGCTAAAGACCAAATCCAGGACCAATAACCATTGCTGCCCATATTGAATTCAGCATCTCTAAGTGGTTCCATGAATAATCTTGTTAAACCATACCAAATGATATAACCAAAGGCTAAATCGCCTAACTCAGTGTGTTTTCTTAAAGCGATACCAAAGACATGAGCTAAAACAAAGTATCCTAATAAGTTGGTGATACATTCAATGAAGAATAATGGGACATGAATCATGTCATCCGCTAAAACGGCGCCACTATTATCAAATCTCATGTTATTAACGATAAATCTTGGTAGCCACCACCAATTATCGATTGATGATAAATGACCATAAACTTCAATATTGAAGAAGTTGCCCCATCTACCAACGGCTTGGGCAATTAAAATAGTTGGAACGATGATGTCAACGGCTAACCAAATGTTATAGCCTTTATTTCTCCACATGAACCAGGCGACACCGACAACGATACCCATAATCGCGCCACCTAAGATGGTTAAACCACCTTCCCAAATCATAAAGCACTTATACCAAACATCATTGGCGAATTCGACATTCCAGTTACCAATAACATAGAAAAGTCTAGCGCCGATAATACCAGCAGGGAATGCGACGATAAATGTGGATTCTAAAATACCATGCTTACCATATTGTAAGTAGAATTTGTGGTCACATAATAAATAAACGTATATAGCACCAGAAAGGATGCAAATTGCATAAAATGCAATATTAGGACCATATGCACTTGCGGGATTCACAAAACCATGAGTGAAACTAATACCGTTCACTAATGGGTATTTAACATAGTTAGCAAATCCATCGGTTAAGAAGAAAATACTAATTAAGAATAATGGGAATGCCGCCATAAGGGCTTTAAACATCCATTTATCAAAATGTTCAGAAATACCTTTTTCTTCTTTGCCTCCATAATAATGGAAGATAAAGCTAAATAAGGAAACAGAGCCTAAAAAGCCCACTAATAAGCCACCGACAATCGCCGCGGTTAATTCATAAGCTTTTGGTTTAATACCAGCCCATAAATAGATAGAAATCATCATTGTCGCAAAAGAAAGGGTGAAAACACCGATAACGACAAAAATACGTCTAATTAATTTATTAAATGGAACTGGAGGAATTCTATTTCTAATAAATTGAACACTTAAGAATATTCCAAATCCTAATGCAAACACCGCAAGAACTGCGGAAACGATAAATAGTATCATTAGCAATAATGTCCTTTCTTCAATATGTCAGCCAAGAACTGACCAGTATATGATTTCTTATCTTTTGCGACTTCTTCTGGTGTACCTGTGGCAATCACTTGACCACCGTTATCTCCACCATCAGGTCCTAAGTCAATGATATGATCAGCGACTTTGATAACATCGAGATTATGCTCGATGACTAATACTGTATCACCATTATCAACGATACGTTGCAAGATTTTTAACAATCTTCCAACATCATCGCTATGTAAACCAGTTGTTGGTTCATCCAAAATATATAATGTTTTACCAGTTGGTTTCTTTTGTAGTTCAAAGGCTAATTTTACTCTTTGGGCTTCACCACCACTTAAAGTGGTCGCTGGTTGACCGAGCTTAATATATCCTAAGCCGACATCATAAAGAACTTGGATTCTTCTTTTTAATTTCGGTCTATTTTCAAAGAAATGAAGTGCGTCTTCCACAGTCATTTCTAAGATGTCATAAATGGTTTTACCTTTATATGTCACTTGTAATGTTTCTTCGTTGTAGCGTTTTCCACCACAAGAATCACATTTCACATAAACATCTGGTAAGAAGTTCATTGGAATACAAGTGACACCGGCACCTTGACAGGTTTCACATCTTCCACCAGGAGTGTTAAAAGAGAATCTACCTTTGTCAAATCCACGAGCTTTCGCTTCCACGGTTTCCGCGAATAAATCACGAATATCATCAAATAATTTGACGTATGTCGCTGGATTGCTTCTTGGAGTTCTACCGATAGGATCTTGAGTAATATCGATAACTTTATCTAAGTGTTCAATGCCTTCGATAGAATCGAACTTACCTAAGGTCACTTCTGCTTCTTCATCAAACTTATGTTGGATATATGGATAAAGTGTTTGGTTAATTAATGAGGATTTACCACTTCCAGAAACGCCTGTCACACAGACAAAACAACCTAATGGGATGTCGACATCCACTTTCTTTAAATTGTTGCTTGCTGCGCCTCTTATATGGATATATTTACCGTTTCCTTTTCTTCTTTCCTTTGGAATGGCGATATATTTCTCACCAGATAGATATTGTCCAGTAATACTTTCTTTGCATTTTTTAATATCTTCTAAAGTGCCTTCTGCGACAACTTCACCACCATGGATGCCGGCGCCTGGACCGATATCAACGATATAGTCTGCTTCTGCGATGGTTTCTTCGTCGTGTTCCACAACAATCAAGGTATTACCTAAATCGCGCATCTTCTTCATCGTAGCGATTAATTTTTGGTCATCTTTTTGATGTAAACCAATGCTTGGTTCATCTAAAACATATAAAACACCAGTTAATTTACTACCGATTTGTGTCGCTAATCGAATTCTTTGCGATTCACCACCACTTAAAGTCATAGCCATACGAGAAAGAGTTAAATAATCTAATCCGACATCGCATAAGAATGTCGCACGATTATGGATTTCTTTTAAAACCATATCAGCGATCGTTCTTTGACTATCGCTTAATTTATTTGGAAGTTCATCAACCCACACTAAGAGTTCTTTAAGTTGCATATCGGTGACTTGTTTGATGTTTTTATTATCAAGAAGTACAGATAAAGCTTGTTCATTCAAACGAGCGCCATGACATGTTGTACATTCCTTATCACGAACATAATATTCGAACATCTCTCTCATCATGTCGCTTGTAGTGTTGTTATATAAACGGTCAATTCTAGTTTTAACGCCTTCAATATAACCGTTTCTATGCATCACATTTCCGTTTACAGATGTAATTTCATATTTAAATGGTTTATCACTACCAAATAAGCAAATATGTTGTTGTTCTGGAGTTAATTCGTTCCATGGTTTATCTAAACTAATTCCATATAACTTACAAAGTAAGGCAAATTCTTGCCATTCAATATTCTTGCTATCAACGATGTTACGATACCATCTAATCGCGCCTTGTCTGATGGATAAGGTTTTATCAGGAATTAAGACATTAACATCGCATTCTCTTTTCATTCCTAAACCTTTACAGTCTGGGCAGAATCCCATAGGCGCATTAAAAGAGAATAATCTTGGTTCCACTTTTGGAACGGAGAATCCACATATTGGACAAGTGTGTTTATCAGAAAGAACTCTTTCTTCATTTTCTGTAAGAATCACTAATAAGCCATGAGACCAATCTAATGCGGTTTCAATGGATTCATAGATACGAGTTCTATTTTCTTTTTTAACGATGATTCTATCAACAACGATATCGATATTATGTCTTTTGTTTTTATCTAATTCTTTGACTTCTTCAATTAAAACAGGGGTATTATCCACTCTTAAACGAGAGAAACCATTGACTCTAATCTTATCTAGTATTTCTTTATGAGTTCCTTTTTCTTCATGCACAACTGGGGCTAATAATTGAATCTTTGTGCCCTCAGGATATTCCAAAACGATATCCGTCATCATAGATGGTGAGAAAGAAATAATCGGTGTGTGGTGATTTGGACAATATGGAACACCCACTCGACCAAATAATAATCTTAAATAGTCATATATTTCGGTAACTGTACCAACAGTACTTCTTGGGTTATGGGAAACGCTCTTTTGATCAATGGCGATACTTGGAGATAATCCATCAATGCTATCGACATTTGGTTTATCGTAGTTTCCTAAGAATTGTCGAGCATAGCTAGATAAAGATTCCATGTATCTTCTTTGACCTTCAGCGAAGATAGTATCGAAAGCTAAAGTGGTTTTACCACTTCCGGATAAACCAGAAAAGACAATTAAAGAGTTCTTCGGTAATTCCAAATCAATGTTCTTTAAGTTGTTCTCTTTAGCACCCTTAATGACAATCTTTTGTTCCATAGTGAAAATATTATAAATAATATGACGGAATTAATCTATTTATTTGCTTATCAAACATTTAATAAGCAATTATAATTATTGAGCGTATCGGGACGTAGCGCAGCTTGGTAGCGCACTTCCTTGGGGTGGAAGGGGTCGTGAGTTCAAATCTCATCGTTCCGACCAGTTAACTAAATTCCATTGACTTAGTCAATGGTTTTTCATTATTCATCAGTTTACAAACTCCTTTCAAAAAAGTGGTTAGCTTTTATAAAAAAGAAAAAAACCGCTTTTAGCGGTCTTATAACTGATCAATTATTTCGTTTATGTTCTCACCGGTGGCGACATAAACGTTTGTGAAGAATTCATAATCTTCTTTCTGTGGGAGTTCGAAATAAGAGAAATAATCTTCAATTACTTGTTCAGGAACTGGAAATTCTCTTTCTAAATTTTGTTTTAGCACCACTTCTTTTGGAATATTGAAGATGACTAAGTCCGCTTCATCAAAAGATTGTTTTAATTCTTTGACGCTGTCGATGCGGTATTGTGTACTTCTATTTGTCGCATCAAGCACAACGATTCCATTTGGATCCGCACTATAAACTCTTGCGAGGTCATAGAACATCTTCCACATCAAAGCTTCTTCACTTAAGTTTTGTTGATTACCGGTCACTAAATCTCTTAAAGCATCAGAAGAAACGATATAAACATGACCGACTTTCTTCTTTCTAAGCGCTTTAGAGAAATAGCTCTTTCCACTACCGGGAACACCGGATAAAACAACTAACTTTGACATATATGGTTATATTATATATAAAACAAAAAGAAAAAACAGGAGCAAGTCCTGTAATTTCTTTATTTTTTGAATTTAATTATTTGTTCTTTTCTTCTTCGAGGAGTTTTTCAACTTCTTCTCTTTCAAGAACTCTTTCTTTGCTCACTTTTCTCATGGCTTTTTTGAGTTCTGCTTTAACTGCTCTTAATAAGGATTCTTGCTCTTTACGAGCGGCGATTTTTCTCTTAGTAGCGTTTAAGAATGCTTCAGGAACATATGAAGAAATGATTTGTTTGCCTTCTCTCCATTGACGGTAGTAATATGTGTGGCCAGAAATTTGTTTGACTGAAATATAGCCAACAGGAAGGGCCTTAATATTTTCTTCAATTTGATCGCGCTCATTCATTAATTCGAGGAGCAACTCGAGTTGTCTAACTTGTTTATTCATATGCTTAACCTACGATAATACTATAAAAGAATTATACTCTATTTTCAAGTAAAAAGGGCAGAAATTTTCATTCCGCCCTAGTTACTAATTTAATCTAAAGATTAGAGACCGAATTTTTTAATTCTATCAAATCTGTCTTTAGCGTATTTCTCACATTTTGTGAGAAGTTCTTCAGCGTGTTCTGGATTGACACGTGGGAGTTGGCTGAATCTTGTTTCAGTCATCACGAAGTCTCTTAACTTGCTGTAGTCTGGATCTTTGCAGTCAACGGTAAGTGGAGTTTCTTTACGTGGGTCATATCTGAAGATTGGGAAGTAGCCACATTCAACGGCAAGTCTTTCTTGTCTCATGGAGTTGGCTAAACCACCTTTAATACCATGGTTGGCACATGGGGCGTAGCAGATAACTAATGATGGACCATCATAGCTTTCAGCTTCTTTTAAGGCCTTAATTGCAGCAACTGGGTTGGCGCCTAAAGCGATTTGGGCAACATAGACGTTACCATAGCTCATCGCGATGAGGGCTAAGTTCTTCTTCGCAGTTGTTTTACCAGAAGCGGTAAATTTCGCGATAGAACCAGTTTGAGATGACTTGGAGGATTGACCACCGGTATTGGAGTAAACTTCTGTATCTAAGACTAAGATGTTAACATCTTCTTCGTTTGCGATAACGTGATCTAATCCACCGTAACCGATATCATAGGACCAGCCATCACCACCGATAATCCAAATGGATTTGTCTTGTAAGTCTCTTTCATAAGCGAGGACTTCTTTGACACCTTCATCTTTACTAGCTTTGACGAGTTCGACGAGTTTCTTAACGATTGGTCTAACAGCGTTTCTATTCTTAATATTTGCGAAGTAAGCATCGATTGTTTCGACGAGTTCTGGTTCAAGACCTCTTTCTTTCGCTGCTAATAAGATTTCAATGATACGTTTGATCTTGGCATCTGTTGCCACTCTCATACCATAACCAAATTCGGCGTTATCTTCGAATAAGGAGTTAGCCCAGGCAACACCTTGGCCTTCTTTATCGGTGCAGAATGGAGTTAATGGGGTAGAACCACTATAAATAGAGGAACAACCTGTTGCGTTAGCAACTAACATATCTTTACCAAATAATTGGGAAACAAGTCTGTAATATGGAGTTTCACCACAGCCAGCACATGCACCACTGATTTCCATGTATGGCATTAAGTAGCTGACACCAAGGACGCTATCGAGCATTGGTGCTGGAAGAGCATCGGCTTTATAAGCCACGTGTTTGAATAAGTAAGCAGCTGCTTCTTCTTGTGGGAATTGAGATTTGGCTTCGACCATTTCAAGAGCGACTTTGCCGGTCTTGTTGGCGTTACATTCGCTAACACATAATCCACAACCAACACAGTTACGTGGAGAAACTTGTAAGCGGTATTTTAAGCCTTTGGCTTTAAGCATTGGAAGTTTGGCTTCTGCAACTTCTTTTGCGAGAGCTGGAGCCTTAGCTAATTCTTCGTCATTTAATAAGAATGGACGGATTGTCGCGTGTGGACAGACAAACGCACAGTTATTACATTGGATACATGCTTCTGGGTGCCATAATGGGACTCTGTCAGCAATACTTCTTTGTTCTCTATAGGTGATATCGTTTTGCATTGTGCCATCGAGTAATTCACCTTCTAAGAACTTACTAACTGGTAAGTTATCACCATCTAAGTTACCAATAACGGAAACATAGTTATCGAAGTAATCATCACCTGTAAGTTTCTTTTCGGCTTTTGGTGATAATTTTGCCCATTCAGCATCAACTTTAACTTCTCTTAAACCTTCTGTACCAGCATCAATGGCTTTCCAGTTGAGTTCAACGACATCTTGACCTTTCTTAGCGTAGCTCTTTTCGGCGAATTTCTTCATCCATTTGTTAGCTTCGTCATATGGCATAATGCCTTGGTTAAGATAGAAGAAGGAAGCTTGGAGAATGGTATTTGTGTGTCTACCCATACCAATTTCGGCAGCGATCTTATTCGCGTCGATGACATAGAATTTAGCTTTCTTTGTCGCTAATTGGTATTTGACACGGTTTGGCATGACCTTAATTAATTCTTCATCATTTAAGTCAGTATTAAGTAAGAATGTGCCGCCTTCTTTTAAGTTCTTAATCATATCGAACTTGAAGAGATAGGAATCTAATGAGCAGGACACGAAGTCTGCATTTTGGACATAATAGGTAGATCTAATTGGAGATTTACCAAATCTTAAGTGTGAACGTGTAACGCCACCGGCTTTACGGGAGTCATATGCGAAATATGCTTGTGCGTATTGGTGGGTTGCGTCACCGATAATCTTAATGGATGATTTGTTCGCAGAGACTGTACCATCACTACCTAAACCATAGAATAAGCAGGATGTATAATCACCTTTAACGTGGTAGTTTTCATCCACTGGGATTGATAAGTGTGTGACATCATCGTTGATGCTGACTGTGAAGCCATTCCAACGTTTTTCACTCTTTAAGAAGTCATAAACGGCTTTCATGTCTTTTGGTTGTGTATCTTTTGAAGATAAACCATAACGGCCACCTAAGACTTCGACATCTAAGTTAGCTTGTTTAATAACAGCAACGACATCTTCATATAATGGTTCACCAGAAGCACCTAATTCTTTTGTTCTATCTAAAACAGCGATTTGTTTGACTGATTTTGGTAAAACTTCTAATAAGTGTTTCGCGGAGAATGGACGGTATAAGTGAACTTTCACTAAACCGACTTTTTCACCTTTAGCTCTTAAGTCATCGATAACTTCACCAATTGTTTCGGTGACACTACCCATAGCGATGATCACTCTATCAGCGTTTGGATCACCATAATAGGTAAATGGAGCGTAATTTCTTCCAGTTAAGCGGCTAGCTTCTTTGAAGTATTTAATTGCGACTTCAAGAACTTCGTCAGCTTTTTGGTTTTGAGCTTCTCTACCTTGGAAGTAAATATCATCGTTTTCTGCACCACCACGTGTGACTGGGTGAGTGTGTGGATTTAAGGCTCTGCTTCTAAAGAGTTCAACCTTATCCATTGGTAATAATTTCTTCCATTCGGCATCATCGACAAATTCGACGTTTTGAATTTCGTGTGATGTTCTGAAACCATCAAAGAAATGGCAAACAGGATATTGGGCATCAATGGCCACTAAGTGGGCAACGTTTGTTAAATCTGCGATTTCTTGAACAGAATGTGAGCAGATCATTGCGATACCAGTTTGTCTAATCGCATAAATGTCTTGATGATCACCAAAGATAGATAAGCTACGGGTTGCTAAGCTTCTTGCGGAAACATGTAAGACCGCTGGTAAGCATTCGCCAACCCACTTATATACATTTGGAATCATTAATAATAAGCCTTGGGATGCAGTGTATGTTGCTGCTAATCCACCTGCTTGTAATACACCGTGAACGGCACCAGAAGCACCTGCTTCAGATTGCATTTCACTAACCTTAACTACTGAACCAAAGAAGTTCTTTCTTCCTTGAGAAGCATAGACATCAATATTTTCCGCCATTGGTGAAGATGGGGTAATTGGGTAGATACCTGCTACTTCAATGTAGTTATAGGAACCTAATGCTGCTGCAGTATTACCATCAACTGAGAGCATTGTTTTCTTAATTTTTTCCATAAATTAAAAATTTCCTTTCGTAATAACCGATATTATTATATGCGTACGTTGTATGCGTTCGCAAGAAAATACAATAGAACCTCATTCCCAAAACTTGCGCATTTTCTTTTGCGCAGGTATAATTAAACCGAGAAAGGAAGTCCATGGAAACTCTAAAGCAAATAAGAAAAAACCTTCATATGACTCAAGTGGATGCCGCGAAAGTCTGTGGTGTTTCTCGTCGTACATATCAAGAGTATGAAGAAAAACAAATTCGAAACGGCACATTTGATGAAATCTTAACAAAGTTAAAAGAAATGGGAATAACAGGTAAAGGCCCTGCTCTTTTAAACATTCGTTACATCAAGCAAAAAACTAGTGAAATATTTGCAAACTACAAAGAAGTCCAGTGCGCATACTTATTTGGTAGTTATGCAAGAGGCGAAGCAACCATTGATAGCGATGTAGACATAATCGTTGTAGCTCCAAAACTAGGTGGTTTTGACTTTGCAGGTCTACGTCATGATTTGGTAAAAGCACTAAATAAAGAAGTTGATTTAGTTAATCACACCACTTTATTGCAAAGTGAAAAAATGCTTCGCGATGTATTGAATCAAGGAGTGAAAATATATGGACAAAGAGTTAGTTTCTTTAAGAATTGACACAATCATTAAACATATTGATTCAGCAACATTAGATTTGAAAAATGTCAATTATGAAGATTTCGAAGGCACTTCTTTACTTGCAAAGGCAACTGCATTCTCTATAGAACAAATTTGTGAGCATTTAACTAAATTGAGAAAGCAATTTGAAAAAGATCATCCAAATATACCTTGGGAAAAGGCATACAATATGCGGATAATAATTGCTCATATGTATTTAGAAATCGACACAAGAATTGTCTATGATACAGTCAAAAATGATTTGCTACCATTAAAAGAACAGTTACTTAAATTGAAAGAAGATTTGAAATAAGAAAATGAACCGAGCGCACCGGTTCATTTCTTTATTTTTTGGCTTTTCTATTCGCTAATTCTTCAGTAATTAACTTCTTTAAGATTTTTAAATCTTTATCTGTTAACTCTGCGGATTTATCAATCATGCCACCGATGGTTAATTTCTTATAGATGAAATCGAAATAAGATTCATATAAATCCACTTCGTTGCGTTTCACCACTACTGGTTTTGGTACTGGTGCTCTTTTATTTTCTTTATCTTCAATAAATTTCTTAATCGCAGGGACTAATTCTAATAAGTTAAAGGTATAATCCATCATAATCATTGGATCAAAGAAAGAAAGGTTTTCATTAATCACTTCTGGATAGATGCCAATAATGTGGGCAAGTCTTTCTGAAGTAATATATTTGGCCTTTGGTAATTTGGCCATACCTTGTAAGTATTTCTTTAAATCTTTAACACTTGGTTCTTTCATACTACATTCCCCTCTTTTATTTATTATATAACAAACTAAATAAGAAAAGAAAAACGCAGTAGCGAACCACTGCGTTATGCGTTAATTGGTGATCCCTAAGGGATTCGAACCTTTGACCCACTGATTAAGAGTCAGTTGCTCTACCAGCTGAGCTAAGGGACCATAATTGCGCTTAATAATAATAAATTAAAGGTTTAAAGTTTGCAATACAAAGAAAAGATTAATTTATTTTATAAAAATAGGCGTTTTAAGAGACTTTAATCATTTTTCTTAGCGAATACTCGTTTTCTTAATAAAACTCTTTTAGATAGCGAATAAATAACCTTAAACGAAACATTTGCTAAAAGATTTGATGTAAACAACAAAAAAGAGCGATCCGAAGACCGCTCTTGTTATTGCTTAATTCTATTATTCAGCAACGTAAGAAAGTGTGATACCTCTAACTGTGCCACGTTTGTTACATGTGATTGTTAAGGTATTTGTTTCTTGTAAATTGTCAAATGTGAGAACTTCCCAAGCACCTGTTGCATTGTATGGTGCCAAGACTTCTGTTCCACCATTGACAGAGAATTTGTTGGAGTTTGTTGGATATGCTTCGGAAACAGCGTAGAAATCGTGACAATTGAGTTCAACTTTATTGAATTTTGCGCCAAAGACAATTGTGATTGTTCCATTCGCGCTGGATGTACCGAATTTAATCATTCCGGCTTCGCCATTATGTGCGCCGCCAGAACCGTTACCGGCATAAACTTTGCTAACTGCAGAAACTTCTGTAATTAAAGCAGCATTTTCTGTTGAAGCACCAGCTTTTAAAGCTGCTAAACCAGTTGTTGCGTTGAATTCACTACCACTTGCTAATGAAGAGAAATCGATTGCTAATGGAGCGGTTAATGGATTAACTTGTTCTCCACCGCCGCCTTCGCCGCCGCCACCTTCGCCAGATTCTTTAACTGTAATAGAAGCAACGTTTAATAATTCTGGAGTTGTGTTTCCATTGCTAACGTATTTTTGTAAGTTACCTTTAATGGTGACTTGAGCACCTGCGACGACTTTTGCAGCTGTTGTTGCATCTGTCTTTGCACGGAAGACTGTGATTGTGTCTGTACCATCAGCTGTGTCAGCAATTGTGAAGTTCATGTTGCCATATTGTGCATTATAAGCACCTGTAACTGCTTTAACATAAACTTCTGTGAAGATATATAAATCTTCTGTTGTTGCGCCATCGGCTAAGCCATTAATGACTTCTAAACCTTGTGCGACTGTAACATTATGTTCTGGGATGACCCAAGCAGAACCTTGTTCGATGACTGTAACATCATCTACAGTAAGTGCTAAGCCGTTTTCGACTTGGCTATGATAATTCTTAAGAATCATCTTAACGGTAACTTTTGCATTCTTTAAGAGTTTAGCAGCGACTTCTGTGGAAGCACCATAGATTTCGATTGTGTTTGTCTTAACATCTGTGATTGCTTCTGCTTTTGTGGCTGTTAAGAAGTAGTTAGAACCTTCTTGTTTTGTCACATAAGCATCGAATTTGTACCAATCCCATGAAGAATCGCCGTCTTCTAATGCTTTACCAGCTTCTAAAGCTGCAGCAAATGTTGTTTCGACTGTTGTTCTTGGGCTTGGAGCTGTACCTTCACATCTATCAAAGATAGCTGCGGATGTTTCGCATTGATCACCGTATTTGGTGAATCTACCATGAGCAACGGCATAGCCGCCCTTCCAAACTTCGGTTTCACCTAAGTAAGAAGCAGCACCTGTACCTTCTTTGTAACATTTGTAGATTTCGAATTTTTCTGTTTGACCTTCAGCAGGTGTTAAGAACCAGCTAACTGCACCATCGGTTCTGGAACCTGGAGCATGATAGAAGGATGAAACAACACCACCAACATAGAGATCTTCTTGACCATCGGCATAAGCTTCGTGATTTGTAATTGCGATAGCTTCTTCGTTGGTTAATGGATCTTCGGAAGTACCAGCATGGGCGACACCGTACTTCTCTTGAATTGTTTGTTTGTGGCTAATTGTGAGATCAACTGAGTCTTTCCAGCCATGATATTTGACTGTGACTGTTGCTTGACCTTCAGCAAGAGCGTTAGCATTTGCGCCTGTAATGGATACAACTTCAGTATTGCTTGATTCAATCGTCAAAGCACCAGTTGTGAATTCTTGCATGACATTACCGGCAGGTGTGAGATCGATTTCGATAGCACGGGATGTGCCAGCATACCAGGTCTCTAATAATTCGTCTTTGTTGGAAATGGCAACGCCATAACCTTCTTCAGGTTTCGCTTCTTTTGGTTGGCAAGCCGCTAAGGAAGCAACCATTCCTAAGGAACCTAATAAGACGAAAGGTAATAAAATCTGTTTTTTCATAAAACCCTCCTCTTTTATTACTTATGAAATTATTATAATTTCTTTGCTCCTATTGAACAAAGGTTTTGTTATTTAAATCTTTTAGTAATTTGGTGTATGTCACTTTTTTTCTGAGACCAATGACAGTAGAGACAATACCGAATCCTAAAAGAATAACAGCAACAATACCCATTATCACAAAGATAAGGAAGGTGGATTTACCTGGATTAAGGGTCTTTCCACCACCATCACTTTGATAGGATAATAGTAAGAATGAAATGGCAAGAATGCCTATGATTAAACCAATAAGGTTTAACGCCATACCTCTAGCAAAGCTATTTGCGCCTCTTTGAAGTTGGCTATGGCTTGCTTGAGATAAAGCTTTTAAATCTTCAGGAGTTGCATTAGCACGGATTAAATGACCACATTGTGGGCATACATAAGCCACTTGTGCGTCGCTATCAATTTCTCTAAGTTCACCATTTTCATCTTTTAAACTTAAAGAAGATTGTTTCGCTTCAAGTTTGTGTTCATCAATTTCTTTTCCGCAATGATAACAATACATATATCTTGCCTCCTAAATATTATTCACCTGTTGGGTTAAGACAAACGAGGTCTTTTTCGCCGTTTGGGACGATTTGGAATTTAATGTTTCCAGATTGTGTCTTATGGAAGACATAGACGCCTTTGACTGTGAATTGTTTTCCTTCAAAGTCAGAAGCTTCATTCCAACGATCTGCTGGTAAATCAGGATTACCATGATAGTTAAATGGAACATAGACATTGAAGCTGGCGCCACTGAAAATAAGAGTCATTTCTTTACCGCTCTCGGATGGGTATGCTCTTGAACATGTTAGTGTTTCAGTGATTTCAACAGCGGTATTTAAGCATTCGAGATTGTATGGATCAGTTGCTTCAGCAACAGCGTTCATTCCAGCGATTGTGTATTGCGCTGGCACTAAATTGTGTTCTGTGTCCGCATTTTCTTCAGGTGTAAAGATAACACGAGCATCATTTGGACTTGTTGCACTACCAACTGGGAAACGACCTTGGGTATCGGTCACTTGGAAACCATAGTTTTCAGTGTATTGAGCTAAACCACAGACTTCAATATAAGTATTGAGTTTTGTGTATTTGCTACTAATGGAACCCATACCGACGAAGATGTTAATACCACACATTTCGCCACCTTTAGATTCATCATTTTGATCGTAGTAGCAGAAATCTTGTAAATACAAGATGTGGTTAGAAAAACCACAAACTGTACCTTGGATTCTCATCTTTTGGTTATCAAATTGATTGACACGATCTGGATCCGCTAAACATAAGGCTAATTCTTGTTTAACATCTAATAATGATGTTTCTATATAGTCGCCGTAGTTGAAATCACCATCTGGTTTTCCAGAGTGTAAGTTGAGTTTGAATTTCTTCGCTTGTTCTTCAGCAGCGTAGAAAGTCTTTTCATATTGTGGCATATCGCCAACGTTTTTGACCCAGCTTAAACCTTCTTGAACAATCCAAAGGTTTAATAACACTAATTCATCACGTGATGCGTTTTTCTTTTCTGTATTAATCCATACAAGAGAAACGTAACGGCTACCAGTGCTATCTGGACTTGGTGCGCCATAGTGATCTTGTGGGGAAGAAATGACAATTGTGCCATGTTCTTTGGCTTGATTGAGTTTTTCTTTAGTGAAATTGCTAGCAGCATGACCGTATTCTTGGACTTTACCAGTGGATTCTGGTGTATCGATACCGAAGAAACGGGCTTTCATTAATCCTTGATGGGTGCTGTCCACTTTTGGTGTAAAGTGAGCGGTATCACCATCGATTGTGTGTGCAAGTTCAAATTCGCCAATGCCGTCGACATAGAAGTCTTTGCCTTGGAAATCTAGTTGCAATGTGACAGAACCGTCTTTTGTGTAGTCATGGAATTTTGGACCGCAAGCAGCAACGCCTGCAGTACCAGCTATTAACATGCCGGAAAAGACGACTGTTTTAATAAATGAGGTAAATTTATTCATATAATTTCCTCCTAGAATTTTTGTCTAGCGTTAGAAACACAACGATCGATTAATGATGGGATTGTACTTGGATCTGTGGCTTTGATGGCTGCGGTTAATAAGGAACCGCATTCATCTCTTAATGCCGCACTACCTTTGAAGGCTGGTGCCACTAAGTAACCAGCGTTAATGTTGATGTCATTGACGATAACGTCATAACATTTTGCATATTGTTCGCCGTATTCCATAAATTCTTGGAAGAATTCTGTTTCATATGCGCTATAACGCACTGGAGCATAACCTTCAGAACCGTTAACACATAATTCAGCATTAGCTTGTCCGTTGGTGATGTATTTTAAGAATTTCCAAGCATATAAGGTTGTTTGTTCATTCTTTTCACTACTCAAACCTTTATCGTTAAAGATTGCGAGTGTTGGACCTTGAGAAACATATAAAGGATTATTGTTACTGGCTGGAACTTTACAAACGCCTAATTCAAAGGCTTCAGCTTGTGGGAAGTTATAACCAGAACCACCGGAAGAACCGATAGAGAAGACACACTTTTCACCAGTGAAGAAATCACTACCATAGGTATTCTTGATACCTTTTGTGGTGAAATAGTTAGCTTGATATTGAGTATTAAGTTCTTCTAATAAAGCGGTTAATTTGGTGTAGTTTTCGCCATCAGCGAATAAAATGCTACCTTTACCTTGATCATTAACAGCGGAATAACCGATGTTGTTTTGGAACATCTTGCTGACTAAGAAGTTAGCATCACTATCGTACCAAGCAGCAACTTCGAGTGTATCAGAAACACTTGCTCTATTGGCTTCGATATATTGGCAAAGATCCATGAATGTATCCCATGAGATTGTGGACATATAAGCTTTGATGGCTTCTTCAGAGTTACCGACTTCAGCGTTAAAGCCAGGCATGAAATATTGAAGTAATGTCAAATTGTAGAACATGATTTCAGTGGATTTCATGAATGGTAAGGAATATGTACCTTCAACAGCGTAGTTTTTGCCTTCTTGATAGAAGTCTTCAACGAAGTCTGTTTCATCTTTACCAGCGACATCGCCTAACCATGCTTCTTTACCAAATCCGACTTTTTCATCGTTAATGTATTTTTCTAAGTTAACGACGAATTCCTTTTTCGCGGATTTACCAACTTCGAGATAGTCGGCAACGTTATCTGGATAAGCAACAGCGAGTGTTGGGGTGTTTTGGACAGAGAAACCATCAGCGATCTTCTTGGCAATGTCATCATAACTGCCTTGATAGACCATTTGGATTCTTAAATCCACGCCTTCTTGTTCTTTGACGGCTTTAACGAACTCGTTAATTTTTGGTTTTAAACCATCTTGAACAGTTTGGCCAAATGTATGCCAGAACTTAATGGTAAGGCCTTTATAAGAGTTACAAGCTGTAACACTAGAGAGACCACCAGCAAGGAGTGGCAAGAGTAATAAAGCTCTAGCTTTTAATTTCATAGTTTATTACCTCCTATGAATTTTAATTACATTTTGAGTTTTGTATTATCGACTGCGGTTTGGAAAATGCCATCGATTTGTGCATCTAAGTTTGCGCCTGCTGCGACACATGCGGCGAAGATTGTACCAACTTGAACACGAGCTTCAGAGCTGCCTTTGAAGACTGCTGATGTGAATTGATAATCACCGACACTGGCGGCATAGTTTGCGTTAAGAGCGGTTAATCTATCGAGTGTGTGTTCATCTTTAGATTCCCAATCGGAGTAATCAGCGTATTCTTCTGTTTCAAGAACGGAATATCTAACTGGGGAGTAGCCTGTGGTCATTGCCCAAGCGGTATTGTATTTTGTGCTTGTGAATAATTTGAAGAATTTCCAAACGGCTTCTGCTCTCTTGTCGTTATTGTGATTTAAGAATGCGAAATCTGGACCTTGAGAGATAAGTTTTGGATTGGATAAGTTCGCTTGTGGGATTTTTGCAACACCGACGTTATGTGCGGTTGCATCTGCGAATTGATATTTAACACCACCTGTGGAGCCGATAGAGAATAACATAGCATCGACTGTAGAACGGTAGTTAACGTTTTGTTTTAAGACACCTTTTGTGGTGAAGTAATGATTGTCATAATAACCTTTGAATTTCTTCATGAGGTTCTTCATACCATCATTATTGAATTCGATTTTACCTTTACCGGTAACTGGATCGACTGATGTATAACCATAGCCATATTGTTCAGCTAATGTGATGAATAAGTTATCATCGGAGTCATAACCAACCCATGCCCAGTCTTCGTATGAGTCACGATCGATAATCTTATGAGCACTATCTTGTGCTTGGTCATATTGATCAAGTGCTGGAACTAATTTTTCGAATAATTCGTCCCATGTTAAGTTTTGTAAGTAGTCGTCTGTTAATGGTTGACCACCGTTAATTGTGGAATCAATAGCGGAAAGGTTTAAACCAACGAGGACGTCTTGGTTATAGTACATAGCTTCTGTGGATTTGGAAGCTGGTAAGGAATATGTACCTGGAATGGCATATTGTTGACCTAATTTAATGTATGCTTCTGGGATATCATTGATATCATCTTCGGTCCAACCATATTCGGCATTTTCCATATAAGGTTGAATATTTAACGCTTTTGCGTTGTTGATGAAGTCAGAAACGGAATCTGGATAGGCTGCAACCATATCTGGATAGTTGTCAACGGCGAATCCATCAACACACATTTTGGCTAAATCTTGATAAGAACCTTGTTGTTTGATGTTTTTAACAGTGACATTTGGTTCTAATTCTTTGAATTCATCAATCGCGTTGTTGATGATTGTTTGATATGTGTCATTGTATGTGGTCCAAATAACGATTTCGATATTATTGTTACCACCTCTACATCCAGCAAGAGACATCGCCATTAAGGCTGCTGCTGAAACTGCGAATAAACGACTAGTTTTCATAATTTCCTCCTAAAAGTCATTTAATAAATATATTTAATTACCGCAGACGGGCTAATTAAATCATAATTAACCCTTGATACCGGCTCTGCCAACACCCTTCATGATGTACTTTCTGAAGAAGATGAAGAGTAAGAATAGAGGCACGGTGACCAAGATGGACGCTGCCATTTGATAACCATATTCAATGGTACCTAAGTCAGCGTTTTGGAAGCTTGATTCACGAAGACCGTTAGAAATCAAACGGTATTGTGGAATTTCAGTGACTAAGTTTGGCCACACATAGGAGTTCCAAGTTCCCATGAATTTTAAGATTGTAATGGAGATAAGTGTTGGTGCCGCAAGAGGAACCATGACTTTCCATAAGTAACTCCAGTCGCTCTTACCGTCAACTTTCGCGGCAAGGTATAACTCGTTTGGAATTTGTTTGAAGTTCTGTCTTAACAAATAGATGTGGAAGACGCTGACCCAGAATGGGACAATCATAGCGGCATAAGCTTCCATGAGTGTTTGTGTATGGGTTGAACTTGTAATCCATCCAAAGGATGCGACTGTGATGTAGTTAGAAATAACCATCATTTCACCAGGAATCATCATTGTGGCTAAGAAGACCATAAATAATGCTTCTCTACCTTTGAATTGCAATCTAGAGAATGCAAAGGCGGCGAAGATAGTTGTAAGAAGAGTACCAATTGTGGAGAAGATTGCGACCACGATGGTGTTCTTCATATAAGTTAAGAAATTAAAGTGTTGGAAAACATACACGTAGTTAGTCCACATAACAACGCTTGGGAAGAATGTTTGTTGTTCTTGTGTAATTTCGGAATATGTTTTTAATGATGTGATGATCATCCAATAGAATGGGAAGATCACGATAAGCGCTAATGCAACGATGAACAAATATGTTAAGGCGGTAAAGATGATGTGTGTCACTTTTTCAGCCTTTTTAATTTGGTCAACTGTCTTACTAGCTTCTGTAATTGATAAGACTAAGTTGTTATTAACTTTGACAGAAGCAAAGTCGATGTATTGAGCTTTTTCTTCTTTTTCTGGTTGTGGTTGTTCTTGATGAACTTCTTCCACGACTTCAGGTTTTTCTTCTAAAGGAGTTTCTTCAACTTGTTCTTCTTCAACTACTTGTTGTTCTAATTCTTCTTCAAATAACATGTTGATACCTCCTAATAGTGAACTCTCTTACTACTCGCCCAGAATTGGAAGAATGTAAAGATTAAGATAATAACAAAGAGGAACACGGCCGCTGCGGCAGCGAATGATGTGTTCGCGGAAATGTTATCGTACACGTAGAAAACGACGGTGTACATGTTCTTTTGACCCGCTAAAGTTTCACCTTTCTTACCAAAGATAGCGACGATTGAGTTGTATTCCTTAAATGCACCGATAAATGATGTAATCATCAAATAAAGGATTTGTGGTGATAATAATGGGACTGTGATTCTTGCGAATACTTTCCATTTTGGAGCAGCGTCGATTTGGGCTGCTTGATAGTATTGTTTATCAATACCTTGTAAGCCAGATAATAAGATTAAAATCTTAAATGGGATACTGTTCCAAACGATGAACAAACATAATGGCACCATAGCGATATATGTTGGAGTGTTGTAAATCCATTGCATTGGTCCACCATTGGCACCGGCATGTTGTAATCCAAAGATGAAGTTGATTAAACCTGCATCGTCAAATAAGACGGAGAACACCATACCAATAGCGATACTGTTTGTAACGTATGGAAGGAAGAAGACGGTTTGTAAGAATTTTTGGAAAGCTTTGATGCTGTTAAGAGCAACAGAGATGATCAAAGCTAACATAATTGATACAGGAACTGTAACGAATGTGAGGATGAAGGTGTTAG
The DNA here is from genome assembly GCA_017619815.1 of Bacilli bacterium. Taxonomy (GTDB): domain Bacteria; phylum Bacillota_I; class Bacilli_A; order RFN20; family CAG-826; genus RUG13091. The sequence goes on along the minus strand of JAFZRR010000047.1, from coordinate 66,169 downwards.
GAATAGCGTTACTTGTAAAGCTTGTTTCCCACGCCGCACCATCAGCACTTTGATATGGAATCATATGGAGGATGATACCGAAGTTTTCTAAGGTAAATCCATCATACTTACCGGTTGTGTAGTTGTAGTTCTTTGTGAAAGAAATAAATATCGTGTTAATTAATGGATAAAGAAGGAAGATGACAACAAGAATAATGACTGGGGCGAGGTATAACCAAGCTTTCCAGTTATTCTTACTGGCAACGTCATCAATACCGCTGACTTTGTAAGGATTCTTAATCTTCTTATTAGAAGTAAGTCTTACAATCGTCTTGCCGTCTTCTTGAAGTCCAGGAGTATATTCTGGAACTTTTTCAGGTTCGACGGTTTGTAACCCAATAGAGTTACCGCCGGCTTGACGTTTCTTCTTTCCTTTCAAAAAGTTTAATAATTCAATGCCCATATTCGTCCCCCTTATTTGAGATAAATACGATCTTCGGTTTCACCATCGAATAAGAACACTTTGTGTGGCTTTAATTTGAATGCAACTGTTCCTGGAGCGACTTTGTCATCAGAGGAAATGATGACTCTGTAGCTTGGTTTGATACAGTTTTCATTCTTCACGATTGCGGAAATGTCACGGCCCATGACTTGAACCATTTCACATTCACCGCCTAATGTATTCTTTTCACCTGGTTTGGCGAGAATAAATCCTTCTGGACGGATAGCGACATAGACATCTTTTTCACCGAGGTCTTCGCTAATTTCTAATACTTGTTCTTTACCAATGAGCACTTTCTTACCGGAAACGTGTCCTTTGAAGACGTTCACTGGTGGGGTTCCTAAGAATTGTGCAACGAATAAGTTGGCTGGGCTATTATAAACATCTTGTGGTTTGCCCATTTGTTGCATTTCACCTAATTTCATAACGACGATTTCATCAGAGATGGACATAGCTTCTTCTTGGTCGTGTGTAACGAAAACGGAGGTAATGCCTGTTTCTTGTTGAATACGTCTAATTTCTTCACGTGTTTGTAATCTCAAACGAGCATCTAAGTTGGATAATGGTTCGTCTAAGAGTAACACTCTTGGGTGTTTAACTAAGGCACGAGCGATAGCGACACGTTGTTGTTGACCACCGGATAATTGGTTTGGTTTACGTTGTAAGTATTCATCAACTTGGACCAATTTCGCGGTTTCATAAATAATGTCTCTACGTTCTTCTTTTGTAAGCTTACGGTGTGCGACAGCTTGTTTTTCTTCTCTTTCAACATCAGAGAGTTGTAATTCTTCTGCTAATTTGGTTAAGGCTTCTTCAGCGGCTTCTCTAGAAGCTTTCATGAGTTTGAAGAAGATCTTAACATTGACTTTGTCAAAGTAAATCTTGAAGTCAGAGAATTCTAATTTGCGTTGTTTTAAGAAGTTCTTCACATAACCTGTTAATTCTTTATTAATAACTTGTGTGATAGAGTAGCCGAATGTTTCATAGGCATATGCTGCTTTAACGGCTTCAACGCATTGTTCTAAGTTTTGATGTGGTAAGTTCAAAGCACGGGCCATGATTTCATAACCGTGTTGTGTTTTTGTAATAACGCATTCTGCGGCTTTACCACCAGCGCTACCGACTGCGTGTTTTAAGTTATTGATTGTTTCATCAATCATGGATGTTTGGAAGGCTTTTCCTAAACGACCCTTGAGATTGAGTTCCACTGTTTCGTGTTCACCGATGTGGTTGACTGTAGCTCTGAAGTTTGTATCGAATAAGGCATCACTGGCTTGTTCGGATTCTTCTTTTTCGAGTTTGAAATCAACGATCTTGGCCATATTTTCGACGAACATATCTTTTCCGGTTGGGGAAATCTTGTTCAAGGAAACATTGGCTTCGAACATTTCACCAGCGGTATAGGCTAAAGCGAATTGTTTATTATTGAAACCACATTTTCTTGCTAATGACTTGATGGATTTTGCAATACCAGCAGGTTCATCGGCTTTCTTCATTTTGTATGAGAATGTCAATTTATAATTGAAGAATGTCACTAATGGAACTTCAACTTGTAAGTTTGTGAGTGGGAATTCAATGTTTTTATAAATTGTCATATGAGGATATAAGGCGTAGTTTTGGAAGACTAAGCCAATACCTCTTTTTTCTGGTGATAAATTAGTAACTTCTTGATCACCGAACCAGACTTCACCAGATGTTGGTGTGTGTAAGCCAGCAATCATGTAAAGGGTTGTGGATTTACCGCATCCAGAAGGTCCTAATAAACCGACGAGTTCGCCATCTTTGACTACGAAGTCTAAATCCTTGACAGCGATGGTGTCACGAATGTTCTTCTTCGCATCACCAGGGAAAATCTTGGTTAATTCTTTAATTCTAATTTCCATAGTTTAACTCCTTCAATAAACTAGTTTGTTCCATCGTCTGCGACATCTTCATTGAGTTTGAGACGAATTGCTTTTCTTCTTTCGCGTTCCGCTTTGACGAGTTTAATCACGTAGACGATGAAGTAGCCAACGATGATCATGCCGGCAATAGCGAAGGCGATTAATAGAGGATCGGTTGGGTTAAAGACGACGATTGTGTTCTTGAATCCAACGGTTCTCATATAGATGAATAAGACTGCGCATAAGACAACGCCAAGTCCTAAACCACCTAAGACGGCTTGTTTGAGGAATTTCTTGTCGTTAACACGTCTAAATTCATCGTTTTTGAATTTTTCTTTCATAACTTTGTATGTGATGAATGCTGCGGCAGCATAAACCACGACATAAGCGATGAAGAAAACAATAAGAAAGACATTCCAGTTAAATACTGAGATGTTCTTTTCTGTATCGATAACTGTGATATAAGCGAATTTATAGCTGATTGATGATTTACCTAAAATGGATGCAGAACCAGAATCACTTGTGGTTAATAAGTCCATTTGAATGGTAATGTCTTGTAATTCGAATAATCTGACTTTTTTAGGTTTGAAATCTGGACCGATTTGAGAATCCTTTAATAAGACAGAAACTAAGTTACCTTTATTGCTATCTAATGTTTGATAGGAAATGAGGGAACTGACTGGGATGACAACATCCTTTAATTCATTACCTTTTCCGAGATATTGGAAATGGAATGAGGAATTGTAAAGGTTATATAAGGAATAACGAATCTTGGTTTTTCCGGATTCGATAGCCGCTTTGTTTTGTTCATAAATATCAGTCTTAACATCGAGATATAAGCTGTGTGGCTCTGGATATCTTTCAGAAGTGATACTTAAGTTTTTGTCCATCTTTAATGTGAACATTGAGTATCCAGCAAATGTGCTATTCATGGATGCTTTGTAGTTCACTAAGTTGGTGATGTTTTGCTTTTCGGAATAACCAATCATTGGTTTAGCAAAATATGTTTTAGAAACATCAACGTTACCTTGAGCGTCCGCTTTCATAATGTTATGGAAGACGACGGATTCATCATCGATGGATTCGCCTGGACCTAATTTATAACCAAATTGTCTTGTGTAGCTCATGGATGCGAGCTTACCACAGGAGTCATATGGGTTATTTGTGGTATTTGTTAATGGTAATTCTTCAAAAATGGTTTCTCTAGTTCCATTAGTGATTTTGTCGTATTGAATAACTAATGGTCTATTGCATTTTTCATCCGCAACCTTTGGATTGTTAACATCTTGTTGGCAACCAAGGATGAAGTTGATTGGACGACCTAATGCATCAGGAAGTTCGACTTTACCAGCAGCAGCATTGGCTTTCTTATTAGCTTTTTTGTTGTAGCTAGTTGTGGAAGCATCTAAAGCTGTTGTTGGGGCATCTGTCCAACCGGATTGGAAAACGCTAGAGGAGAATTCTGTACCTTCATAGTGAATGGTAACACCTTCAGTTGGAACGCCTTTGAATGCGTCTGCTTCAACCTTTTCAATGGTGTCAGGAATGTAAATGTTTGTAATTTTGCTTACACCATTAACTGCCCAGACGTTTTGGCCATTGAATTCACTACCATCGGCAGAAACACAGCCTGCACCGATTGTGGTGATTTTCGCAGTGAATTTTCCTGCTTTGGTGAATGTTGATGGAAGATAGACACTCTTGTTGTTTTCACTAACGGAACCGACAATAAAGGCAATCTTTCCTTCAAATTCAGGTAAACCAGTTTCTTCATTGAATTTGTCGTATCCTTCAGGCGCTGGGTTGTTTTCGTCACCGGAATAGTTATCATCATCGATTTCGACGATGTAGTTTCCGATAGCGGTTTTAAAACCAGCAAGGGTTTTGGATCTGAATGAAACTGTTAAGGATTGGGATGTGTCAGTAAGCGTACTTTGAGTAATACTTACGCCTAATTCTTCGTGGTTAGCCTCAACTTCAGAAGAAAAATCATCAGCGGATAAACTACTCACTGATGATTTGACATTTCTCTTTAAAGTTGGTGCAGAAGCTTGTGTTGCATCAAAAGAACGTGTTAATGCGTTAAATGCAAAAAAACCACTGCTGGCTAAAAGACCAAGAACTAAGAAACTAGACACGGTTTTTTTAATATTATTCATATCTAAGCCGCCTTAATTTTTAATACACTCATATTGTAGGCAAATATGTGCGTTTTGTAAACAAATAAAAAGAAAGAGCGTTATAGGCGCTCCTTCATTTTGAAGTCAATTGCTTTGCCGTGAAGCTCGTTTTTGAGTTGAGCCTCTACATAATCCATATATATGTTTGCCTTCGAAGTATCTATCTCATATAAACCAAGCATGTAATCTGGGAATCCTTGTTTTTTCTTGCTGAAGGCCATGAGAGAAAATGAAATAATGTAGGGTATGCCAAACGAGAACAATGAAAGTATTAGTTCTCCAAAGAAGAAGATGGCAAATCTCGCTAAGAAACGAGGGAAGGTTGGAGATAATACACGACCATCGATTAAACCGATATGGTATAAAGCTTTTCCTAAGGTTTTTCTTCCTCTTCTAAAGAATAATGGAGGAACTAAATAAGTAAGGATGCCCGCAACAGCATAGGCGACAGGTAATTCTAAGAATAACAAATAGTTATAATCGACCTTACTGAGAGTTCTATATTCAGGAACGTTTGCGCTTAAAAATGGTAAGGCTTTCTTTTCGATAAATGGTTTAAATACATAGGTGTAATATTCATCGGAATATGTTGCGTTATCTGCAAGCGTTTCATTAGGAATAATCTTATCATCCGCATCTTTGATGTAATAATGAATATCGTTTAAAGTTGGTGTTAATCTCGCTTCATCAAAATATGTTAATAATTCGACATATCTTTCATTTGGACAATTGTTTTCATCACTACAATATGTAAAGAATTTTTGAAGTCCTAAAATAACATAAGCGTTTTTGGTTTTTGGATCAGTAATTTCTTCGTTAATATCGTAATACTTTCCATAGGAACCTAAATATGTATCACAGTAATAAATGAGATCCATATTCTTTGTCGCGGTTTGTCCTTCTTCAGAACTCACATATAAACCAGATTGAATTTGGATTTCACTCATCCTAGATAGAGATGCTTTGTAGGAAGGAGTATTTTGAACAATCGCTCTCACACCGATAAATAAACCAAGGAATGTCGCAAGCATAATTGCAAAGTCAGTAAAATTGGCCATGCAACGATGCCAAAACTTTGGTCTAGTATATTCGACACGAAGTACTTCGTTATTCTGATGTTCCTTGACTTGATACGGATCTTTCATCGTTTAATTTCTCTTTGTATATATTATCAATTTCCTCTGTTGGTATAACAACAGAAAAAGTAAGAACATCACTACCGCTTCTATTGTGTTCATTAAACAAGATAAAGAATAATGACGTAAGAGTGAGAACGATAGAGATAGCTGTCAAAATGAATAAAAGTGGTAGGTTAAAGCAATACGCAAAACCAAAATATAGGACCGGCAAGAACAAAACTGAACTCATTGAAAGTAATAAATTATAGAAAGATTGAAGAGCGACATCTTTGCGGTTAATGTCCACCATTGAGACCATCTTTAATTTATTAAGTTTCATCACGGACATTGTCATCGTTCTTCTTTCGCGATTAATCATTGGATACATTAAGTAAACAATTCCCCAAGATAATACTGCGGAAATAATCGCTGGCCATGTTGCCACCCATTTCAAATAGTTATTAATTTCACCAATTCTATTAAGACATCCTTTAAAGGATATATCATCTTTTACGAAGTCATTTGTATTGATGTCTTCATAGACGTGGAGATAGAAAAGTTTCGCAAAAATATGATCACGGAAATTGGTCATATTGACGGAGTATTTGCTCTCATCAGTTTGCTCTAAAAGTTCTGTACCTAATAATTCTTTATAATCAGATTTTAATTTAATGTCATTAATAGTTTCACCAATGGTGAACATACCATCTTCATTGACATTAGCAAAATCCGCTAAATAGGAAGCAGCACCATCAGTGGTATCATGCATATAAGTCACATAGTAATGTCTAAGGACTTCGTTTTCTTCTTTATGACCATATTGAGGATGATTTGTGTCGACATTTTCATCATCAAAAGCGTAATAAGAAAGGAACACTTTAAAGGTGTAATTAACGTGCTCTTTGAACTCAAAAGTTCCTTCTGGATCTTCAAAGAGAATTCCACTACCGATTAGTAAATCATTTGAGGCTTTTTCTAAATTTGCAATCTCTTGAGATTTCTGATTAGTTTTACAAATCACTTTTGCTAATGGGAAAACCGCTAAATTAAAAAGAATAAAAGAAAAGATAAAGGTGATAAAGTAATCACCTAAGAATAATAGTATTCTTTTAAATTTTCCGAGTGGACGTAGTTCCACTACTTTGGTTTTCTTTTCGCTCATTGCTATTAATTATATATTAATTAAGAGGATCGATATAATCTACTTTTAAAATAGAGATAATATTATCGAGTTTTTCTGCTTCAACACCGATGACATCTTTTAGATAGTTATAAATCTTTTCGTTAATTGTGCTACCGTTTTCGTAGTTTTCTAATGTATAGCCATATCTATTTGAAGCATAGATATCATCTTGTAGTTTACACATACCGGCATTTGCGAAGTTAGTGAACATGTAGTCTCTATTCATCACTTCTTGATCAAATCCTAATAATCCTTCTAATAAGAAGGCTAAACAACCAGTTCTATCTTTTCCTATGGAACAGTGGAAATTCACTGGATAGTTATTCTCATCAGAAAGGATTTCAAAGAATTGTTTAATCATCGCTGGATTATTGTATTCATATGTATCTTTACCAGACTTACCAGTAAAGGTGAGGAGATTCTTACCTTCATATAACATTGGTAAATTATAGTAATTAACACCTTCACCTAATGCGGAACTGGTTAAAGAACCAATTTCATTATTACTACTTCTTCTAAAGTCAATTTCAGTTTTAATCTTGAGGTTTTCTTTGGCTTCACGAATACCTTCCGCACTTGCGGTAATATTCACTTCATCCGCTTTATCTTCGTTAAATCTACCTGAACGATAGACCATGCCTTGTTTCATATAACGTTGATATCCTTGGTCAGTTAAAACACCCCAACCACCGATATCTCTGAAGTTTTCTACTCCATCAATATTGAGGTTTCTTGGACCCGCAACGTTGATGATGTTTTGGAAACCATGAGTTTCGCTAACTTTGTTAGAGGCTTTATCTGTAACATTCCAATAATATACTTTATTCAATTCTTCATTATAGAATTCTAATGACGTTTTCTTTGTGGTGTAGCTGAATGCTAAATCTTTAAGTTCTTTATCTTTATAAATGTTAACTACATATCCTTGAAGACTGCTACCACTCCACTTTAATACTGTTGGAGCAGGTGCGCTTAAAGACATATTTCCGTTATATGGAGTTGTATCTTCGATGTTAGAACTTTTTAAATATGCTTCTTGTACTTCAGTAAAATGAGTAGAACCAGTAACTTTTAAACCACTAGGTGCGCTACAAGCAGTTAATAAAATAACTGAAGCTAGAGAAAATAAAACACGATAATTCTTATTCATTACAAACCCTCCTCATAGATATGTAATTTATTACTGATTGCGTATTGTTGAGCGTCATAGAAATATTCGACGTAACTGATACCATTATAAAGCATTAAATCGTTATAACTACCTCTTTCAATACGTCCAACACGAGCAAAACCGTTTTGTAAGATGTAGTGATTGAGTAAGAAATAGTCACTTGGTTCTGGATTATTCTCAAAAGATACCCAAACATAGGCTAATATTCTTCCATATGTTTCCGTTAATTCGTATCCTTCGATAGATTGCACAACAAAGTGCTTTGCAGAGTTAATGATATTATTCGTGAAATCCCTGGCTTCTGGTCCATATGGATCTGCGGGATTACCACCATGAGGGAGTTCTGGAGTATTAATTCCGTAATATCTAACAGATTGGCTGCCTGATAAACCAAACTCCGCTAAAGAGGAAGGGAAGTTAAATTTAGTTGTATCTCCATCGATTGTGTAATTAAGTGATACTTTCACTGCGCCACCACCTGCAGTGCTATTATTGACTGCATATGGTTTATTAAAGTCTTCTGTGGTGAGTTTTGGACCTTTGAAGATTGTTTTATTATCTAAACAATTTAAATTACCTAAGTTGTCTAAATTACTTGTTGGATACCTAATCCAATCATAAGCGTTATATGTAGACGCGCTTAACTTCTCTACTTTTCTTACTGCGTCCCCACATTGTGCGAGATTATAAAAATATCCAGGATATCCTAAATAATCGATAACTTGTTCCTTTTTATTATTAATAGTCATCGGGAAAGTACCATCATTTAATAAATCTTCACTTATTAAGTTAGCTTTTGCTTTTATTTCTTCTTTCGCTTCGCTATAGGCAATGACATATGTTTCACCAGGTTGAAGACTTCCTTCTAAATAGATTTTATCTGTGGGTTTGGCTTTTTCTTGTCCACCATCTCTAAAGATAGAAATGTGATATTTAGATAAATCTAATTCTTTGTTTCCAACATTAGCGATTTCCACCGCTCTATTGGCGTATACTTCACCGACATAGAATTCCGTGAAAATTAAATCTCCACCGATAAAGGAATTCGCTTTTGTACAACCAGATAAAAGTATTGGAATTATCGAACCAATCAAAAGAAATCTTTTATATTTCATGGCTAGATTATAACACGATAAAGACAAAAGAAAAACCCATCCATAAGGATGGGCTTCTTGTATAAGTTTAACTAAATTATTTAATAATTTCGCTAACTGTACCAGCACCGACTGTTCTGCCACCTTCACGGATGGAGAATTTGGTACCTTTTTCCATAGCGATTGGGTGAATTAATTCAACTGTTAATTCAACGTTATCGCCAGGCATAACCATGTCAACACCTGCAGGAAGTGTGATAACACCGGTAACGTCTGTTGTACGGAAGTAGAATTGTGGACGGTAGTTTGTTAAGAACGCTGTGTGACGGCCACCTTCTTCTTTTGTTAAAACGTAGACTTGACCTGTGAATTTGCTGTGTGGTGTAACGGAACCTGGTTTTGCTAAGACTTGACCACGTTGGACTTGGTCACGGTTGATACCTCTTAATAAGACACCAACGTTATCGCCTGCTTCGGCGTAGTCTAAGATCTTACGGAAGGATTCAAGACCTGTAATAACAGATTTTTGGGTTGGTTTGATACCGACGATTTCGACTTCGTCGCCAAGTTTGGCTTGACCACGTTCGACACGGCCTGTAACAACTGTACCACGACCAGAAATTGTCATAACGTCTTCGATCGCGAGTAAGAATGGTTTGTCGTTTTCACGAGCTGGAGCTGGGATGTAAGAATCACAAGCATCCATTAATTTCATGATGTTAGCTTCTTCTGCTGGGTCACCATCAAGGGCTTTACGAGCGGAACCACGAATCACTGGAACTTCGTCGCCTGGGAAACCGTAGCTGTTTAATAAGTCACGGACATCCATTTCGACTAAGTCTAATAATTCTGGATCGTCGACTAAGTCAGTCTTGTTGATGAAGACAACGATGTATGGAACACCGACTTGACGAGCAAGTAAGATGTGTTCACGTGTTTGTGGCATAACGCCATCTGTACCTGCGACAACAAGGATTGCACCATCCATTTGTGCAGCACCTGTAATCATGTTTTTAACATAGTCAGCGTGCCCTGGGCAGTCAACGTGAGCATAGTGTCTTGTTTCTGTTTGATATTCGATGTGAGCTGTGTTGATTGTAATACCACGAGCTTTTTCTTCTGGAGCGGAGTCGATTTGTGCATAATCGGTTTTGACAGCACCGCCCTTTTTAGCTAAGACAGAAGTAATGGCAGCGGTTAATGTTGTTTTACCGTGGTCAACGTGACCAATTGTACCAATATTAACGTGTTGTTTGGTTCTGTCAAAATGTTGTTTTGCCATAAAATTGAAATCTCCCTTCTCTTTCGTATATGCAATTTTGCAACGAAATCATAATATAGCAATAATTTTTAATTAGCAATACCAATTTAAATTGGCATTAGCGAGCGGACATGCCACTCTTTTTAATAATTTCTTCTTGAACGTATTTTGGACATTCGCCATAGTGATCGAATTGCATGACGTAGTTACCACGACCTTGAGTCATACTACGTAAGTCGGTAACATAACCGAACATTTCGCATAATGGAACTTCTGCTTCGATTGTTTTGGCGTTGTTTCTTTGGCTTTCGCCCATGATGTTACCTCTTCTACGAGAGATATCACCTAAGACGTCACCATAGTATTGTTCAGGAATTGTAACTTCAATCTTCATGATTGGTTCAAGAATGACTGGGTTACATTTCTTTGCAGCTTCTTTAAGAGCTAAGGAAGCAGCAATCTTGTAAGCGGCTTCACTACTATCGACATCGTGGGAACTACCGTCGAATAATGTCGCTTTAATATCCATGACATCAAAGCCTGCAACCATACCTCTCTTAAGAGCGTCCACTAAACCATCTTGAGTTGGTTTGATGTATTCTCTTGGAACGGTACCACCGACAACGGCGTCAACGAATTCGAAGCCTTTGCCTGGGTTTGGTTCAAACTTGATCCAGACGTGACCGTATTGACCACGACCACCGGATTGTTTGATGTACTTACCTTCACATTCCGCTGTGGATTTGATGGTTTCCTTATATTCGACTTGAGGAGCACCGACGTTAACTTGAACACCGAATTCTCTTCTCATACGGTCGACGATGATGTCTAAGTGTAATTCACCGACACCAGCGATTAAGGTTTGACCTGTTTCCGCATTGGTACGGACTTTGAAGGTTGGATCTTCTTCCGCTAATTTTTGTAAAGCAATGGCCATCTTTTCTTGGTCTGCTTTAGTTTTTGGTTCAACAGCTTCTTCGATAACTGGATCTGGGAATTCCATCTTTTCTAAGATGATTTCGTGTTTTTCTTCACAGAGTGTGTCACCAGTAATGGTGTTTTTAAGACCGATAACGGCACCGATATCACCAGCATGGAGTTCTTCAACTTCTTGACGGTGGTTAGAGTGCATTAACACGACACGGCCGATTCTTTCTTTAACACCTTTGGTGCTGTTGAGGACATAGCTACCGGCTTTTAAGACACCGCTGTAGACACGGACATAGGCTAAACGGCCAATGAATGGGTCTGTCGCGATTTTAAATGCTAAGGCGGCTAATGGAGCGTCATCTGTTGGTTGGCAGACAACTTCGTTACCTCTGTCATCAGTACCTTTTGCAGGATTGATGTCGAGTGGGCTTGGTAAGTAGTCAATAACGCCATCTAAGAGCATTTGAATGTTTTTGTTCTTATAGGCACTACCACAGAAGACTGGGTGGAATTCACCTGTTAAAACGGCTTTACGAATAACTTCTTTAGTCTTTTCAACAGATGGTTCTTCACCTTCTAAGACCATCATTAAGATTTCTTCATCGAAGTTAGATAATGCTTCGAATAATTTGCCTCTTAATTCTTGGACTTTGGCTTTATATTCTTCAGGGATGGCGATTTCTTGTGGTTCATCATGCACATCAGATGTGTATTGATAAGCCTTTTGTTCAATGATATCGATACATCCGCTTAAAGAACTTTCAATGCCGATTGGGTATTGGACAGCAGCGGCGTTAGCACCGAGTCTTTCGTATAATGAGCGAACACTCATTTCGAAGTCAGCACCGATAGCGTCGAGTTTGTTAACAAAGACGATTCTAGGAACGCCATATTTGCTACCTTGTCTCCAAACGGTTTCTGTTTGTGGTTCAACACCACTTTTACCATCGAGAACGGTGATAGCACCGTCTAAGACACGAAGTGAACGTTCAACTTCAACGGTGAAGTCGACGTGCCCCGGAGTGTCGATGATGTTAATACGATTGCCCTTCCAGTGTGCTGTTGTAGCAGCGGAGGTAATTGTAATACCTCTTTCTTGTTCTTGGGCCATCCAGTCCATAGTAGCGGCACCTTCATGGGTTTCGCCAATCTTATGGATTTTACCAGTGAAATAAAGAATACGTTCAGTTGTGGTTGTTTTACCGGCGTCGATGTGAGCCATGATACCGATATTACGGGTATGGGCTAAGTCAAATTCACGATTTGCCATAAATTATTCCCTCCCGGATTACCAACGATAATGGGCGTAAGCTTTGTTGGCTTCTGCCATCTTGTGAGTATCTTCTCTCTTCTTAACAGAAGCACCTGTGCCGTTAGCGGCATCGATGATTTCATTAGCTAAGCGTTCTTCCATGCTCTTTTCATTTCTTAAACGGGAATAGTTAACTAACCATCTAAGACCTAATGTGACCTTTCTATCTGGGGTAACTTCGGTTGGAACTTGGAAGTTGCTACCACCAACACGTCTCATTTTTAATTCAACGGTTGGCATAATGTTGTTAAGCGCTGTTGCAAAGACGTCCATTGCTGGTTGTCCTGTTTTCGCTTCGATTCTCTTGAAGGCGGAATAGAGAATGTTTTGAGCAGTTCCCTTTTTACCATCAAGCATAATTTTGTTAATTAAACGAGTGACTAACTTACTGTTATAAATTGGATCTGGTAAGACGTCACGTTTTACTGCATTTCCTTTACGCATAATGTTTTCCTCCTATCAATTATTCGTTTCCTTTTGGCTTTTTAGTGCCATATAAGCTTCTACCTTGACGGCGAGCTTCGATACCAGCGCAGTCGAGAGTACCACGAACGATGTGATATCTAACACCTGGTAAATCTTTAACACGTCCACCTCTAATCATAACTGTGGAGTGTTCTTGTAAGTTGTGACCTTCACCACCGATGTAGGCTGTGACTTCATATCCGTTTGATAATCTAACACGGGCGTATTTTCTTAACGCAGAGTTAGGTTTTTTAGGAGTCATTGTACCGACACGGGTGCAGACACCACGTTTTTGGCTAGCGGCTTGACCGATGTTTTTCTTCTTTAAAGAGTTCCATCTTGTGCCGAGAGCTGGAGCCTTGGATTTCCAAGTCTTGTTGTGGCGACCTTCACGAACTAATTGGTTAATGGTTGGCATATAATTGCTCCTTTCGATAACTAATTTAATGTTTGGTGTGTTGTTTCCACGGTTCCGGGTGTATCATTAATTCCCCTTAAAAATAGACCATTTTGGTCACCGTGTAGAATACACACGCTTATATATATTAATTAAATAGATATTGTCGCGCAAGCAAAAAAACACAAAAAATATAAAAATATTTTCAACGTATCCAGGTGTATCATACACCAAATTACTTATGATTTATTTCTAAAGTTATCTCTCTTGTGGACAATTGTTTGACTTTAATTGTGTATTCAGGTGCTGATCCATCGAAGAATCTAAAATCAGTGAACTTGGTTACACCAAAATCATCACCAGTTCTAAATAAAGTATTGTTATTCGCAGGGATTGAATCCTTGAATGTATTATTACCACTACTTTCGAGTAAATGGATTAAAACTGGTTTATTGCCAACATCAGAATCTTTAATTGTATTTGAGTAAGCAAAATCCAAACCGACATTATCAGTGCCGACTTTACTTTCCCAATTTGGATCATCGATTGTGCATATCAAATTGGTATTCATGCCAATCTTGTAATAACCAAGCGTGGCATCAATATGATAAATCTTTAAACCATAATGATCTGGGAATTTATATATACCCGTTTTGCCTTCTTTATCTACATAACTATAGGCTCCAGAGAACTTATTTAATCCTGTAGGAGCAAAGTATTCTACGAGTAAATACTCACTATAAGGTGAACCATTATATGATGTTGATGGGATAAGTAAATATTCACCGGAATTAACAAATGGTTTTAATTTAATTGTTCTTGTTTCATTACCTTCCAAAATTGTTGGAGATGTCCATTTAAAGAGATACTTACTGAAAGAAGAATGATCACCGATGTTATAATCCATAACATCAAAACATCCAGTTGGTTGGAAATGATAGTCACTTCCTGTAGTTGTGTATTTAGTGTTGTAATAGTCAGTTAAACCTAATAAGTGGCCAGTTTCGTGAATGAGATAATTCGTATAGGAACGATTATCTTTTTGCATCACTGTATCAATACTTGTCCAAGAATATCCATTCACATATGGCGCTTCATTATTAAGTGAATTTTCACCTTTAAATGTGTAATGAGTGTAAGCCCAGAACAAATGGTCTTTGTTATTAGTTTCATTATATGGATGATCGTAAATCGCATAAACGCCGTCAATATCGTCATCATCATCTGTATCGTAACCAGATAGATTTTCGATGAGGTTATTGGCTTTATAGTAATCAACCGCTTGTTCCACCACCATGGATGACTTTGTCATATATGATGGAGATAAATTCAAAAGTTCTTGTGAGGACATATTTAAATTGAACCAAGGTGCCACTTCACCAGTGATTCTTAATTGCCCATATGAAGAAGCATTGTAATATCCTGCGACAGAATAATAATTTGTGTGATTATTCGCCCCAAAGAAGGCGTTTTGTAGGAAAATAGTCTTATTATCTTGGTTAGTTTTATCACTATCAGTAAAAGAAATAGGAACCACTAAAAGTTTTCTATCACCTCTGGTGGGAATACTTTCTCTTTTATGACCACTTTTAAAATCAGCCAAGAAATCGGAAAGAGAATTGATACTTCCTTTTTTATAAGCGACTGGTGTGGTGTCTTCTTTCATCAAATCTTGTTCTTCAATAGAAAAAGTATATGGAACATACTTTAATGTTATTCCATGAGAACAGCCACTTAATAAACAGGGTAATATAGCAAAAGAAATGTATTTCTTGTTCATATATATAATTCTAAAAACTAAGTATTTATTTGTAAAGAAAGGCATCTCTTGCGAGACGCCTTAGTATTCAATATATCGTTTTTAAATTAACGAGAGATTGTGATTGTTGCGGAGTTGTTTCCGTCGATCTTATCAACGTGGATTTTGAAACCAAATGCTTTGTTCTTAGAACCATCGATGCCGTTCATTTTGAAGTTTTTCCAAACGCCATTGTAACCAAAGCCTTGGCCTTCAAAGTATAAGCAATCGGTGTTAGATTCACTCTTGTGTTCTTTCATGGTTTTGCCATCAGAAGCAAGAACTTCAGCGATCTTATAATCTGGATAACAACTTCTGGTCATTGTGTTATCAGCGGCAACACCAACATATGCATGTTCTAAGTCTGTTTTCACAGCTGGTGTATAACCAGCGAAATGATAACCAGCTTGGTCACCAGCACCAGAGTATTGGAAGACACCTAAACGAGAGTCAACGTGGATAATTCTGATACCCGCTCTATTATAATAGAGAGGATAGTTACCCAAGTAGCGTTGTTCGCCATCAGCTTTTGCCACGCCTTCTGGAGTTAGGAATTCGATAACGAGGTATTGATCCATGTATGTATCATTCCAACCATTTGGAGCAGGAACAATAATGGTATCACCAGTTGTGGTTGTACTTTTCATTGTGAGAGTAATCTTACCACTTGTACCAGCAATTCTTCTTGGATTAATCCAACCATAGCACATTTTGGAATATGCATTGTGGTCACCAACGTTATAGTCCATCATATCAAGACCACCCATTCCACCATAATCTTTATCGTTATAGTCGGTAATGTAATAGTCAGGTAATGATAAACAGTGACCGAATTCGTGAGTCATTGTATGAGCATCTGGATAAATTGGATTACCATATTTATCAACACCAGCTTTAATTTCGGCGGATGTATATTGCGCTTCGTCTAATGATGAACGGTTCCATCTTTCGTATAAGAAACGATAGGAAGCCCAGAAATATCTATTGACGCCTTCTTTAGTTCCGGATGGGGTGTATTTACCAAATGCACCACCAACGGATGAACAGAATGCCCACCAAACTTCACCAGTTGTGGTGATTGGTGCGGTATAAACCATAACAATGGTATCAACGAAACCGTCTTTATTTGCATCGTAATCCGCTAAGTTAATTTCATCGTTGTGTTCACGATAGTAGTCTTGAATGTCGGTAGCAATTTCTTCGGCATAGCCTGTGTTAGATTTGGTGATTGATTTATAACTAACACCAGTGTGCCACCATGGAGCTACAGAACCAGTAACATTACATTGACCGAAACTGGATGATTTGTAATATTCTGCTAAAGAGTACCATTGCATATCATCTGGTCCACCAAAGAAAACTTTGTTAAGTTCAGCGCGAGCGCCATCTTCGGTATCGTTATACCAAGAATATGGAGCGTCAGTGAAGTCCACTGGGACAACTAAAACTTTAACGTCTTCAACAACATATGTTTTTTGTTGTTTTGTCACACCATTATCATCAACGATTCTGCTGTGTTCAGTGAATTGTTCACCAGCGTATCCGGTACCTAAGACACGGACATCACGGTAATTGCTCACTAAGGTGTAAGGGTCAACTTGAATGGCTTCTAAGTTATTGCCTTTACAGCCAGCAACTGTCATTGTGAGAGCTGTACAGAAGATCATACCTTTTAAGATTGTCATTTTCTTCATAATTTCTTTTCCTTTCCTGTACCGAAACGGTACAAACTTATATTGAATGTTTATGATTATAGCAACATTTTGTAAAAAGCGATAGAAATTGTTAATAAACAATAGGTATATAATATTGATATGGACAGGAAAAAGTTATTTGAAGAAATAATCGGTGTCACAAAAGTTGTGGCTCCTGCAGTAGTTACTCAACAAGTCTATAGCAAGATGTTTAACCACCACTTTTTGACATTTAAACCTTTCTATTTTGAGATGGAAGATTTTCCTAATTTAGAAAGGAAGAGATATGAGTTTTATTCCTGTAATAAACACCGCTTAGTGGGATATGTCTATAACGATAAAACTCAGCAAAAACGCGGTATTTTTGTCTTTTGCCATGGTTATGGAGGTGGAGGACACCACTGCTATTTGGACCTCATTAATGTCTTATGTGAACTGGGTTTTTATGTGTTCGCCTATGACGCTACCGCTAACGATGAAAGTGAAGGCACCACCATCAAAGGATTTACTCAAGGATTCTTAGATGCTGATAAAGCTTTATCTTTTGTGGAATCACTTAATGAATATAAGAAACTTCCTTTATATTTAATGGGCCATTCTTGGGGTGCATATTCTTCCTCAAATGCCCTTTATCTACATAAAAGAGTCAAAGGACTCGTCGCTTTTAGCGGATTTAACTCCGCAACCACGATTTTTAAGGCCAATGGCGAGCGTTTTGCAGGTGACAAAGCAAATGATTTCATGCTTTACGTAGATACCTACGAGAGGTTCCTTTTTGGTGATATATGTAAAAATACTGCGGTAAGTAGCTTTGCTAAGAGTAAAGCCAAGATTGTTATCGTTCATTCTGAAGATGATATGACCGTCCCTATCGAAGCGGGTTTCTCCATCTATAAGAAAGAATTCGGAAAAGATAAACGTTTCAAATTCATTAAATTATTAGAACACGGTCATGGCACTGTCTATTACACACTTGAAGGCAAACACTACTACGACAAGGTTCATAAAGACTACGATAAGTTCGTCAAGAAGAATAAACCAACCGAAGAAGAAAAAGTCACTTATCTCAAGGAACATATCGATAGAAATAAATACAATCATATGGTCGATACTAAACTGATTAAGAAATGTATCGATTTCGTCACAAAATAAAAGGCCCTGAATAATCAGGACCTTATTTTTTTATTAGAGAAGACTATTTCTTATTTTCTTCTTCCGCTTTACGAATCTTTTCGTGAATTTCATTAATAACACGATCATGTTCTTCGACATAGCGGTCAGAAACTTCTTTCATCTTCTTTTCCACAGTGAATCCGTCAACAACGGCTTCTTCTTCAGCAGTAGATAATAATCCACGACCTGCTGGGATTAAGTGACCGGTAATGACGTTTTCTTTTAAACCGTGTAAGTTATCGCGTTTACATTTGATAACGGCATCGGTTAAGACACGTGTGGTTTCTTGGAAGGAAGCTGCGGATAAGAAACTATCAGTTTCAATAGCGGCTTTAGTAATACCAAGAATGAGAGGTGAGAAGACAGCTGGTCTCTTACCTTCCGCTAAAACTTTAGCGTTCTTCGCGGTGAAGGTATTGATGTTAACACGTGTACCAGAGAGCATATCTGTATCACCAGCATCGACGACGAAGACTCTTCTTAACATTTGTCTCACGATAACTTCGATGTGTTTATCAGAAATACCGATGGATTGTGCGCTATAAACCTTTTGTACTTCTTTTAAGATGTAGTTTTCAACGGCTGTTTCGTCAGCGTTTTCTAATAAGACTTTTGGAGAAATAGCACCTTCAGTGATCTTACCACCATTGATGACTTTGTCACCCTTCTTCACTCTTAAGTGAGCACCGAATGGGGTCTTATATGTCTTTTCTTCAATGTCGTTCTTGACGGTGACTAAGAAGCAACCGCCTTCTTCTTTAATATTGGTAATTTCACCTGGGATTTCACTAATTAAAGCTTCACCTTTAGGTGTACGAGCTTCGAATAATTCTTGAACACGAGGCAAACCTTCAGTAATATCGCTACCCGCGACACCACCGGTATGGAATGTTCTCATCGTTAATTGTGTACCTGGTTCACCAATGGATTGAGCAGCCATAATACCAACCGCTTCACCAATTTCAACCTTACGGCCTGTCGCTAAGTTACGGCCATAGCAATGGACACAGACACCGTCTTTGGTTTCACAACCGAATAAGGATCTGATTTCCACTTCTTTAATGCCTGCGTTAACGATAGCTTTAGCTTGATCTTCGTTAATCATGGTGTTGCCTTCAACGATAACTTCACCCGTTTCTGGGTTAACGATATCTCTTAAGGCGAAACGTCCGACTAAACGATCTTCAAGTTTAACGATAACTGCGTTCTTAGAAGTATCTCTAATTTCTTTGACTTTGAAGCCGTGGTCTGTACCACAATCTTCTTCTCTGACGATAACGTCTTGAGAAACGTCGACTAAACGTCTGGTTAAGTAACCTGAGTCAGCGGTCTTTAAGGCTGTATCAGCACCACCCTTACGGGCACCGTGTGTGGCAATAAAGAACTCGGACACGGACATACCTTCACGGAAACAGCGTTTAACTGGTAATTCGATGGTTTCACCGGATGTAGAACCCATCAAACCACGCATACCTGCTAATTGAAGAATGTTAGAGATGTTACCACGAGCACCAGAGTCAGACATCATGAAGATGGAGTTAGAACGATCTTTGCCGAATTGATCGGTTAAGATGGATTGAACTTTGTTCTTAACACCATTCCAGACATCGACGACTTGGGCGTGTCTTTCTTTGTTGGTTAATAAGCCCATTTCGTACATTTCTTTGAGTTCAGCGACTTTCTTGTCACCTTCTTCAAGGATTTGTTCTTTACCTTCAACCATGTGGATGTCGAATAAGGAAATGGATAAGCCGGCAATTGTGGAGAAGCGGAAGCCTTGGTCTTTAATCTTATCAAGAACTGCGCTGGTCTTTGGATTACCTTGACGATCATAACGTTGGAATACTTCGTTAATAATCTTTCCTAAGTCTTTCTTACCAAATGGTTTTAAGACTGAGCGTTTTGCGATTTCTTCACGGATATTGCTACCACGTGGGATGAAGAATTTCGCGATTTCATCATGTTTACCACTTAAGACTTTTTCGTTAACTTCGTTTAAGTATGGGAAGTCACTTGGGAAGATGAGGTTGAAGATGATCTTACCAACAGATGTTAATAAGTAGCTCTTATTTTCTTCTTCTGTGAAGTCTTTCTTTAATAACGCACTACCTAAGATGGCAATACGGTTATGTAAGTGGATTTGTTTTGTTTGATAGGCTAATAAGACATCATCAACGCTACGGAATGCTTTACCTTCACTAGCAGCGTATAATTCGTATCTTTCAGCTTCTTCATCATCACCGTTTTCACGTAATTCTTTGGCTTTCGCTAAGAATTCTTCCTTAGTATTTTCACTGGTTAAGTAGTAGTTACCAATAACCATGTCTTGGGAAGGTGTAACGATTGGTTTGCCGTCCTTAGGACCAAGGATGTTGTTGCTCGCTAACATTAAGTTAAGAGCTTCTTCTTGTGCGGCTTTAGAAAGTGGCACGTGAACCGCCATTTGGTCACCATCGAAGTCAGCGTTGAATCCGGTACACACTAACGGGTGTAAACGAATGGCACGGCCATCGACTAAGATTGGTTGGAAGGCTTGAATACCAAGTCTATGAAGTGTTGGAGCACGGTTCAATAAGACTGGGTGTTTAGAAATGATTTCTTCAATGATGTCAAAGACAACATTGTCATATCTATCGATAATTTTGTCCGCTTGTCTATGCGCATTGGCGATACCTCTCTTTAAGAGCTCGCATGCGATAAATGGACGGAGTAATTGGATGGCCATTTCTCTTGGAAGACCACATTGATACATCTTTAAGAATGGACCGACGGCAATAACGGAACGACCAGAATAGTCGACACGTTTACCTAATAAGTTTTGTCTGAAACGACCTTGTTTGCCTCTTAAGGCGTTAGATAAGCTCTTTAATGCACGACCACCGGCACCTTGAACGGCTTTATTTCTTCTACCGTTATCGATTAAAGCGTCGACACATTCTTGAAGCATACGTTTTTCGTTCATCAAGATGGCTTGTGGTGAGTTCATATCAATTAATTTCTTTAAACGGTTGTTTCTAGAAATAACTCTACGATATAAGTCATTTAAGTCAGATGTGGCGAAACGTCCACCATCAAGAGCTAACATAGGACGGAGATCTGGTGGGATGACTGGAAGGGCATCTAAGACCATCCATTCAGGTCTGTTATTGGAGTTTCTGAATGCTTCAATAACTTCTAATCTCTTGGTTAATTTTTGTCTATTTGCGCTAGAAGCATCCTTAATGGATTTAGAAATTTCTTCGGCTTCAGCATCTAAATCGACTTCTTTTAATAATTGTTGGATTGCACCAGCACCTTCAGAGAATTTAGCACCTGTGTATTTTTCCACAAAGTTGGCATTGGTTTGGAAGTCAAAGACTTCTGCGCGGTTTTCTAATCTTTCGATTAAACGGTTGCATTTTTCCCAATCTTCACTACCTTCGATTAAACCGAATTCTTCAGCGTTATCTTGGATATCGCGTAAAGCGGCGATGAAGATTTCTCTACCGTTACGTTCATTGATGAATTCACGGTAGTAAAGGGTGTGGCTGTTGCCTTTCTTAATACATAAGTGGGCAGCGTAATACACGACTTCTTCTAAATCTTTTGGAGAAATAGAGAGTAATAAGCCAATTCTTGATGGGATACCTTTTAAGTACCAAATATGTGTACATGGAGCATGGAGTTCAATATGACCCATTCTTTCACGACGGACATCTTTGGTGGTAATCTCGACACCACAGTGTTCACAAACGACACCGGCAAATCTAATTTTCTTATATCTACCACAGTGACATTCGTAGTCCTTGCTAGGACCAAAGATTCTTTCGCAGTATAAACCATCTGGTTCTGGTTTTTGGCTTCTGTAGTTAATGGTTTCTGGTTTTAAGACTTCACCATGGGACCATTTACGGATAGTATCTGGGGAGGCGAGTCCGACTTGGATTGCCGCTAATTTTTTGACATCAAACATCGTAATTTACCTCCTTAATCTTCTTTTTCACCATAGGCATGAACATTGAAGCTTGTACCTTCGCTGTCCACCACTGATTCTGGACCTGCTTCACCGGTAAGGTTACGGATAGAAGAGTTGATCTTTCTTTCTTCCTTAAGGGCTTCTTTAGCAAGGGCATCCATATCGATTTGGTTGCCTTCGTTATCGAGTAATGAAACATCAATAGCGAGGGATTGTAATTCTTTAACAAGAACACGGAATGCTTCTGGCATGCCTGGTTTTGGTAATTCTTGTCCTTTGATGATGGCTTCGTATGTCTTTCTACGACCGACTCTATCATCGGATTTAACAGTGATGATTTCTTGTAAGACGTGAGCGGCGCCGTAAGCTTCAAGAGCCCAGACTTCCATTTCACCGAATCTTTGACCACCATTTTGGGCTTTACCACCTAAAGGTTGTTGTGTAACTAAGCTATATGGACCAGTTGCACGAGCATGTAACTTATCATCGACCATGTGGACGAGTTTAATCATATACATGACACCAACAGTGATTCTTTCATCGAATCTGTCACCGGTAGTTCCATCATAAAGAATGGTTTTACCATCTTTTGCCATCTTTGCTTTTTCCATCATATCGAAGATTTCTTCGTTAGAAATGCCATCAAAGACAGGTGTGGCAATCTTATAACCTAATTTCTTTAAGGCCATACCTAAATGGACTTCAAGAATTTGACCGATATTCATACGGGAAGGAACGCCTAATGGGTTAAGCATAATATCCACTGGTGTACCATCTGGTAAGAATGGCATATCGGCTTCTGGTAAAATACGGGAAATAACACCCTTATTACCATGACGACCGGACATCTTATCACCTTCAGAGATCTTTCTCTTTTGGACGATATAGACGTGAACGATTTCGTTAACTCCTGGTGGGAATCTATTATCTTTCGCTTTGCCTTCGTGTTTGAACACTTTGACATCTAAGACGATACCAGAACCACCGTGAGGGACTCTTAAGGAAGCGTCTTTTCCTTCGTTTGTCTTTTCACCGAAGATGGCCATTAAGAGTTTTTCTTCTGGGCTTGGTTCGGTTTGACCACGTGGGGTCACTTTACCAACGAGGATGTCGCCTTCTTTAACTTCACTACCTGGAACGATAATACCGCGTTCATCGAGGTAGGCTTTCGCGGATTCAGAAACACCTGGAACATCTCTGGTAATTTCTTCATCACCTAATTTAGGAATGCTACGGCATTCTAATTCATATCTTTCAATATGGATAGATGTGTAGACATCATCTTTAACTAATCTTTCGGACATGATGACCGCGTCTTCGTAGTTATAACCATTCCAGGTCATAAAGGCGATTGTGACGTTTTGACCTAACGCTAAGTCACCGTTTTGCATTGCTGGACCATCAGCGATGATTTGTCCGCGTTTAATTTTGTCACCAACGCGCACGATACTGTGTTGATTGATACATGTGCCTTGGTTACTTCTTTCGAATTTTTGTAAGTGGTAAGCTCTTTCTTTACCTTCAGCTTCTAACACTTTGATGGTTCTGGAGTCACTATATGTAACTACACCATCTTCCACTGCTACGACTGCTAAACCGGAGTCTTTCGCAACTTGGTGTTCAAGACCGGTACCCACTAATGGAGCAGTTGGTTTTAAAAGTGGTAAGGCTTGACGTTGCATGTTACTACCCATAAGGGCACGCATGGTATCGTCGTTTTCGAGGAATGGAATGCTACCTGCCGCAATACTAACAATTTGTTTTGGGCTAACGTCGACAAAGTCGACATCTTCTTTTGGAGCCATGATGTTTTCGCCTTTATAACGGGCGACGACTTGGTCATCTAAAATTTCACCGTTAGGACCTAAATTAATGTTAGCTTCAGCAATACATTTGTCCCATTCTTCATCTGCGGAAAGGTAAACACAGTCTTTGGCGTCATTTAAGACACGACCATCCACGACTTTACGGTATGGTGTTTCAATGAAACCGTATTTATTGACTTTCGCATAAGAAGCGAGGTTGTTAATCAAACCGATGTTTTGACCTTCAGGTGTTTCAATTGGGCAGATACGTCCATAGTGAGAAACGTGAACGTCACGGACAGCGGTTGAAGCTCTATCACGTGTTAAACCGCCTGGGCCTAACGCGGATAATCTTCTCTTATTTGTTAATTCCGCGAGTGGGTTGGTTTGATCCATGAATTGAGATAATTGTGAAGAAGCAAAGAATTCACGGATTGAAGCGTTCAATGGACGTGGATTGATCAATGCTTTTGGTTTCACATTACCTAAATCGGAAATGGACATCTTTTGTTGGACGGTTTTCACCATCTTGCCTAAACCGATACGGAATTGGTTTTGAATTAATTCACCGACACAGCGAATTCTTCTATTTCCTAAATGGTCAATATCATCTGTGGTCCCGAATCCATCGATGATGTTTAAGAAGTATGAGAAGCTAGCAACAATGTCACTGATTGTGGCGGTTTGTGCTGTGCCATTTAAGTCTGTACCAATGATGTGACAGACTTTCTTTTCTTTTTCATTGTTATAAACTTTAACAATGTTGACTAAGTTATGGGTGTCAAGACGATCGTTAGAACCTAACTTGTGTAAGTGGGCTCCTTTTTCGAAGAAGTCTTCGTTTCTTAAGTCTTCGACATCCTTTTCAGTTAAGAGTGTACCTTTGGTAAATCTGATTTCGCCATCTGCGCTTACTAAATTTTCAGCTAAGATACGACCAGCTAAACGACCATATACGCTTAACTTCTTAATATATTTATAACGGCCTGCGCGACCCAAATCGTTACGTTTGCTATCGAAGAATTTTTGCACCAAGTATGTGATGTTACCTTCTTCAGTAACAGGCTCACCTGGTTTCATCTTTCTAAAGATTTCCGCTAACGCATTCTTTGAATCTTTGACCTTTAAAGTATCATCTTTTTCTAATGTGAGTTGTAAGGCTTCGTTTTTACCGAATAATTGGAGAATATCTTTATCTTCTTCGAAACCTAAGGCACGAAGTAATAAGCAGACGTTCATCTTTCTTTGGTGATCGATACGAACGCTTAAGATATCCTTATTGTCACTTTCAAATTGTAACCATGTTCCTCTTCCAGGAATTAAGTCACAACCATATAAATACTTGCCTGCTTTTTGTGTGGCAGAGAAGTAGGCGCCCGGAGAACGGACTAATTGAGAAATGATAACTTTTTCGACACCGTTGACGATGAATGTGCCGCCAGATGTCATTAATGGGAACTCACCCATATAGACTTCAGATTCTTGGATTTCTCCAGTCTCTTTATGTGTTAAACGTAAAGTGACATAGATTGGGACGGAATATGTTAAGTCTTGGGTTTTGCATTCTAAATAGGAATGCTCTGGTTCACCAAAACGAGCGGAGACGTAGTCGATAGATAAGGTTTCGGTATAGTTAAGAATAGGGAAAGCTTCTCTAAAGACATCATCTAAGCCCTTGTTTTTGAACTCTTCAAATGATTTGGTTTGAATTTCGACTAAGTTAGGGAGTTCGAGATCACCACTAACATGTGAATAGTCATAACGACCATTGTTGAGTTGTTTCAAGTCTTTGATATTTCTAATCATTGAAATGGCTCCTTAAATCTATTATTTACTGCTCATCTTTTTCGCTTGATAGATGTAATAACCTTTGTCCTTCTTAAGAAGGGTGATGTTTCCAAATATGCTTTCTATATATTTAGAGGCACTTGGAGCACCTTGGTTTTTACGAATCACAATGAATAATGAGCCGCCATCAATTAAGTGTGTAAACGCTCCTTCGTACATAGCATAGGTAACAATCTTACCGGCTCGGATAGGAGGATTCACAACAATTGAATCATATTTTCCTTCAATACTTTCGTAGATGTCACTATGAAGGATCGTGACTCTTTGGCTTAATCCAAGTTTGAACGCGTTTTTCTCACATAATGCAAGAGCGCGCGTATTAATATCAGCGAGATCAACTCTCGCCGTCGGACTAGTTATAGCGATAGTTAAGCCGATAGGGCCATAACCACATCCTAAATCCAGTATTTTTCCCGACAGTCGGAGGGGAACAATAACCTTTAAAAAGGCCAAACTCCCCTCATCGATCTTGTCTTTGGAAAACACTCCGTTATCACTTACTAAAGTAATGACACGTCCATCGATAACGTATTCAATATTTCTCTCCTTTGACGCTAGAGAGGGATCTAAATCGAAATAATGGGCCATATAGATATACTAATTTTGGATAACGAGTTTAATAGTTGTGCGGAAATTATTTAATTTCGCATTCTGCGCCAGCGGCTTCAAGAGCTTTCTTGTGTTCTTCAGCTTCGACTGGGGAGATGTGTTCTTTGACTGCAACTGGAGCTGCGTCAACTAACTTTTTAGCTTCCATTAAGCCTAAACCTGTGATGGCTTGGATTGCTTTAATAACTGGGACTTTGCTCATTCCAGCGCTCTTTAAGAATAAAGAGACTTCTGTTGGGCCAGCGGCTGGTCCTTCTTCTTCTGCTGGTGCAGCAGCGGCAGCGACTGGAGCAGCGGCTGTAACGCCGAATTCTTCTTCGACTGCTTTGACTAATTCATTAAGTTCCATTACGGACATTTCTTTTAATGCCGCAACGATTTCTTCTTTTGTTAACTTTGCCATATTCATTTCCTCCTAATTGGCATTATTTTGCATCCGCCACAGCTTTAACTGTGCAAGCAAATTGGCGGATTGGTGCTTGTAAGCACGATAAGAACATTGATAAGAGACCTTCTCTTCCTGGGAGTTTTGCAACTTCCTTCATTTGGTCAGCTGTGACATATTTGCCTTCGACAATGCCACCTTTGACTTTAAGGGTGTCTCCGAATCTTCTAGCGTATTTGGCGACGACTTTTGCACCATTACTAACTTCTTTAGAGAAGATGATGGCGTTAGGACCAGAGAGGATTTCATTCCAATCTTTATAGCCTAATTCTTCGCCTGCTCTTTCCACTAAGGAATTCTTGTAGACACAGAGTTCTGCTTCTTCCTTGCGGAGGGCACGACGGAGTTCTTGAAGTTGAGCGACGGTTAAGCCACGGTATTCAGCAACAACGATTGTTGTGGAATTGTTAGCTTTTTCGACGATCTCTTTCACGACGCTTTGTTTCGCTTCTAAGACTTCTTTATTCATTATTCTTGACCTCCTTTTCAATTTGTTTTGTTTGAGGCTCCAATATACTTGAGTTTTGAGAAATATGTTTCTACGCCTCGGTAACATGATTAAGGCTAACTTCGCCCGTTACTGTCTTAGGTATATTGAAATCTTTGTTAATTAACGACCGTTAAATGTGAAATTGATGGCTGGACCCATGGTCGTGTGGATGACAGCTGTTTTGATGTAATTGCCTTTAACTGCGGCTGGTCTGGCTTTTAAGACAGCTTCGACTAACGCTGTTAAGTTTTCAGCAATTTTCTTTTCGTCGAATGAAACTTTAGCGATAGAGACGTGCATATTTGCTTCTTTATCTGTTCTGTATTCGACTTTACCGGCTTTGATATCCGCGATAGCTTTTGCTAAATCCATTGTGACTGTACCAGTCTTTGGGTTTGGCATTAAGCCTTTAGGACCTAAGATTCTAGCGACTTTACCGATAATACCCATCATGTTTGGTGTGGCAACGATGACATCGAAACCGAACCAGTTTTCGTGTTGGATTTTATCAATCATTTCTTGTCCGCCATAGAAATCTGCGCCGGCGGCTTTTGCATCTTCAACTTTGTCAGTAATGGCTAAGACCTTTTTGGTTTTACCATTTCCGTGTGGAAGGACGAGAGTTCCTCTGACTTGTTGGTCTGCTTGTTTTGGATCGACATTGAGTTTGAAGGAGACGTCGACAGTTGCGTCAAATTTAACTGTGGATGTTTCTTTAACTAATTTGGCAGCTTCTTCGATGGTGTAGAGCTTGTTAGCATCAACTTTTTCAAAAGCGGCAACGTATTTCTTACCTTTTTTCATAGTGATACTCCTTAGTCTTTAACCACGATGCCCATGTTATTGGCAGTGCCTTCGATGACTTTCATAGCAGCCTCAATGTCATTGCTGTTTAAGTCTGGTAATTTGTACTCCGCGATTTGGCGAAGTTGATCACGGGTGATGCTTCCGATAACGGTCTTACGGCCTAAAGCATTACCTTTTTGTAATCCTGCTGCTTTTAAGATGAGACCTGCAGCTGGAGAGGTCTTGATGACGAAATCATAAGATTTGTCTTCATAAGCTGTGATAAGAACTGGGACAACTTCACCACGTCTGTCAGCGGTCTTGGCGTTGAAATCTGTGCAGAATTTCGCCATGTTAACACCGGCAGAGGCAAGTTTTGGACCTGGTTTAGCTTCGCCACCAGGGAGTTCCATCTTCACGACTTTTGCGATTTTTTTACTCACGTGACTTTTCCTCCTTTTTTGGTTTAGTCAGTGTCGTGGTCACATTTTTGAGTGGAATCGCCACTCTTCCACGATACTTATATAGCGCGTGTAATCACTCTCTCGTATGTGAAAACAACATGCTCGTATATCGTATCAAATATGTATATGCGACCGCAAGCATTTTTTTAATTTTGTTTAAATGATAAAGATAAACTCGTGCAAAATGACTTACTCAAATTATTAATAATTTGCTAATTATTGAGTTTTGTATTTGTTCGTTGTATAATGAGGCGAAGTATGGCGAATTTAATTGAAAAAGTCACCAAAAAGAAATTCTGGCAATTGAACCCTTACGTTCTTGTCATTCTTTCCTTCTTAGTTGTTATCTTTATCGGATCCTTCCTTCTTGTCCTACCATTTTCACAAAAAGATGGACATTGGGGAAACTATATGGATGCTTTATTCTCCGCAGTCAGCGCTACTTGTGTGACTGGTCTTTGTACATACGCTCAAGGTATCGGTAACCAATTAACATTCTTCGGCCAATTGATTCTCTTATTAATGATTCAAATCGGTGGTCTTGGATTCGTTACTGTCTTAACCTTCTTTATCACATTATTCGCTAGCAAATTACAATTCAGAAATAGATACTTATTATCACAGATGGTCGGCTCCACAAACTTTGCTGATGTCGTCAAATTTGTGCGTAAATTAATCCTTATTTCTTTCATCTCAGAAATCGCTGGTACATTACTTGGTTTACCTGTATTTCTTGAGGTCTATCCAGACAAACCATTACAAGCCATTTGGGTCAGTTTATTTACCGCCGTTTCCGCATTTAACAACGCTGGTTTTGACTTATTCGGTGGTTCTTCATTGTTGATACAAAACGGCATAATTGGTACAGGAGATGCCGCCGTTTCTATGCCTCAATGGGCATACATCTATATGTGTATCTACATTATGCTTCTCATTGTTATGGGCGGTATTTCATTCCTTGTTATTATTGATATATTTGCCTTTAAAAAACATACACAATGGAGAGCGTTTACAAAGATCGTTTTAAGCACCACCGCTGTCTTATTAGCCTTTGGTTTTATTACATTCTTATTCACCGATGTGATCTTCACAAAAGGTGGCATGGATGTCTTCCAAGCACTATTCCAGAGCGTGACTTTAAGAACAGCTGGTTTTGCAACCTACAACCAAGATAATGTTTCCTTGATTGGTAAGGTTGTTAGCTGTGGCCTTATGTTCATCGGTGGATCACCATTATCCACTGCTGGTGGTATCAAAACCACAACCGCTTTCATGGTCTTATTAGCGATGTATTCATATTTCAGAGGAAAACACGTTATCGCATTCAAACGTACATATTCCTCAAATATGATTGTGAAAGCTATGTCATTAGTGTTCTTAGGAATCGGAACAATTATTATTGGTTTCATCTTTATTGCCTCATTTGAAAGAAATTTAGATGTTTCCGCTTTAGGTTTAAAAACGGATAATGAAGCCGTTATCTTCTTTGAAATCTTTAGCGCCTTTGGCACCGTAGGTGTTTCCACAGGCGTGACACCATATATATCAGTTGGTAGTAAAATTGTGTTATGCTTTTTAATGTTCTTTGGACGTTTAGGTCCAATGACATTCTTACAAATTTTCCAAGCCAACATGGACAAGAAACAAACATTACATTATGAATATGTTGAAGAGGACTTCCTCATCGGATAAGGAGTAAACAATATGGGTAGTTCAAAATCATTTGCAGTTATTGGTTTAGGCCAATTCGGACGTGCATTAGTCGATGAATTAATCGAAAACGGTATGGACGTTATCGCGATTGACACAAGTGAAGAAGCAATTAACAAAATCTCTAAAAAGCTTCCCACTGCTTTCGTCGCAGACTCCACTAATGAACAAGCTTTAAAAGAATTAGGAATTCAGGACGTTGACGCTGCCATTGTCGCCTATGGCGATAATAAGGAAGCCAGCATTCTTACCACCGTTATTTTGCGTGAATTTGGCATTGAACAAATTATTGTTCGTGTCGACGATGACTACTATGTCCCAATTATGAAAAAACTCGGTGCTACCGATGTTATCACTCCACAAAAAGCCGCTGGTCAAGCTCTTGCTAATAGATTAGGTAACGAAGACTATAAAGACTTTTATAGATTAGATGCTAAATACTCCATTATCTCCATTATCATCAATCCTGGCTTTGTTCCTGTGACATTAAGGGAATTGAACTCCAAAGAAGTTTACGGTGTCTCTATCGTCTTAATTATTAGAAATAATAAGTCGTTCGTTCCTGGTGGTAATGACTCACTATTACCAGATGACACAATCTTCGTTGTGGGTACCACAAAAGAAATTAAAAACTTCCGTGAAGAAGTTAATGGTAAAAAGAAAATTAAGAAATAGTCTTAAAGACATAATAAAAGACCACTCATCGAGTGGCCTTTTTATTTTGTTAGATCTTTTCGATTTCAGAGAAGTCGATTTCGACGTTTGTGCTCTTACCGAAGAAGTATGTTTCCACAACAACTGCGCCGGTTTCACGATTGATACTAAGAATGTTACCTTCTGTTCCTTCAAATGGACCATGAATAACTTTGACTGGATCGCCTTCTTTGTAACGATCGTACATTGATTCGTCGACCATGCCCATTCTCTTTAAGACTGGTTCGATTTGTTCTCTTGGAATTGGGAATGGTTTTGTACCTTTACCAGAAGATCCGACGAAGCCGGTAACACCTGGAGTGTTTCTAACAACATACCAAGCATAGTCTGTCATGATCATTTCCACGAAGACATAACCTGGATATAAGTTTTTCATTCTGGTCTTTTCGGTTGGTAAACCAGTTTCTCTATCCATCACAGGAACTTCTTGTTCTGCGACAACGATACGGAAGATTAATTGTTGTAATCCCATGGATTCAACACGTTTTTGTAAATAGTCCGCGACTTTTCTTTCGTGTGTGGAATATGTATTAACAACGTACCAAGCTTTTTCACCTAATTGCTTGTTACTAGAACTACTTTCATCATTAAGATCGGTAGTCGAATCAGTAAAACGATTAATTTCGTCACCCATAAATTATTTTCCTCCTACTAAGCACCCATGCTCTTAAATGCATCTTTAAGGATGGAGATAAGTCTCGCACCTGCGGCATCTTCCGCGAATAAAAGTAATCCTGCGACTGCAGCGATGACTATGACAACGATAATGGATGGAATAAGAACATCCCTCTTAGGCCAACGAACACGTTTGCCTTCTTTTACTACACCTTTGGCGTAACTCTTGACTCCCATAGGACTCCTCCTTATTTGCTAATCTTGTGGAGCGTATGCTTACCACATTTTGGACAATACTTTTTGATTTCTAAGGTTTTGGTACGATCTTTGGTAATCGTCGTTTGGTAATTACGAGAGAGACATTCCTCGCAAATCAAAAGAACTTTTTCTCTCATCTATTTGCCCTCCTCAGTATCTTAAGTTTGCTTTAATAATTTATCACTACACTTTCTAGTTGTAAAGAGCGCGTACATAAAATATTTTTTGCGCTCACGCTATTTGATAATCTGCTTGGTTTTGAGCAAGTAGAAGATGGTGATTGATGTCATACCAATAACAGCAATGATAAGAATCAATGTAATAGCACCTGTTTGATTCCATTCTTCACTTCTTTTAGCCCCTTCTGGCGAGGCAAAGTGACGATTTAATTCTTTTATCGAGTCTTTAATAGTAGAACCCGCTAAATCTTCATAAACGTCCACAACAGCTTTATCTTCAGCGGATAAGTCTGAATATAATTCACGAATGTAATTGTATTGGTCTTTTGTGATTTCACAAATATTAGTATCCGCGGTTGGTCTTACTTCTTTGACCCAGTAATTGATGAACCCTTCATCGATTGCGTAATAATTGACACGATTAAACACGTAAGTAACGTTTAAGGAATTCCACTCTTCTTCAGAACCAGTGAAATTGCATGTAGTTAGTGATGTTTGTCCTGCGAAGGCGTTTGTGCCTATGAGGGTTACACAATTAGATATCGCTACGGATGTGAAAGATATACCCGAGAATGCGTTATCTGCGATTTCATCGATAAGTTGGTCATCATATCTATAAATACGAGGTTCATCTTCTAAAGAAGAATCATCGATAGACACTAAAGTGTAATTGCCTCTTTCATTAGAGGTAACATTTAAAGCTGCTTTAAAGTCATCTTTGGATACGTTTGTGGATAAACCAAAGATTGAGGTAAGGAATAGCAATGGTAATGCTGCTATTTTGACCATTGATTAAAACCTCCATTGCAAAGAATGACAATAACACAAACAACGATTAGAGTAATAAGAACACCAAAAACAATCACAAATCCTTTCCAAGGAAATGAGTAATGGTCCTGAACTGGTTCGTTATCCTTAACTTCTTCTAATTCGGGATTCTTGTGTTCAATAAATTCTTTCTTTTCTCTTTCCGCCATATACTAACCTCATTATATTGATTCAACTGGTTTATAGAAACGACCAGTTACTCTTAAAAGTAAAATTAATAACCACGTATTGAGTGGAATGTTGATAAATAAAACGATAATTTGGCATATCAAAATCATTGGATATGTCTTAAAACCAAATGCCCAGCCTTTCATAAATGTTCCAAATAAAACCATGACTAAAAGTTCAATAACGAAACAACAGAAAGTGATGCAAATTGGTGATATTGGTAAAGACTCTTTTTTGTACTTGCGAGAGAACAAAAATGAAGAGACAAATAAACCCGCTAAAAGGACTAATAAAACAGATGGAATTAGGATCTTTTGCCAAAGCGCTAATGTATAAGTACTGCCATATAATTGAAGGTTATTATTCAAGAATAAATAAGTTGTGATTCCAGTAAGCAAAGCAATAAATGAAACACCCTCAATAATGAACAAGATATTGTCTTTCTTGATGAGCTTAAATAGCCAGAAAATGAAATAAGGAACTAAACCCAATAATGCATAAATGGCGGTAATTTGTGGTAAAAATCCCATCATTTTTGGATCTAAAAGGAAATAGCCTAAGATGTCAGAAATTGCTCCGATACACATACCATATATAGGACCAAGGAAGATTGATGAGAAGATAATAACCGCTGGTCCA
Organism: Bacilli bacterium; assembly: GCA_017619815.1. GTDB lineage: Bacteria > Bacillota_I > Bacilli_A > RFN20 > CAG-826 > RUG13091. The sequence goes on along the minus strand of JAFZRR010000047.1, from coordinate 32,516 downwards.
CCAAGAGAAATTCTCAAGAATGGAATAACCGGAATGTAGTTTATTGCTAAAACCTTTTGAAGGATGGTTACAACCGCAATAAAAATACCGGCAAAACATATCTTTTGGACGGTCGTTAAATTACACTTTAGTAAACCTTTAGTCATTACTTAATCTTACCTTCCAAAAATAGTTTTTTCGCATATGCTGCAAAGGCTAAAGAACCCGTGATTAAAATTGCATCTTCAGGGAATTCGGTAATCTTACTTTGTATTAATTCTTCAGCGTTTCCATTAAATGGATAATCCTGTGCGAATAAGAAATATTCATCTTCCGTTCTCGCTCTTGGATTATCAAATGTTGTGATTGTTAAATCATCAGTGATTGCGCCTAAAGAAGAAAGCATGTTCCCTAGGTTTTTGTCTCTAAAACAAGCGAAAACGACGTGAATTGGTCTTCCTTGTGTTACAAGTCCCAATGACTTTTCACAGAGCATTTTCATAGCTTCTGGATTATGCGCGCCATCGATAATTACAAGTGGATTATCTTTGATAATATCCATACGGCATTCCATATATACTGAAGCTAAACCCTCTTTTGCTTTTTCGACATCAATTGGATATTTATCTCTCAAGATGCAAACTGCTTCTAACGCCATACATGCATCTGTGACACTGGAGTCTGCACGCGATTGAATGTGCGCACCATAAAAGTCGTTATAGTCAAATGTAAAACCACTATCGGAATATTCTTTATTCACATAGTGAGACATATAACAAATACGTGAATTATTATCTTTTGCGATTTTCGCAAGAACGGTCAAAGCATCTTCAGTTAAGCTGTCGCCAATTAAAACAGGAACTTCTTCTTTAATGATTCCGCCTTTTTGTTCAGCAATTTCACTGATGGAGCAGCCAAGATATTCGGTATGCTCTAATGAGATTGTGGTAATAATAGAAAGAATTGGATCAAATACGTTTGTGGCATCCACTTCTCCACCCATACCACATTCAATAATGGCGATATCGCATTTTTGTTCATCAAAATAGGTCAATGCAACGAATGTTTGAATCTCAAAAGCAGATAAATCATATTTATCGATTTGCTTCTTATAACGATTAAAAATCGTCATAAAATCATCATCTGATATATTAGTTCCATTTATGGAAATCATTTCGTTAGGAATAAATAAGAAAGGTGATTTAAATAAGCCCACTTTGTAACCGTTTGCGGAGTAAACGGAAGCAATATAAGAAGATGTGCTTCCTTTACCGTTTGTGCCCGCAATATGGATAGATGGGGTCTTATAGGAGAAATGTAGTGATTCTAAAAAGGAGTCGAGATTTTCTCTTTGGTATCCACCAAGTCGAAAGCCATCAAAGAATTCTTTATTCATTAATAATCTCCTCCACTTCTCATATTTCTTTCTAAGTCACGTTGTTTTATGGTTTCACGTTTATCGTAGATTTTCTTACCTTTTGCTAAAGCAATTTCCACTTTGCATTTACCTTTCTTAAAGTAAACCTTTGTTGGGACGATAGAAAAACCACTCTTTTGTGCTTTGTCCATAAACCATTTAATTTCTTTTTTATGTAATAAAAGCTTACGATTTCTCAAAGGATCTTGGTTAAAGATATTTCCTTGTTCGTAAGGATTGATATGCATATTAATAATTTCTGCTTCGCCATTACGAATAATAACGTAGGCATCACCTATGCTACAGGAGTGTACGCGTAAAGATTTTATTTCCGTTCCTTTAAGGACAATTCCACATTCTGTGAAATCAGAAAGGAAATAATTAAAGTGTGCTTTCTTATTACTAGCGATTACTTTAATACCAACGTTTTTATCCATAGTATTTCTCATCCTTTAACGCAATGCGTTTAATATTCCAAACCGCTAGTTCGTTAGCGTCATTAAGTAATTCTTTACCATCTTTTGTAGGCAAGAAGTGGAAAACGGCGTAATAACCGATAAGACCAATAATCACACAAACGATGTAAATATAGAAATTCATATAGCCCATTGTTTCTAAAATAAGACCAGGTATTAATGTGAATAGGAAACCACCAACAAGGGCGTATCTATTAATGGAGAAGCATCCTTTAAGAACGACGTTTTTCCATTCTTTAAATGAGCCGTTTTTAATTAATGAATAGGAAACGACCTCAAGAGTTAATATGAGAACGTATAATCCTGGTAACAAATATGGAATCATTGCTTTCGTGGAAGCTTCGCCTCTTAAAAGAATATATAAAACAACCATAAACGCTGGGATTAACAAACCATTAAATACAGCGTGAACAATAAAATTCATCTTGTCCCCTTTGAAGTAAAGGGTAACTAAATAAGGGATAAATAAAATGGAAATGGCTAATCCAATAACAATGTTAAGAATTAAATTCTTCACAAATGGAACTGTATAAACTGTAGTAAATGTTAATGACGCAACAGCGACAATTAAGAAAGACATCATAATAAGAGCAATCCATTGACCAACTCTCACTGGTTTCATAGTCTTTCTTTCCACAGGAAGATTTTTAAGTTCTTCAATTTTTTCTGGATGACGACTCATCTTGTATTCCGCGATAACCGGCATCATAAACACCATAGTCATATAAATCTCTTTGACACCGATATCAAAGAAGGAACTGGACTCACAGAAATTAAATGCTGCACAGCATAAAACAACAAAGGAATAAACGAAGACGAAATGAATACGTTTTTCCATTAATAGCCTAATAGCACAGTAGATAAAGTAACAAACGAGTAAAACGTGAACGATTAATCCAATCGCTCCGTAATCGAACATAATTTCTAAATAACCATTGTGTGTGGTCTTCACACCATCCGCTCTGTTATACATTGCGCCAGTAACAGCGACTAATAGTTTTTCAGATAGCATAAAGCCGTGGCCAAATATCATATGTATTGGGCTATCAAAGCATAATGGTATGACTGTTTGCCAGATTTGTGTTCTTCCGGAATATGTTAAGAAGTCTTTGGCTTGGAATGTTTGTGAAATATAAGTATCTAAACCGATAAAGCCTTTCCAAGAATGTGTTGTACCCCAGTAGAACAAAATGATTAAGGCAAATAATAACATTAGGGCAATAATTGCAAAAACGAAGTATTTCCATTTGTGTTTTAAGCCAAAACGTACGATTTCTTCTAAAAGATAAACAGGTACTGCGATGGTACAAATAAGTGATGGGAGCACCGCTGCAGTGGACACCAAAATAACGTATAACGCGCATATTAAGATGTACCAGTGAAGTCTTGGCCTATAGTAGTTAGCAATAAAACAAGTTAGGATTCCGATGAACAAAATGCCACCGTAATAATTTTTATTACCGTAGAAAGAATCGATGGATAAGTTACGGACTTCGTCACCTTTGAAGATAGCGATATAAACATTCATTTCTGTGGCTAAAGAGTAAATAACACTCACCACTGCTGCGCCTATTCCAACACAAGCCATAAGCATAATAATGCGATGACCTGGTCTATTGACGTTCATCATAAAGGTAAAGGCATAGGCAACACCAAGGAATAACACTAATATGATTGAGGCACGTATCTTTTCGTAATTAGAGAAAGAAACGGTAATTGAATCACTGCCATCTGCATATGGAACCACTGATGTTTGTTGTAACCAAATACCTAAGAGTAAAGAAAGGCCGACTATAGCAATACCTGGTAAAAGGACATAGTCGAGTTTGATCTTATTCTCTTTGTGGTTGATGAAATAGTACAAGAATAAACAAAGCAAACATCCAGCAGAAAGAATGCCTAATGTTGCGGCATTGAATCCTTGTTTGAAGTTGGTTGTAAGAAGCGATAAATTTTCAGTCAAAAAGGAGACCGCTATTAAAGCAACCCAGAACCAAATATTAGATAATGTAAATTTTAATTTACCCATAAACTTTTAACATTATAAAGGTGTAAGAATAATTAAACAAGAAAGAACAATGTTCTTCACTTGTTTGAAAAATACTACCGAAAAAGAAAGATATATATCTTTAATATGGAGATTTAAGTGGAAAAGAGACATAATATTTTTATGAATAAATACGAAGTACTAAAAGAAATAATTAATGAATCTAACTCCATCGTCGTTTTTACAGGCGCTGGCATATCCACACCTAGTGGTATTCCAGATTTCCGTAGCGCAGATGGAATTTATAACCAAAAAGCCAAAGTTAATTATCGTCCCGAAGAAATCATTTCACATTCTTTCTTTATGGAACATCCGGATATGTTCTATGAATTCTATAAAGAGAAGATGTGTTATCCAAACGCCAAGCCAAATGCAGCGCATAAATACTTCGCTGATTTAGAGAAAAAAGGTAAAAACGTCATAGTTGTCACTCAAAACATTGATGGTTTGCATCAAGCCGCAGGATCCACGAAAGTATATGAACTTCATGGTTCCATTCATAGAAACTATTGTGAAAGATGTGGAAGATTATTTGGCCTTCAATATGTTTTGAACGCGAAAGATGTTCCACTATGCGATAAATGTAAGGGTTTAGTGAAACCTGATGTTGTTTTATATGAAGAACAACTTGATGAAAACACTATTCACTTATCCATATCCGCAATCATGACATGCGAAACACTCATTATCATGGGTACATCACTAACCGTTTATCCAGCTGCGGGATTCATTAGATATTTCCGTGGCAAAAACCTTATTGTCATCAATAAACAAGAAACCAATTATGACAATATGTGTGACTTAGTCTTCAATGAAGACATCATTAAAGTAATTGATAACATCAAATAGTATGAAAAAAGTAATTATATTCGATTTAGATGGCACTCTTTTAGACACGCTTAAGGATTTACAAACCGCGGTCAATTTTTCTTTATCACAATTTAATTTCCCATTACGTTCTTTGGAACAAGTGAGAAAAGATATCGGAAACGGTGTTGCTAAGTTAATGGAAAGATCTATTCCTGGTGGTTTAGACAATGAGATGTATAGACAAGCATTAGAAATATTCAAAGAATATTATGGAAGAAACTACAACGTTCATACTTGTGCATACGGAGGCATGCTTGATGTTGTTAAAACCCTACGTAATGAAGGATTTATCGTCACTGTGGCCACAAATAAGATTATTGATGTTGCTAAAGAACTTTTAGATATCCACTATCCAGAACAATTTGACTATATCCAAGGCGATGCCTTCGGTGTTCATAAAAAACCTCATCCAGATATGATCAACAATATCAGAAAACATTACAAAGTTTCTAAAGATGAAATTCTTTATATCGGTGATACAAATGTCGATGAAGAAACAGCGCAAAACGGTGATGTTGATTATGTTTTAGTAACATATGGTTATCGCACCAAGGAAGAAATAAAAAATTCGTGTATTTGCACGAACCTCGTAGATACTCCAGAAGAGTTATTGAACTATATAAGAAAAGTTATTTAAGTTTAGCAAAGACAAACTCTTCAATCTCATCACGATTCTTATTATAAGAAATCGCAAATTCATCTAATAAGTTATTGCTTGCGAAAGATAACATATCGATATCTAAAGCGCCAAACTTAATTGAGCCATCGTTTTGAGCCTTAAAGAAGAATAATTGTTTAAATAAATATGCACTATCCTTAACGTCTCCAGATAGGAGTCGTTTTTTAATAGCGTCTCTTCTTTGTTTGGTATTTGGATTAAATTCCAAAGGAATGGTTTTAATGTATGCGATAAGTTTATCGGCTTCTTCAGACGACATCAAAAAACGAATGATTTGGTCTGCGCGATCAACAGGTACATAAATATTTTCACCGCTTCCACGAACGGTTTTGACGATGTAATAATCTTTGTCCGCCATGTTGGTGCTTCCAACAACTACGGCCAAACCATCTCTGCAGTGTATGACTTGTTGCCCAATTTTATAATCGTTCATACACAAACATTATCTCATTTTTTTGCCTATTTTGTAAGTCAAAATAGTTAATTAGGTTAGTTTCTTAGGTTCGTCCACTTCTTTTTTAGGAGCAAATTTCTCAATCAAAAATCTCTTTGGAGAGTACGCAGATAGGAAATATTTACCGAGAATCTTAAACGTTTCTCGAGCTTTCATTCTTTGTTGTGGTGTATATTCATCCCAAGTCTTTTTACCGTTTATGATTAAACGTCCACTTTTAAGCAATAAGTCATAGACGTTTTTAGAATCACCGAGCATCTCAAAAATGACATGCACCGCAAGTCTTTTATCTTCTTCATCAACAGTGTTTAGCCACGCCATTAAAGCTTCTTCATATTTCTTTGACATGAAGCTTCTATCTTTCGCGTAGACAAAGTCTATTTTGCTAAAATCAACCATCCATCTAAATGGATCGTGACCACCTAAAAGGATACCATTAGAATAAACAACTTTTGCATTTTCAACGTTGTTATAAATAACGCCAATCATATCGTTTGAAGTTAAGAATTTCACAACTTTAGGTTTAATTAATTCGTAATGTGAGTGTTCTCTAATTGAAGTCTTAAATCCAGGACCATCATATGAGAAAACTTTAATAAGTCTTGGACATAATTTCTTATACATATTTAAGCAAGCATAGATGGATAAATTGCCACCTTTACTATGTCCACCAACATAGAAATTGCCTTGGAATAATTTTGTGACCGTTTTTACATATTCCACTGCATCTTCTTGTCCAGGAATGGTATCGCGGTAGGCAATATAAAAGTCTTCTCTCCACCCCACCATCGTTATATCTGTTCCACGGAAAGAAATAAAACCAATGTTGTGAGGCATCAAAAATGTCACAGCGTAAAACTGTTTATGAGTTTTCTCATCAAAGTCTGCTTTTGGATATCCAAACTGTATGTTTCTATAACGACGAGACTTAATTAAGAGTTTAAATATCTTTTCATTGTCCTTTGCGTCAACACTTCCAAAGTACAAATCTTTGTTGTTTAGCATTGGATGGTTCTTTAGTGATTTAAACTTAATAAATCCTGATTCCGCCGAGATTAAATGGAAATTAATATAACTCATTTGTGACAAAATAAGACCATCCACATTATTGAATGGCAATTCGCTGAATGATTTATGTCCAAATGTTCTTACGTAAGTGATTATGTTCATATTAACTATAATACACTAAATACCGAGTCCATCTTCATAGAAAGATGAATTGCCCACCAAAGAAGATAGTGAAATACTAGAAAAATAGTCTTTTATGATGCGGTAATAGTCCGCCCACATCTTTCTAGCTTTACACTTATCTTGCTTTGGGCAAACGGGTTTAGTGCAGGAAAGACAATCGATAGGATAGAGGTCGCCTTCCGTTGCAGTTAATATTTCTTCTAAAGTATATTTGTTTGTTTTTTTGCTTAAGCAATAACCACCGGTTTTGCCTCTACTGCTCTTTACAAGATTCGCTTTAACAAGTGATCTCATAATTGACTCAGCATACTTAAAAGAGATGCCTTGTCTTTCCGCAATAGCTTCCAAAGAGATTGGCCCATCGTCGAAATGTTCGGCGATATCAATCATCATTCTTAAACCGTATCTACCTCTTGTAGAAATCTTCATGGTTATTCCTCAAATAATTTTGTAGTTAAGTATCTATCACCATTGTCTGGCAATAAGACAACAATATTTTTGCCTTCGAATTCTTTTCTTTGTGCTAATTGAACACCTGCAAATAAAGCAGCACCAGAAGAAATACCGACCAAGATACCTTCTGTACGTGAAATCATTTTGCCAAATTCTAAAGCTTGTTCATTTGGAACTCTAATAATTTCATCATATATTTTGGTGTTGAGTGTATTTGGAATAAAGCCTGCGCCAATACCTTGAATCATATGTGGACCAGGTTTTTCCCCGGATAAAACTGCAGAAGCATCTGGTTCAACTGCGATAACTTTAACGTCCTTATTTTGTTCTTTGAGATATTTACCAACACCACTGATTGTGCCACCAGTTCCAACGCCAGATACAAAGGCATCAACCTTACCATTAAGATCTTTATAAATTTCTGGACCAGTTGTTAAATAGTGAACTTTTGGATTGCTAGGATTATCGAATTGGCCAAGAATAACTGAACCTTCAATTTCATTCAATAATTCATTAGCTTTTGCGATGGCGCCTTTCATACCTAAAGCCGCTTCAGTAAGGACTAATTCCGCGCCATACGCTTGAACTAATTTTCTTCTTTCTAAAGACATTGATTCAGGCATAACGATGATAACTCTATATCCTCTTGCCACACCAATTGCGGATAAACCAATACCTGTATTACCGCTTGTTGGTTCAATAATTGTCGCGCCTTTTTTGAGTTTTCCTTCTGCTTCTGCATCAAGAATCATTTGCATTGCGATACGGTCTTTAACAGAGCCTGCTGGGTTAAAATATTCGATTTTTGCGAAGATTTTGCCTTTTAATGCGTATTTTTCTTCAACCTTGGCTAATTCCATAAGTGGAGTGTTGCCGACTAATTCAATTAAGTTTTTGACTAACATATTTTATTTCCTACCTTTTTAGTATGATTTAACTATATTCTACACTTTGTTTATAAAAAGAAAAGTCCTTTTTTATCAGGACTCTTCAATAAATTCTTTTATCTTTCTAAATACCTCAGGATCTTGTTCTGTTATTTTCCAAGGATCAAGATTTTCCATGAGTTTTTTCTTATCTTCATCTTTCTTTAATTTGTAATATTTTGCAAAAACTTCAGTGACCATTTTTGCGGCTTCATCTGAGTAGTTTGGGTTATGCCCTCTTCCATCCACAGTGACAACTTGGATGTTTGGATTATTTGCCTCAAACACTGGTTTCATCGCTGCGGCATAATTCACCACTGGATCATCTTTGCTATGGATGAACATGAGCTTATCTTTGGTGTTTTTCACATATTCATAGTTATCGATTGGAAAATACTTTGGTTCAATCTTTTTCTCATATCTCGCAATAGAACCGGAAAAAATTTTGGTGCCTAATAAAGCATTAAGAACTATATCTGGTCTTGGAAATCCAGATATCACTACCGCTTTCTTTAGTTCGTCACGAATGTTCATGATATTGAGTGTGGTATACGCTCCTAAGGAATGACCAATAACAACGACTTCTTCTTTAATCTCCAATAAGCTAAGTAGATCATCAACATCTCTTGTTGGCTCATTTAAAGAAGGCAATTTATCACCCTTAGACGAGTCGCATCCCATGTAGTCTAAAGTTAAAACTTTATATCCCATCATGGCGAGTGTTTCAATTTCTCTAATATATGCAGTATGTCCAGGACCTAATCCATGTAAGAACAAGATGATAAGGTTTGGATTGTATTTATCGTAATAGTAGTAGAAATAAGAAATCTCTACTCCTAATGAATTAATAAAGGTGTGTGTTTCTTTATTTAATCCAGCGAAATCATCGCTGGATAAATAAGGGGTATAACCATCTTTGTCATACCGATGTAGCATTCTCTTTTTAAAGATACTTGTCACAATTCCCATAACAGCAATATGATAGCATTTATTTATTTGCTTTCGTACATTTTGAATCATTTTATTGAATGATAAAAATGTATTCTATAAAATATTCACCGAGGTACCTTTTATGGAAGAGATTAATAACTTTATTAAAACCATTATGGAGAAAGACCTTGAAGAAGGCCGTGTTAAGGAAATCGTTACCAGATTCCCTCCAGAACCAAATGCTTATTTACATATTGGCCACGCTAGAGCAATCGTCAATGACTTTGAACTTGCGAAATGCTTTGGTGGTTATACCAATTTAAGATTTGATGACACTAACCCAATTAACGAAGGTGCTGAATACGTTGATGCTATTATCGAAGACTTAAAATGGTTGGGTTATGAACCAAAGAACGTTTTCTTCGGCAGTGATTATTTCGAAAAGACATATGAAAGAGCCATCCTCTTAATTAAGAAAGGTTTAGCTTATGTCGATGATTTATCTCCAGAAGAAATGACCGCTTATCGTGGTACATTAACCGAACCAGGTAAAGAATCTCCATGCCGTAATAGAAGTATCGAAGAAAACCTCAAATTATTTGAAGAAATGCGCGCAGGCAAGTACGCGAATGGTGAAAAGACATTAAGAGCAAAAATCGATATGTCTCACCCAAATATCAATATGCGTGACCCAGTCATGTATCGTATCTTACATGTTGCCCACCACCGTCAAGGAACCAAATGGTGTATCTATCCAATGTATGACTTCGCTCATCCATTACAAGACGCCTTTGAAGGCGTGACACATTCTATGTGTTCATTAGAATATGATAACCACAGAATCTTATATGATTGGTTCGTTGAAAAATGTGAAATGGAACACGTTCCACATCAATATGAATGGGGAAGACTTAACATCACAAATACAGTTATGTCCAAGAGATATCTCCGTCAACTCGTTGAAGGGGGTTATGTCACAGGATATGACGATCCACGTATGCCAACATTAGTTGGTTTAAAGAGAAAAGGTTTCACCGCAGATAGTATTAAAAACTTTATTATCTATACCGGTTTATCACGTATTAACTCCACAACTAATGCAGATAACTTGGATTACTTCTTAAGAGAAGAACAAAAGTTAATCGCTCCACGTCCAATGGCGGTTATCCATCCATTAAAGGTTGTTATCGATAATTATCCAGAAGGACAAATCGAATATGTCGAAGCTTCTAATAATATGGAAAACGAAGCCTTAGGAACAAGACAAATTGCCTTTGGCAAATATCTCTATATTGAACAAGAAGACTTCATTGAAGAAAAACCAAACCGTAAATGGAAGAGATTATCATTAGGTGATGAAGTGAGATTAATGCACGCCTACTTCATTAAATGCGAAAGCGTGAAGAAAGATGAAAACGGCAACATTATCGAACTCCACTGCACATATGATCCAGAAACAAAATCTGGCTCCGGTTTCGAAGGCAGAAAACCAAATGGCACAATCCACTACGTGGAAGCCACTACTGCCTTACCAGCTCAATTCAATATCTATGAACCATTAGTGTGGGACGAAACAGAAGAAACCAAAGGTAAAGATTTCATCGAAAGATTAAATCCAAATTCTTGGATTAAAGAATATGGTTATGTCGAAGCTTCTTTAGCTAATACAAAACCATTAGATAGATTCCAATTCATTAGAAACGGTTACTTCTGCACAGACAAAGAATCCACCAAAGAACACTTAATCTTTAATAGAACTTGTCCATTAAAATCATCATTCAATCCACAATAATAAAAGAACCCGAGTTCATTCTCGGGTTTTATTTTACATAAATAAGTCTTCGAATTCTTCGAGGTCCATTTCTTCCTCGTCCCATCCGTTTTCTTCAGCGCGTTTTCTTCTTATCTCTTCGGATGGTTCATCACCATTTTCTTCAATCTCTTCAAACTCTTCTAGAGACATTTCATATCTATCCCAACCCAAAGCTAAAGCAAACTTTAATCTTCGTTTAAAAGCTTCTAATGAAGAGAAATCTCCATCCCAGCCTAAATCTTTTAATTCTTCTAAACTTAATTCATCTACGTCCATAGTTTAATATGTTCTTTTATGTTAGTATAATAACATAGTTAGTCCAGTTTAATATATTTCTCATTCGAATCATCAAGATACACATGGGGAATATATAGATTGGAGTTTTTTTATGCCAAAAAAGAAATTAAGACTATTAAAAGGGAGATTTTATTCGATCTTTACAACAGGCGGTTCCCATCCTTCTTTATTATTTCGTAAAAATAAAAGGAAGAACAAATACTATATTGTTGTTTTCGATTCATCAAACGGAAGACACAGAACAAGGTTGAAATATCCAACGAGTAAAGGAGTTAAAGAATCATATGTGCAAAATAGGCCTTTGCTTTCAATAAGAAAAGATTTAGGAAATCACGAATTATTTGGTTTGCGAATCCATAAAGAAGATAAAGTGATGATAGAAATTGTAAAACGTAGAAAACCAAGAATGACCAAGAATTATAAAAAGAGGTTCGAAAAATAAAAAAATCCGTTGCGCCTTTTAACAGCGGATTAACGGATGTTTTCTTGCCTTTCCCGTAGATTGGCTTATCTATATTTACCAGTAGACTGGTATCGGGCATTTGGTGGATCTGAAGGGGATCGAACCCTCTACCTCCTCCATGCCATGGAGGCGCTCTCCCAGGTGAGCTACAGACCCGTGCTTGTATTATCTTATATATGTTTTCCAAAAATATCAATAAGAATATATAAGTTTATATAAGGATAATAAAAAGCCCCATGATGGAGCTTAATATTTTTATACCAAATGGCGCGCCCGAGGCGATTCGAACGTCCGACTCCCTTCTTAGGAGGAAGGTACTCTATCCAGCTGAGTTACGGGCGCACGTTAGAAGAACTTAGATGATGTTCTTCTTTTCGATATCTTTTAAGAAGAAGTTAGCAATGTCTTCGTAGACTTCTTGTTTATTGTTTTCGTTTAAGATTTCGTGACGCATTCCTTTGTAAATCTTGGTTTCAACATTTTTGACACCAAGTTTGGTGTACATTTCTTGTAATTTACCAACGGATTTACCATAGTTTGTGACTGGATCTTCTTCACCGGAAATAATGAAGATATCTAAGTCTTTACGAATCTTAATTAAGAATTTCTTTTTATATAGACGAGCCATACCTTTTAAGAATTCGTAGCAGAAACCATTGGTTGGGCCAAATCCACAAAGTGGATCTGCAATGTATTTACTAACATTTTCTTCATTATAAGAAAGCCAATCATAGGCTGTTTTTGGATTCTTAATTTTCTTGTTAAATCCACCGAACATAAGTTTATTTAAGAAACCGGCTTTCTTGTCTCTATTTCTCTTATGAACGATAATCTTCGCTAATTGGAGACCCACTGGAACAGCTGGGTTTTTAGAACCACTACCACATAAGACAACCTTACTCACGTGTTCGGTATATCTTTGGATATAGTCTTGGCACATGAATGAACCCATGGAGTGAGAGAAGATGAATGTTGGTTTACAAGAGATTCTTAATTTTTCCACTAAGGAGTCAACAGCTTGAACTTGTTTTCTAAAACCAGAAGCAGGCCAAATACCTTTATTGCTTTCATCTGGTAAGACGTTTTCACCTTGGCCATAGCAGTCAACAGCATAGACGTTAAATCCTTTGCCATTTAAGAATGTTGCAAAGTCATCATATCTACGAGCGTGTTCCTCCATGCCTTCCATGATAATAACGTTTGCAAGGGCGTTATCAATATGCCAGGCTAAGCCAAATAGCTTATCGCCATTTTTGCTTTCAATTGTTACTTTTTGAGCACTCATAAGTTCTCCTCCTATTTGTCATATCCATTAGGATTGTTCTTTTGCCAATTCCATGAATCTCTACAAGCATCTTCGATGGTTAAGCTTGTTTTGAAGTTCATTTCTCTATATGCCTTTGTGGCGTCTGCGTAGTTTTCATCAACATCGCCAGGACGTCTTGGGCATATAACATATGGTATTTTAATATTATTCACTTTTTCAAACGCATGAACAAGTTCTAAAACACTTGTTCCACGACCAGTTCCTAAGTTAAAGATCACAAGACCTGGTTTTTCAGCGAGCTTTCTTAAGGCACATAAGTGACCGTAAGCAAGGTCCACGACGTGAATGTAGTCTCTAACACCAGTACCATCAACTGTCTTATAGTCATCACCATAAACATTTAAATGGTCTCTTTTGCCAACCGCAACTTGAGTGATATATGGCATTAAGTTATTTGGAATACCATTTGGATCTTCACCGATAAGTCCACTTGGGTGAGCACCAATAGGATTGAAGTATCTTAAGATAGCGATGTTTGCGTCTGGATTTGCTTTTGCGTAATCCTTGAGCATATATTCGATATCTAATTTGGTTTGACCATATGGGTTGGTGCAACCACCAACTTTGTCATCTTCTTTAAGTGGGACATGATCTGGGACACCATAAACTGTCGCTGATGAGGAGAAAACGATATTGTGAACGTTATACTCTCTCATAAGTTTTAGTAACACACGGCTACTACCCACGTTATTAGCGACGTATAAGTCTGGTTTAGCAACAGATTCCGCAACGCTCTTTAAGCCTGCGAAATGGATGACATCTGTAATATTTTCTTGTTCAAAAACTTTTCTTAATTCAGGTTCATCTTGAACGGATAATTTATAAAATCTTGGCTTTTTGCCGGTGATTTTGAAAATTCTGTTTAATACTTCTGGCTTACTATTGCAGTAGTTATCAACGATGACCACATCATATCCGCGGTCTAATAAATTTACGACTGTATGGGAACCAATGTATCCTGTTCCGCCTGTTACTAGAATTGCCATATCTTTTCTCCTTTAATTCTCATCATTAAGTAAGAATCTATCTTATTATAATCGAATTATAATATCTAACACTTTTGTTTCTTTATCAAGTAAAACAAACTCTATTTTATTTTTTTATACACAAAATTATAATAAATTTTGCTAACATAATAGAGACATGAACGACTTACAACAAAAGCAATTAGATATTTTAAAAGAATTTATTAGGGTGTGTGAAAAACATAACTTAACGTATTTTCTTGTCGGTGGTTCATGCTTGGGTGCCGCTAGACACCAAGGCTTTATCCCATGGGATGATGACATTGATGTTGGTATGCCTAGAGAAGATTTCGATAAGTATGTTGAACTCCAAAAAGAATATGAAGGTACAAAATACTTTATCCAAACTTGGAAGAGTGATCCTCACTACACATATAACTACGCTAAGTTAAGAGATAGCGATACCACATATATTGAGAACTTCTATTACAAACATCAAATTAACCATGGTGTTTGGATTGATATCTTCCCAATTGATGGTTTCGGCTATAAGTTTGATAAACCAAGAGAAAAATACGCACATTTAGTTTCTAGAGTGTGGAGACAATCTTTCTTATCTTATCTTCCACAGATGAGAAGAAAGTTTTCCAAAGGAACATGGTTCACTGATTTATTACTTAATATTGTTGCCATCCTCTTTTGGCCATTTGATATCTGCCACTATAGAAGAAAACACACAGAAAAGATTCTCACAAAGATTCCATTTAAAGATGCTGAAGTCGTTGGCAATATGTGTGGCACAAACAAAAAGAAAGAAGCTATGCCAAAGGCAATCTATTCCGAAACCACAAAACTCAAGTTTGAAGATATCGAGGTTTGTGTTTCAAAAGAATATGACCAATATCTAACTCTCTTATTTAATGATTGGAGAAAGTGGCCACCAAAAGATAAACAAGTTGGTCACCACCACGACAAAGGTCTCTCATTAACTCAGGGTTATAAATCTTACATGAAAGAGCATAAAATATAAAAGAGGTGTCATTATGAATATCGCTTTAATACTCGCAGCAGGCACAGGCTCACGCATGGGCAACGCCGATAAACCAAAACAATTCTTATTAGTACACGGAAAACCATTAATGGTTCACACCATTGAAGCTTTTGAAGTGAATCCAGATGTCGATAAAATCGTCATCTCCACTAATGAAGAATATATCGATGAAGTTAAATTAATGTGCAAACAATATGATTTAACCAAGGTTTGTAAAGTTGTCGCCGGTGGCGCAACCAGACAAATCTCTGTCTTTAATGGTTTAATGGGTGTCAAAGCTGTTGGAGCACAAGACGATGATATTATTATCATCCACGATTCCGCTCGTCCTTTAATCAGTCAAAGAATTATTCGCGAGAACATCGAATGCTGTAAAGAATATGGTGCGGTTGATACTGTTGTTAAAGCAACAGATACAATCGTTAAAAGTGAAGATGCAAAAACCATTAGTGATATTCCAGTGAGAAGCGAACTCTATCAAGGTCAAACACCACAAACATTTAAATATTCTGTGATTATGGAAGCCCATGAATCAGTAAAAAATAAAGAGATTCCAAATGTCACTGATGATACAAAACTCGTCTTATTACTTGGTCATAAAGTCCATTTAGTGGAAGGCGATAAACTCAACTTCAAAATTACAACTTTTGATGACTTAATGATGCTAAAAGCATTATTAAAGATTGGAAAAACTGAGGTCTTATAATGTTTCAACTTTTATATAAAGTTACATCACCAGGCGTTATAGAAGAATTTGTCGATACCGTTGATTTAGAAGAAAACAAGGTATTAGTCAAAGTCGACTATATGGCAATTTGTAAAGCGGACATCCGTTATTATTTAGGCTTGCGCGATCCTGCGATATTAAACCAAAAATATCCACTTGCACCAATCCATGAAGCTGTTGGTCATGTCGTTAAAGATAACTCTGGTAAATATAAAATCGGCGATAAAGTTATTCTCATTCCTAACTCCGTTGATGAGAAATATTTAAAAGATTTTGAGAATAAGAGATGTGAAAGAGAGGACTTAGGTAATAACTACGCTATCCACTCCACTTTCCGCAGTTCTTCTTCCGATGGTTTCTTAAAACAATTCTATGTTGCAGAATCAAACCTATTGGTCAAATATGATGATAAAATCCCTGCAAAACTAGCTGTTTTTAGCGAATTGCTAAGTGTTGCGGTTGCTGGTTTAAGAAGAATTGACTTCAAAGAAACAGACCACGTTGCAATCTTCGGTGATGGCATCTTAGCGTACATCACATACATCGTATTTAGACACGATCACCCAAATACAAAGCTCACCGTTTATGGCATTGATAAAAATAAATTAGCAATGTTTGAAGGTGTCGAAGCTAGAACCTACGAAGAATATAATGGTGAGAAATATGACACAATGATCGAAATCGTTGGTGGTAAATATTCCGCTGATGCGATTAATAAGATGATTGATTGGGCCACTGTCGGTGCGGATCTCATCCTCATGGGTGTCAGCGAAGAAAAAGTTCCACTTAATACAAGACTTGTCTTAGAAAAAGGATTATCTCTAAAAGGTGTTACTAGAAGTGATAATAAAGATTTCGAACATGTGGCAAAGATATTAGAAGATGAGGAAGTTCAAAAGAAGATTCTTCCAATGGTCTTGTCAGAAATAAAGATTAATTCCGTTAATGATATCTACGAAGCTTATAAGAAAGATATAGAAAATAAAACCATCATTGGTAAAAACATCATGAAGTGGTAAAAAAAGAAGCCAGTTGGCTTCTTTTATTTTATGAGTTCTAAGAACTCAGTCTCCGACAAGACTGTAATTCCTAAGGCTTGAGCTTTGTCTAATTTACTGCCAGCGTCATGTCCTGCAACCACGGCATCTGTGGCTTTAGAAACTGAGCCAGTAACCTTAGCGCCTAAGTTCTCTAATATATCAGTTGCTTCTTTTCTTCCCATGGAATCAAGGGTTCCTGTAAGGACCACTGTTTTTCCAGAGAAATAAGAATTCGCAGCTTTTGATGTGGAACCAAGGAAGTTAAAGTTAAGTCCTTGTTTTCTTAATTTTTCAATTAATTCTTTATTGTGTTCACTAGCAAACCAATTAACGATGGAACGAGCCACAACTGGACCAACATCAGGGATTTCTAATAAGTCTTCTTCACTAGCAGATGCTAAAGCATCAAGGTTTCCATAGATTCTAGATAATGTTTTAGCCATTTTGGCACCTACTTCTTTGATACCTAGACCAAATAATAGTTTTTCAACAGAATTGCTCTTACTCTTATCAATTGCGTCAATTAAGTTATCAATTGATTTAGATTGCCAACCATCAAGTGCGATAACATCATCTCTATGATCCATTAATTGATAGATTTCAGCGATATTGGTGAAGAATCCTTGGTTGAAGAATTGTTCCACAACCTTTTCACCCATACCTTCAATATCCATTGCATCTTTGCTTGCAAAGTGAATAATAGATTCAATCTGCTTTGCAGGACATTCTGGATTGACGCAGAAATGCATTGCGTCTTTCTTAATAAGAGGCATGCCACATTCTGGACAATTTGTAATCATTTGGAATGAGACTTGAGTGCCATCTCTTCTTTCCACGACTGGTCTAACAACTTCAGGAATGACATCTCCCGCTTTTCTTAAAACGACATAGTCACCAATCATTAAACCTTTTTCTGTAATAAAGTCTTCATTATGTAATGTCGCACGTTGGACAGTTGATCCTGCGACACGGACAGGTTCTAAAACAGCGTTTGGTGTAATCTTACCGGTTCTACCTACTGTAAAGATAATATCTGTAAGCTTTGTAACAACTTCTTCAGGTGGGAATTTATATGCAATAGCCCAACGAGGAGTTTTTGCGGTATAACCTAATTTATCATAGAGACTCATATCGTCCACTTTGATGACTACACCGTCAATATCGTAGGGTAAATCTGGTCTCTTAATTGTATATTCTTTAATATAGTCGATAACTTCATCGATTCCGTGACATAAACGACGTTCTTTATTGGTTTTAAATCCCAACTTATCAGCATAGTCTAAGGATTCGCTATGATATCTAATGCCAAAATCACGTGCGTTCACGAAATAATACCAGAAAGCATCTAGTCCACGGCTCGCCGCAATTGCGCTATCGAGTTGTCTAATGCTACCTGCTGCAGCGTTTCTTGCATTTGCGAATAAAGGTTCACCGTTTTTGGCTCTTTCTTCATTTAACTTATTGAGTGATTTCTTCGGCATGAAGACTTCGCCACGGATTTCTAAATCGCCTTCAACATCAATATGTGATGGGATGGATTTAATAGTAATAACGTTAGAAGTAACATCTTCACCAACAGTACCATCACCTCTAGTTGCGGCGTATTGTAAGTTTTTGTTATAAACAAGAGACATACCAAGGCCATCAATTTTCATTTCCGCCATATATGTCACTTTATCTCCACCGATAACTTCTCTAACTTTTCTATCAAAGTCATATAAGTCATCTTCATTAAAAGCGTTTGCTAAAGAAAGCATCATACGTTGATGTGTTACTTTCTTAAATTCATCTTGGACTTGTCCACCAACACGTTGGGTTGGGGATAAAGGAGAAAGGAGTTCTGGATGTTCTTTTTCAATAGCGATTAATTCTTGCATTAATCTATCGTATTCAGCATCAGAAACAGAAGGATTGTCCAAAACGTAGTATTCATAGTTATATCTTTCTAACGTTTCGGTTAATTCTTTAACTCTATCTTTTGGATTCATACTATTTTCCTCCTTTTGATAAGGATGGGTGATTTCCCATCAACGTCTTTGTGCCGTGATCTTTGAAGTTCACTTTGATAATACCATCACCATCAAGTGCGACAACCGTTCCTTCGCCAAATGTTTTATGGATACAAATGTCACCGATTTGCCAATCACTGATACCATTATCAACTTGTGAGATAACAGGTTGACGTGGTTCATCCATTGTAAAGGAATCGTTTGGGCCATCATCGAAATGATAACTTGGTCTAGCTCTAGTACTTCTAAATGGATTATAGTCTTGTTTCACAACAACTTCATTACCAGACTCTTTTAAGAACTGAGATGGAAGGAGATTTCCTTGCAAAACGTAAGAATAATCACCCGCAAATGTTAAATATAATAATTTCTTCGCTCTTGTCATCGCGACATAAGCTAAACGTCTTTCTTCTTCTAAACCTTTATATCCATTCTCTGCGAAGGAACGAACATGTGGGAAAACGCCAGCATTTAATCTCACAACAAAGACAACAGGATATTCTAATCCTTTTGCGGTATGTACTGTCATAAGTGTGACGAAATCACCATCCGCGACTTCGTCTTGTGCGGATAGTAAAGAGATGTTTTGTAAATATTCATCAAATGTAGATTCTGGATTGGTATGCAAGTAATGACGGATATCTTCAAATAACGCTTTGACGTTTTCGATACGATCATCGCCATCTTCTTCTTTTCCGAGATATTCGTAATAACCAAACGTAAGAATCATATCTTCTAATGTCTTAGAGAATACTTCTTCATTCTTATTAATGTTTTCGCGTGTTTTATCGATAACGGTAATCATTATCTTTAAAGCGTTTATGGCTTTTCTTGGCGCATCTGATTCTTGTGATTCGAAGTCAAAGTTAGAAATATAGTCATACATACTCATTCCTAAATTATGAGCTTCTTCTTTAATTGCGTTTACTGATGTATCACCAATTCCTCTTCTTGGAACATTCATAATTCTTTCAAAGGAAATGTCATCTTTTGTATTAGTGATTAAATGGAAATACGCCAAAACGTCTTTAATTTCTTTTCTTTGATAGAACTTGAGTCCACCGTAAATCTTATATGGAATTTGATACTTCGCAAAAGCCGCTTCAAAATCCATGGTGATATAGCTAGAACGATATAATAACGCGATATCCTTATAAGAATATCCTTCTACTTGGACTAATTTCCTAATCTCTCTAGCGACAAAGTCAGCTTCATCTCTAGAAGTATTAGAACGATGGGAAACGATTGGTTTTCCTTCTTCGTTTTCTGTATATAAATCCTTCTTAACACGCATTTTGTTATACGCGATAAGTTTATTTGCACTATTTAAGATTTTTGTGGTGCTTCTATAGTTACGATTTAAAATAATCGTTTCCATATCTAAGAAGTCTTTTTGAAGATTTAAGATAATGTCTTGGTTTGCACCTCTCCAGGTATAAATTGTTTGGTCTGGATCACCAACAACATAATGGCATGTAGATGGTTTGGATAATAATTTAATTAACTTATATTCAACATCGTTTGTATCTTGGAATTCATCCACTAAAATGTGGTCAATTCTGTCTTGCCACTTTTGTCTTGTTGTAGGATAGTTCTCTAAAATGTAAATTGTTTGTAATAATAAGTCATCAAAGTCTAAACAAAGCTGCTTATTTTTCTCTTCTTCATATCTTTCATAGATTTGTAAGCAAAGCTTTTCATCTTCAAAAGATTCTTTTGTGATAGTAATATCGCCAGGATATCTTTCGTGAAGCTTTTGACTGCCAATATAACTTAAAGCTTTGCCCGCAATTTTGTCGCCTCTTCTGAAGCCCATTTCAGCGATGATATCTTTGATAAGTTTAGTTTGGTCTTCTTCATCAAGAATTGTGAAACTAGATGGGAAACCAATTAAACCAATTTCTTTTCTTAAGAACATAGCGGCGAATGAGTGGAAAGTTTTAATTGTTAAATCTTTCTCCGCTTCTGGAATCATTTTGATAACACGATTCTTCATCTCATTAGCGACTTTATTAGTAAAAGTAATGGCTAAGATTTTCCATGGCAAAACTTTCACTTCTGAAATTAAGTAAGCGATACGGTATGTCAAAACACGAGTCTTACCGCTACCTGCGCCAGCGATAATTCTCACGTTTCTAAAAGCGGTTGTTACTGCTTCATATTGCTTTTCGTTTAGTTCTTTTTCGAAATTCATATATTGCTTAGCAATATAATAGCACAGCAATTTTAATCACTCAATTTATTCTTAATAATCATTTGTCAATGTCTCAACAATGCGATTTGAACCGGGAATATTCTCCATTAAAACATGGTTATCAACAATAAACAAAGTCGGCGTTCCCACTATTCCGATTTCCTCAATGTTGCTTTTTCCAATTGTTGATGAAACGTCATTGATAACAGGTACCTGATTATTAAACTCTACAAAATAAAATGAATCAATATGTTCTAAAGCATATGTTAAGACCGTTTGTTTTATTTCGTTACAATGTCCACAAGTCTTGGAAAAGATATATGCATAATAATGTTCGTTGTCTCGAGACAAAACATCTTTCCAACAAATGATTTGATCAGCGACATCAGCATAATCATATTTCGCTAAAACAATTTCTTCTTTCTTGCTACAACCAATTAATGAAACGAGCACAAGTGATAATATCCAAAGTTTATTCATAATGTCCTCCTATTAAAGAAATAGTGTTCAAAAACGAAATCAGTAACAAAAAAAGTGTATAAATGATAAACTTTTTTATATGGAACCTCGTAAAAAGAAGGAAACGTTAGTACAAAATATTACATATATGGCCATTATGGCAGCTATCAACGTAGTGTTCGTTTTGATAACCGTTTTGGTGCCATTTTTATTTTTCTTAATCGTTTTCGTTTTACCATTAACATCAACGATTGTGACTTTGCACTGTAAGAAGAGATACTTCCCAATCTATGCAGTCGCCACAATAGGTTTGTGTATGATTTGTACAATGTGGCAAATCGGTGACACTATCTTCTACGTCATTCCATCAGTTATATCTGGATTCCTCTTTGGATTTATGGTGGAAAAGAAAGTTCCATCATTTTGGATCTTAACTATCACCACTTTAGTGCAAATTGGTATTTCATACGCCACAATCCCACTATTAAATCTCATTGCCGGTAAGGATGTTGTTGTTTCATTTGCAACAGTATTCGGTTTAGGCGAATTCAAATATCTCAACTATGTTGTGCCTTGCTTCATTTTCTTTATTGCCTTAGCACAACAAATTATTGCTTATATGGTCATTAAAGAAGAACTACCTAAGTTTGGATATACACTCAATGAACCTAAAGAACTCCCATTCTCTTTAGCGATGGCTATTGGTGCAGCATCGACATTAGCGTTTGCTTTTATGTTTATTCCTAACTGTGGACCAATCGCATATTTAATGAGTCTTATTTCCTTGCTCTTTGTTTGCTATGCAATCATCTATTTAGTTTTAGAAAAGAGCATCGTTATTTATATTTCTTTAGGAGCTTCTTTGGTGGTTTCGATGATTGTCTTCGCTCTTATTTATTCTATGGTTGAAGAACCTAAAGGTTTAATACTCGTGAATATATTCTTTTTTATCGTTGCAATTATTGTTTTAATCAATAATTATTTGTTAAAACCACACAAGAAAGATACAATAAAATAGCACATGGTTAGTTTCTTTAAAAATTTCGGAAAAGGCGTCTTGTACGTATTAGTTCTACCATTCCTCTTAGTGGGTATGGCGGTTTATGGTGTGGTCGCATTTTTCGTCTTCCTTTTCCTTGCGGTTAAAGGATTAATTCTTTTCTTTACTGGCCGTTCTTTATATGAAGATTTGCCAGAAGATATTGAAGCCAAAAAGAGACTTGCAGGAATGAACCCTCAAGAAGAAAAAACCACAACAGTTACTAATGAAGATATCTCTTCCGCTT
Source organism: Bacilli bacterium (assembly GCA_017619815.1). Lineage (GTDB taxonomy): Bacteria > Bacillota_I > Bacilli_A > RFN20 > CAG-826 > RUG13091. The sequence continues at coordinate 9,463 of JAFZRR010000047.1, read as the reverse complement.
TAAACGGAAATACACAAGAAAGCCCAGCAGCGGACACCACTGATCCTTTCTACGTTCCTGAATATTTAAAACCAGAACAAGAGACAGAAGAAAGTGTCCCTGAAGAAAACACTTTTGAAGAGGTTGTCCAACCAGAAGAAGTTCCTCAAGAAGAACCTGCTCCAGTGGAAGAAGAACCACTCTTTAAACCTAGCTTTGATGATGAGCCAAATATTCCTGAAGAAACTGAAAACATCCAAGAAGAAGAGATTATTTTGGAAAAAACTGAGCAAAAATCCAATATTTTAGAAATTAAAGACGATGAGGATGAAGAAGAATCCTCAGGCGTAAACATTGATTTTGACTAAGAAAGGAGGCAAGTATGAACTTTTTAATCACTCTTTCAGAAAACGATAAACGACTCATATTCGCACTTCTTTTAGTCTTCATTTTAGTGTTTGTTTTAATTGGCTATATTGGTTATTTAATTACCCGTGTTATGAAGTGGCAAGGTAAGAAGCTAGATCACGTTGTCGCTGACCCAGTTGTCACCAGAGTTATTACCGACAAGAAGCACTTCAAACGTTATGCAAGAAAAAAGAATTGGAGATTATTCTTCAAACAATCTTATATCGCCGTCATCATCTTAGTTGTGGGCTCATTAGTCTTATTATTTAGAGATATCTTTACACATGACTGGGCTTATAACGTATTCGATTATAATGAGACCGGTTTTGGAACCATCTTGTTCATTTGGGACTTCTCTGAATGTTTTAAAATCCAAAGCGGCTCATTGCTCTTAAATTGGCCAGTATTAATTAATTCTCCACATCTTGAAGGTGTGGCTTGGGCCAGCTATGTATTCGTCTTCTCTCTCATTATCGGTGGGGTTTGGTACCTCATCGCCTTACAAGCGCTTATCGCCCGCACAATTAGAATGTATCAATTATGTACATCTGCATTCGAAAAGACGCTTGATGGATTTAATACAAATCAACAAGCCGCAACTATTGCTGCAGCAAAATATCAGGACAATAATCCTAAAGATACAGACAACATAAATGTCTAAAAGAAAAACCCCTTATGGGGTTTTATTTTGGCATTGAGTTAGTGATAATCACTATCATTTCATATATTAGATAACCAGCTAGAAGAACATCTAAACAAACCAAAAGAATGAATAGACGCATACGAACGCGGTCTTTTCTCATTTGTTCTTCTGGAGATAATTCTTTTTTATTTTCTGGTGCCATAAAAACTAATATTTAATTGATCCGGATGTTCTTGGATATGGTTGAGTATCACGGATGTTTTGCATACCTGTAATATACATTAATAAGCGGTCAAATCCAATACCGAAACCAGAATGTCTACATCCACCATATCTACGGGTGTCTAAATACCATTCGAGTTCTTTATCGTTACCGAGTTCTTCCATTTTCTTCTTGAGAAGGTCATAACGTTCTTCTCTTTGTGAACCACCGACGAGTTCGCCAATCATTGGGACTAATAAGTCACATGCTGCCACGGTTTTACCATCATCGTTTAAACGCATATAGAAGGCTTTAATTTCTTTTGGGTAATCAGTTAAGAATAATGGACCTTTCACGACTTGTTCGGTTAAATAACGTTCGTGTTCGGATTGTAAATCCATACCCCATTCAATCTTGTTATAGTCAAATTTGTGACCGTTCTTAACAGCTTCTTTTAAGATTTCGATACCTTCTGTATAAGGCATACGTTTGAACTCACTATTTAAGACATGGTTAAGTCTTTCTAATAATGTGTTATCAATCATTGTGTTAAAGAAATTCATTTCATCTGGGCAAGATTTAATGACGTAATTAATGCAATATTTAATGCAATCCTCGATTAAATCCATATTATCAGATAAATCTGCAAAGGCGATTTCTGGTTCCACCATCCAGAATTCAGAAGCGTGTCTGGCGGTGTTAGAATGCTCCGCTCTAAAAGCAGGACCAAATGTATAAACATCACGGAAGGCTAATGCAAATGGTTCAACGTGTAATTGACCAGTAACGGTTAAGTTAACTTTTCTACCATAGAAATAATTTGGATCTTTTGTATCGTGTGTGGTGACATCAAAAACGTTACCCGCACCTTCACCATCGTTTGTGGTAATTAATGGTGTATGGACATAGATGAATCCTCTTTCTTGGAAGAATTCATGAATCGCCATGGATAAGACGGAACGGACTCTATAAACAGCTTGGAAAGTATTAGCTCTTGGACGGACGTGTGCGATTTCGCGTAAGAATTCGAATGAGTGTCTCTTCTTTTGAAGTGGATAGTCATCTGCGACATCACCTTCAAGTTCACATTCCTTAACGTGAATCTCAAATGGTTGTTTCATTTCTGGAGTTAAGACGACTTCACCGATAACTTTAATCGCTGCGCCAGTTCTTAAAGAAGTAAGAACTTCATAACCTTTAGCTTCTTTGTTATAGACTAATTGGACATTTTTAAAGCATGTTCCATCGTTGAATTCGACGAATCCGATAGAACCATTATCACGATTGGTTTTGACCCAACCTTCTAATTCAACAAGTTTAACGTTTTCTTTTTCTTCTTTCTCTCCGTTAACGATGATATCGAAGAGTTCGAAGTTTGTTGTTTTGATAGCTTCCATAATATTTTCCTCGCTTAACAATTATAACAATTAATAAATTTATTGTTAGAATTTTTGATAATCTTCAATAAACCAGTTTGGATCAACACCTAAGCTTAAGTCGGCAAAGACTTTCATTTCGTATAGATGCTCCGCAACTTTAGCAATCATCGCTGCCTGGTCTGTACAGCACCACATTGGTGGGATGATGATTTTGATATTGCGTTTCTCCATTTCCTTCTTCATTTCCGCTCTTAAGTAAGAATTCGCGGAAACGCCACCAGCAAGAATCACTTGTTTGACTTTATATTCATTTACCGCTCTAATTGTGCGGTCTAACACCAATCCAACCGCGACATCTTGGAAGGAACGACACATATCAGGAACATTAACTTTTTCACCTTTTTGTTCTAAGTTATGAACAAGGTTAATAATATTAGTTTTTAAACCTGAATATGATAAATCATATGTATGTTCTCCCTTTAATGGAACTGGGAGATTATATGTATGATTACCTTCTTTAGATAATTGATCGATTGGTAAACCACCTGGATAAGGAAGTCCTAATACACGAGCGACTTTGTCGTAACATTCACCAATCGCATCATCGCGTGTTTCACCGATAACTTTGAACTTCATATGGTCTTCCATAATGACGAGTTCACTATTACCACCAGAAACAACAACAGCTAGAAGTGGGAATTGTAATGGTTCAATATATTCGTTCGCGTATATATGACCAGTTAAATGATGAACTGGGATTAAAGGTTTCTTATATAGCATCGCTAATGTCTTCGCGGCTTGTAAGCCCACATGTAATGCGCCTATAAGGCCGGGGCCACGTGTAACTGCGAAAGCATCAACATCTTCTAACTTAATGTTAGCTTGTTCCACAGCTTCTTTTAAAACGACACCAATATTTTCCGCGTGTAAGCGTGATGCGATTTCGGGCATAACGCCTCCGTACTTGCGGTGCACTTCTATCTGTGTGCTCACGACATTAGAAAGTAATTTGCCATCTTTAGTGATAGCAACAGAAGTTTCATCACAACTGGATTCAATTGCAAGAATTAAAGCCATACTATAAATCTTCCACCTTTCTTGTCATATATATCGCATCATCACCATTAGAGTAATAATGTGGTTTGATACATTCTTTCTTAAAACCGTGTTTAAGATAGAAGTTGATTGCTTTCTCGTTATCCGCGCGCACTTCAAGAGTTAAAGTCTGCACTTTCTTGGCGTAGCAATCATTAATAATTTCATCCATCATCGCACTACCAAGTTGCTTTCTATGAAGACTTGGATGGACAGCGATTTGGGCAATTGTCGCAGAATCGAATGTGTGCCAATAGTCACAGAATCCAACAACTGATTTGAGGTTTTGGCTCTTTTCTTCTAATTCAATGACCCACACATTAGCGACAGGGTTTTCGTGCATCTCATAAAGAACATTTTGTTTGTTCCATGGAGCCTTGAAACAAAGTTGTTCAAGTTCTAATATCGCTGGGATATCTTCATCAGTGGCTTCTCTCACAGTTACGTACAAATAGTCCATAATTAGTCCTTCATATAAACTGGTTTGACCGCAAGTGGATCTGTCACAGGGGAAATAACTTTTTTAATCGCTAATAGTTCTTTAGCGATATCAGGTTCTTTCCCGTTAACACCTAAATATGATGCGTTTCCGCATACGACATAATCAGGATGTTCGGCGATATATTCTTGAACCTTGTCGTTAGTTAAAATCATATCTTCGACAAGGACTCTGTCATCTTCATAAACACCAAAATAAGAACGGCCACTTCTCGCGTTAATGACGCAAATGGATGGGTTTTTGCCGTCTTTTTGACATCTTAAGGAACTAACTGCGTAAAGTTTGACAGGTAAAACCGCAGCGATTGTCTTCGCGATTGTAATTGCGATTCTTACGCCTGTATATGAACCAGGACCGATTGCCACAACGATATCACTAATCTCATTTCTTTGAACATTATATTTATCGAGCAATTTGTCGAGCTCTGGAATCATATGTTCAGATTGAGTTTGCCACGCTTCATAAGAAATACTTTCTAATAAAACATCGTCTTTGGCTAAGCCCACAGTTAAAGATGTATTTGATGAGTCTAATAAAATAGAAAACATTATTTAAAGATCTCCAAAAGAGATGGGTCTTTTAATTTAAATTTGAGTTGACGGTTATCGTCACCGAGGTTGGTGATTTCCACTTTAATAGAGAAGTCAGGAATTAGCTTTTCAATATACATAGGCCATTCAATAACGGTAATACCGGTATCATAACCAATGTATTCGTCTAAACCAATATCAGTATCAATATCCGCAAGTCGATAAGCGTCAATATGGATTAAAGGTCTATTGGCTTTAAGATAAATCTTCATGATGTTAAAGGTTGGTGATTGGACCACTTCTTTAATGCCAAGACCTTCCGCTAAGCCACGTACAAAAGTCGTTTTACCAGCGCCTAAATCACCACTGAAAGTGAGTGTGATTCCGCTTGGTAATTTATCCGCTATGCTTTTGGCTAGAGCCATAGTTTCTTCTTTTGAATGTGTAAGCTTAATTATTTCTTCCATACTATTTGTTGACTGTAATTTTGAGGAAGTCTTCGTAATATCCTCTGATAGTTTCTTCATCGAATGGGAACTCATGGTTCTTCATTCTTTCGACGATTAACTTAGTGGTATATCTAAGAACTGTATCCAAGTCATCGCCATATTTATATGTCGCTTTATGATGAGCGTATTCTTTCTCATCAAGCACTCTAATTTCACCATTGGTGAAGAGTTTAGCGTCTAAATCATAGTCGATATATTTGATGCAATCTTTGCCAACGATACTTGGAGAAGCGATATTGCAGTAATAGCAAATACCATCATGTTTAATCATGCAGATAGCGTTCCACCATTCTTTCTTAGAAAAGATTGTGACTGCTGGTTCTTTGGTGAACCATCTTCTGCCATTACTTTCAACGACTTTTGCACATTTTGTCGCGGTTACAATATATTCGGAATTGTTTTCCAATACTAAAGCGCGGTCCCAACAACGATGAAGACTACCGTTATGCTTAAAGCATTGAATACCTAACCAACGACCGACTAAAGCCATCTTATTTCTCCTTTTTCTTTAAGAGTTTTAAACTATTAAAGATTTGTAATAAGTTATTCGCATATTGTTCGTTTGGTTCTTTATCATAATTTTCTTGATAAGGAAGAGTCATAATCTTGTCATCATATGATGCATATGCTGCGGAATGACCACCCCAAACAACAACGTTAAGGTTTAATAAGTGTTTATCAATGCGAACCTTTTTAATTTCTTTTAAGAATTCTTTGCCTAAATCGGCTTCAAATTTATTGCCTTCTTTACCATAGACGAGCATATCATCACCTTCATGAAGAACTACTAAGTCTTCAATATCGGTTGGTAAATCGGTTGGAACTTCGCCTTTAAAGACAAGAATGTATCTGCCTTCAAAATGTAAATCGTTTGGATAAGAAACGTATTTACCAACAAATGCAGATGTACGTGACTTGCCCGCGCCACTATATAAGCCCATATCTGCGACTTTAAAGGAACGGCCATCAAACTTACCGTTAATAACGTTTCTAGAAGCGATATTGCTGATATTGCTATAAATAGCGTCACTAATAGGATCCGATAATTCCATCTTTTCGTTTTTATCTGTGCTCACTTCAGTGTATTGACCATCCATGAAGTTTCTCATGTTCATTTGTTTATTAACAACATCAATATAAACTTTGGTGGCGTTTGGAACGATTTGTCTTGTGACAATATAAAACACAAGCATACCGACGACTGCGGTGCCTACGAGAGACCAACCGACAATCTTTAATGCCATATGGGCCATACCAATACAGACCACAGATCCAACGGCAAGGGCTAAGACAACACCCATTGCGATGTAACTGCCAATACGATTCTTTTTAATTGTTTTACTAAATGCTAAGCGAGCCTCTTCGATGACATCATCATATGCAGGGCTATCTTTTGTTGGTTTTTCAATAGGAGTAGCACCTGGAAAAATGCTATTGATGTCTTCTTGTTCTTTGAATTCTTTAACTTCTTCTAGCGCGGAATCTTCTTGAACTTCTTGTTGCTCTAATTCTTCTTTTTCCATGTTTCATTCCTCGCTTGCTATTAACTATACCATATTAAATTAAAAATTTATATGTTTGCCTAAATATTATTTGTTAATTGCGTTAAAGATAAAAGGAGAATAATATGTTTTTCGGGAGCTGAACGAAATTCGGCTGAGAGGATTCTTCTTGGAATCGACCGTACCTGATCTAGGTAATTCTAGCGGAGGGAATCTTTTTTATTCCTTCCCCTCATTATCGTTGAGGGTTTTTATTTGAAAGGAGTAGTACTTATGAGTACAACATCAAAGTATGTACGAACCATTTGTGAAATCGGTATTTTTGCCGCATTGGGCTTTGTACTCGATGAACTTCAAGGCATCATTTCCAAAGGTTTGTTCATAAACGGCGGATCTATCGGTTTCGCTATGATTGCAGTTTTAATCATCGGTTATAGAAGAGGATGGTTACCTGCGTTATTAACCGGTTTAATTATGGGGTTATTCGATATCGCGACAAGCGCGTACATTTTACATCCCGCACAATTATTCCTCGATTACATTCTTCCATATGCTTTAGTGGCGGTCGGTTGCTTATGCAAATATCCATTTGATAAAGCCACAACCAAAGGTGGAAAGATATTGTGGCTTGTTGTCGGCACGGTTGTCGGTGGTTTAGCGAAGTTCTTGTCCCACTATTTAGCGGGCGTCATCTTCTGGGCCAATCCAGAAAACTTTGCTTGGGGTTTAACAAGCATGAATCCATATCTATATTGTTTCTTGTACAATATTGCCTTTATTGGTCCATCTATCGTCTTAACCGCAGCTTTATTAATCGCTGTTTATGCCAGGGCACCAATGGTTTTAACACCAAAAGAGAGTGAAGAAAATGCCGAGAAAAAGAATGTCTTACCAATCATTTATGTTAGCGTTATCGGTGCTGGTGCCTTAGCGTGTTTAGTCATCTTCTTAATCAGCTATATTAAGAGCTTCTATGCTTATAAAGATGGCTCCGCAGTTGGATACGAATTTGACCCAGATAGTATGGTAATTTCTTTATTAAGTATTTTCTTATTAGTGCTTACCGCAACATCATTCATTAAGATCTTTAAAAACAAATTTAGCATGTTATTCCACGCTCAATTAACATTCTTAACAGTTACCATGTCACTCATTTATGGCATCTCCAGATTAATTAGAATGTATGTTAAACAAAAAGACCCAACAACATACTGGATTTGGTTTGGTGTGGGTCTATTTACAGTCCTTGTATTTTTAGGATTATCTTTATTCCTTTACTTCCAAAAGAAGAAGCAAATTAACGAATCCAATCCACAGGCTTAATGTTATTCTTTTTTAGATAATCGTTAGCCAAACGGAAGTGATTATTCTTAAACCATCCTCCATGGTTCGCCGCAAGAGGAGACGGGTGTACCGACTCCAAAATTAAATGCGATGGATTGTGGAGGAGTTTTTTTAACTTTCTTGCTGAAGATCCCCAAAGCATAAAGACGATTGGATGATGTTGTTTATCAAGAACTTCTAAAACGTCATTAAAGAACATCTCATATTCTTTGATATTGTGGCTCATTGGTTGATGCTCACGAACAGAGAGAATGGAGTTTAAAAGAAGAACACCTTGCTTTGCAAGATATGTTAAATCACCACTGCTCATATCAATCGTTGTGTCATATTCATCAGCGATTTCTTTATAAATATTGATTAATGATGGAGGAACTTTAACTGTACTAGGGACAGAAAAAGATAATCCCATAGCTTGTCCTGGTTCATGATATGGATCTTGCCCAATGATCACCACTTTGACTTTATCTAATGGAGTTAACTTAAAAGCGTTGAACAAAAGTTTTCTCGGTGGGTAGCAGATATGATTCTCATATTCCTTATCGAGAAACTTATGTAGATTAATAGAGTATTCTTTGTCTTGAATGCTCTGAAAGAATTCGTTCCAGGTTTTTGGTATTGCGTTCATGCAAAAATGATAACATTTTTAATCGCAGTAATAAATGATATATAATGATAAAAAATGAAGACCTTATTTATATTTAACCATCCTGCTCCATACAAGGTTCATGTCTTCAATGAACTAGCTAAATTAACCGATATCCGCGTTATCTTCGAAAGAAAGTCTGCAAAGGATAGACCGGATTCTTTTTATGCGGATAATGAATATAATTTCCCAGTCATATTTTTAAAAAATAAAGGCTTCAGCAACGAAAATACATTCACAAGTGAACTGAGAACATATATTAAAAAACACCATCAAAAATACGACCTTATCGTCATGAATGGTTATAGCACAATCGCTGAAATGAAAGCGATTAGATATATGATTAGACACCATATTCCATATGTCCTACAAATAAACGGTGGAATTATCAAAAAAGATAATCCATTTAAAAGAAACTTGAAGACATATTTCATTTCCAATGCCTTTAAATGGTTCTCTCCATGTACCGAAGCGGATAAATATTTAATTCATTACGGTGCGAATAAAGATGCTATTTTCCACTACCCATATGGAAACTACTTTAAAAAAGAAATTATCTCTAAACCATTAACCGAAGAACAAAAGAATGTCATTAGAAAAAAATACAAACTTCCAAAAGGTCCATTATTCATCAATGCTTCTCAATTCATTGAAAGAAAGAATAATATGGAACTCATTTCCTTATTTAAGGATAGAGAAGAAACATTGTTATTAATCGGTTCTGGCAAAG
>JAFZRR010000046.1 GCA_017619815.1 Bacilli bacterium | reverse complement strand
TTTTTCATTTTCACCATCTAATAAATAGTTAAAGATTTGGAAGGTGTTATCTTCTAAAGGACGAGTCACTAAAAGAATGACATCTTCATATCTCACATGGTTGGTATATAAGAATAATTTGATGATACTATTCCTTAGTAAAGGAATATCTCCTGCAGTACGGTCCACGAGTTCCATAACGGCATCAGTATCAATTCTATTACCTGGATTCTTAGTTATATATTCGTTAACTACTTTACGAACGTATTCATTCCACTCCTTAATTGTGGGGTCGTTCATAAAGGTGATTTTTCCTGTATCTTTAATGATTTTAAAAATATCACTATTTTGATCCACTTCCGCGGTTGGAACGGTGAGAATTAAGTCACAATCTGGATTAGGATTCTTTAAATAAGAAATAAGAGTTTTGTAATCTTGATCGCTTTCAATCTTATTTCTTGGTTTTGGTTTCATCAAAAAATAGCAATTATCGACCGCGACAACTTTCTTATCGTATCCGAGTGGAACGTAGTTCGCATCATCAACAATCTCTTGTACAAGCGTGTTATTTCCGTCATAACGGACAAAATTCATATCGTCACGTTCTGGTAAGGTTTGTTTAGCGATACCTTTGACGACTTTTTTAATTTCTGAACTCTGATTGCTATATATGAGATAAATCATAGAAACATTATATAATAACTTTCCAAAAACTACATAAAAATGTAGTTAGAATATGTAATTGTCCCTTCTAGATCCGTTCTTCGAATCTCCACTCCTTCCTCTTCAAGAATCTTCAAAACAGACTTATGAGGATGTCCATATTTGTTATTTTTTCCGACGGATATTATCGCCGTTTCGGGAGAAACTAATTGGACGAATTCTTTGCACGAGGAAGTATCGGAGCCATGATGGCCCACTTTTAAGATGTCACAGTCGAGTTCTGGATATTCTTTAATGATGTTGCGCTCCACCATGATTGGGGCATCTCCCATCATCAAAAAGTATTTGTGCATGAGTGAAAATCCAATGACTAAGGATCGGTCATTTTCATCGCTATACTCAGTGATGTGAGAATTATAATTCGTGAACGTTAATTGACCAACGGAAACGGGGAAAACATCATTGTTCGTTTTCACTTTTTTGACATAGAAATTCTCTTTAAGAGAATCTAATGCTCCGGAATGGTCAAAATCGTTATGCGTTGCGATCACTAAATCAATGTTATAAATTCTCTTCTTTTTTAAGAATGGAATGAGTGTTTCTTTAGCGATATCCGTATATCTTAATCCACCCGTATCAATCAAAACGGATGTTGTTCCTTTTCTGATTAAACAGGAATCACCTTGCCCGACATTGATGAAGCAAATCTCTTCGCTAATAAAGTTATTAATTGGGAGATGATACAGAACTAATCCAACAAGGAAAAAGCCCGCCACCGCTCTATAAAGGGGAATAAATCCAATGCTTCGATAATAACAATAGGTGAGAAACGCTAGTCCAAAGATAAATATCATCCAACCCGCAAATGGAGGAGCGTTTATTTGAAATGATAGTTTCGCTAACCAACCTAATAAGTTACCAAGTCCTTTGATGGACCAGTTAGCGAGTCCATATAACGGAACTCCATAAAAACATAGTAGAGAAATAACGGCTTCAAAGATAAAAAGCGGGCTTAAAGCGAAGTTAGTTATCAAAGATAAAGGATTTATGCCGTTATAGAATTTGAGTTCAAAAGGAATAAAGAATAGATAGATGAGTAAGAGTTCATATGGTTTCTTCCATTTTCTTCCAATATACATTTCCGCTTCTCTAATCACTTTAATGAAAAACGGCATTGTGAAACCGATGATAAAGCTCATTTGGTAGCCTAAATGAAAGTCGATAGTTAAGAAGAAAAATCCGAGGATTCCCACTATTTCTAGGCCAGTAAATCTTTTCTTCAAAAATATCTCATTTATATATCGGAATAAAGTAAGAAGAATGATGCGAATAACCGTAAATCTAGGAAAGGTAAAAATCAGGTAAGGAAGTAGGAATAATACTGGAAGTATTTTGGCTTTTTTATCTTTGATAAACTTAAATAACAGGAACGAAAATAAAGTTAGATAGGAATGAATGAAAATACCTGATGCATTTATCAATTTTCCGATATGCAGCTTTTTCGCATCATTCGTTATTTCATCCTCGGCGCTATCCGAGAATAAAATCGCACTGATGAGGTTTCGACTTTTTTCATCAAAATGAGAGAGGAACTTTTCTCTTCTATTTCTGATGCGGATGGGATTAGAAAACTTGGTTTCTATTTTCTTAATAGATAAAGAATAATAAACGCCTTTCTTATTAAGATAATCCTTGAAGTCGAACTGAGATTCTAACATGGTGAAAGAAAGCTCTTCTTTTTCACCAGTTATCTTTAGATAATCTCCAATTTCGTATTCATTGTTTTTGTTATATGTATATAATCTCTCTGCTCCGGAAAGTAAGAGAAAATAGTTCGGGTGGGAATCGATGACTATACCACTATAACTCTCTTTTTTTACATCAAATTTGATATAGCTGATTCCCACACCGATTATGGTTAATCCAATCGCTAATAAACCAATCTTCTTTTTATATCTATAAAAGATTAATGAGATGAGTAATATGCCAACGATAGAGAAGATGATGATTTGGTAGCGAAAAGATATGCCAAGCCAAAAACAAATAAATAATAAGAAGATTATCACGCGTGTAAGGTTACGTAATTTCTGATTTTACGATAGGTGGCGTTACCAATGCCATACACTTCCATAAGTTGTTCGACAGTTTGAAAAACACCATTGCTTGTGCGGTAGCTGACAATCGAACTAGCGATAGAAGATGTAATACCATTAACTGATGTTAATGTATCCGCTGGGTCAGAGTTGATGTTAACTTTGACAATTGGCGAATTGTTACAGATGTCTGTCGCATCGTACTTGCTGGCGATGTAATAGGTATTACCCGCTTTAAGAGTTGCAGAATCAAAAAACGCTAAATCGTCGGCGTTATTTGTGAGTCCACCACCAGCTTGGATGAGTTCACCCATAGTAATGCCGTCAGATAAGACATAAGTGCCAGGTTTATTGACCTCGCCTTCAATTGTGTAAGCGCTCCCACTATCTGTTGTGGTTTGCGTCGTTTGAGTTGTTTGGTTGTTATTGAGATTTGGATCAATCATCATGAATCCAATGATGACAACTGCGGCTGCAATAACAACACCAATAATGACTTTGTACATAAAAAGACCTCCTACTATACTTCGTTAGGGGGTCTTTTACAAAATTTTTACAAATTATTTTATTTTTTGGAACCGATGCTGACGATTTCGACTCTGTAAGGCTTAATAGCCTTAACTTCAACGATATCACCAATCACTTTTCCTAAGATGGCTTCGCCTAATGCACAGGAACTTGAGATTTTGCCATTGAATGGATCGCTTTCGATAGAACCAACAATCATGTATTCAGCTTCTTTGTTCATGTCGACAAATCTGACTGTGACTTTAGAACCTAAACCGACTTTATTGCTCTTGGCGTTTTCTTCAATGATTTCTGCATTGTTTAATGTGGCTTCGATTTCTTTAATACGGGCTTCGACTTCAGCTTGTTTTCCACGAGCGGCGTCGTAGTCAGCGTTTTCACTTAAGTCACCTTGAGCACGAGCTTCTGCTAATTCACGTTTGACTTCGTCACGGACGACATCAATTAAATAGCGAAGTTCGTCTTCTAATTTTTTATATCCAGCTTTTGTTAATTTTGTTTTTTCTGCCATGATAGATACCTCTTTTATTTAGCGAACGTTATTATATCAAATAACGATTTAATAATTCCACTATATTTTATTTCTCTTTAATTTCTTGGATTTTTGGATCTTCTTCGTAAGCATTGAAGACTTCTTCTACTTCAGCGTATTCGTCAGGATCTTCAATCTCTTCAAGTTCTCCATTATCTTTATAACGCATTGCGAAAACTTCATCAGGATTTTCTACGCTATAGAAGAATACATAGGAAGTCTTTCTTTCTTCGTTATCATAGGTAAATAACACCTGCATTAAGTGTTCATTTCCTTGTTCATCTACGATGGTGATTTGTTTTTCTTGTTCTAACATCATCTGTTCTCCTTCATTCTCACATATGTATCTAGGATGATGCAGGCCGCGATGCGGTCCACACTTTCTTTTCTCTTTTTATGATTAAATCCTTGTTCGGAAATTGAGCGGTTCGCGGTTACGGAAGTCAATCTTTCATCTACAGTATTGATGATAAGATTTGGATTAGCTTTTAATAAATCTTCACGGAAACGCATGACGTTATTCGCCATTTCGCTCATTTCTCCAGAAAGGTGTAATGGTAATCCAATAGCGATTTCGTTGATACCCATCTTTTCACAAAGTTCTAAGACGTGTTTTCTAGCAACGATATATTGGTTACGGTCAAATCTAAATGTTTCAATGCCGTGGACAAAACCGAAGGAATCGCTATAAGCGATACCACAGGTTGTTGTTCCTAAATCGAGTCCGATAATTTTGTTTAACATTATTTTACTAAACCTTTCACGAGCTCGATAGCGGCGTTAACTTTAGAAGCGTCTTTACCCGCACCACTTGCCATATCTGGACGGCCACCGCCACTGCCACCTAAGCATTGAGCGACTTGTCTAATCACATTACCGGCTAATATGCCTTTTTCTTGTGCGGCTTTGGAAGAAGAAACAACGATTGGCAAATTGCCGTTTTCTTCACCGATCAAAACGATTAAATAGTCAGGATATTGTGTCTTTAAATTATCGACTAAGGATAATAAAGCATCTCTCTTATTACCTTTTAGGTAAGAGACTAATAAATGAACGCCATTGGATTCAATAAATGCATCTTTTAAAGATTGGCTGGAGAGGTAAGCTAACTTGTCACTTAAGGACTCATTAACTTTCTTCATTTCTTCCTTCTCTTTGAGCATGGTGCTGATTCTTGTTGGAACATCACCATAGGAAGCAACACCCACTAAATCTCTACTTCTTGCTAAGAGATTTTCTCTTCTCTTCACTAATTCATAAGCACCGATAGAGGTTCTAGCTTGAATTCTTCTAATACCAGCGGCCACGCTTTCTTCATATTCGATAACGAATAATCCGATATCAGAGGAATTGCTCACGTGTGTACCACCACAGAATTCTTTACTGATTTCGTCGAAGCAGACCACTCTAACGACATCACCATATTTATCATCGAATAAGGCTTTCGCGCCCATATTCTTGGCTTCTTCTATAGGAAGAACTTTAGTTTCACATGGGATACCTTGGCTAATCCATTCATTGACTTTTCTTTCTACTTCAGCGAGTTCTTCTGGAGTCACTTTTTGGAAGTGATTAAAGTCGAAATGGCTATATTCATCATTCACATAGCTACCGTGTTGGGCGATATGATCACCTAAGACATCGGTTAAGGCTTTTTGGAGTAAGTGGACGGAAGAGTGATTTCTCATAATCTTCATTCTTCTTTGTTCATCCACTTTTAAGGTCATTACGTCTCCAACTTTCACTTCACCATATAAAACTTCAACATGGTGTAAATGTTGTTTATTTGGGGCTTTAATGACATTTAAAACCTTTAATGCTGTTTCATTTGATTCAATGGTTCCGGTATCTGCAACTTGACCACCACTTTCTGCGTAGAATGTGGTTTTATCAAAGATAATATCGCCAGAATCGGTTAAGGAATCGACTTTGACACCATCTTTAAATAAGGCGATAACTTTCGCTTCGATTGGTTTCACGCCATAAGTGAATTCACTTTTCACTGTGCAATCCATTAAGTCTTTGGATTGTTTATTCATGCTTTGTTGATCACCACGTGCGGCTCTGGCTCTTTCTTTTTGTTCTTTCATGAGTTCTTCAAAACCCTTGAGATCAACTTTCACATTCTTTTCTTCACAAATTTCCATGGTTAATTCTTTTGGGAAACCATAAGTATCGTAAAGAAGGAACATATCTTTACCGGAAAGTTCATCTTTTCCGGAGATGGATTTTAATAATAAAGCTTCACCGTTTTCGAGTGTTTTTAAGAATTTTTCTTCTTCCGCTTTCACCATCTTAGCGATGAATTCTTGTTTACCTAATAAGTATGGGTAATAAACTTTCATGGTTTCAGAGACCACAGCGACAAGCTCATGTAAGAATGGTTTATTAATGCCTAGGACACGGCCGAAACGTTCCGCTCTTCTGAGTAATCTACGTAAAACGTAGCCTCTACCTTCATTAGAGAACATTTCACCATCTGCTAAAGCAAATGTAATGGTTCTGATGTGGTCAGCGATAACTCTAAATGCACGTTTATTGCTATCGTATTTCTTGCCACAGATAGATTCTGTCTTTTCAATTGTGGGCCAGAATAAGTCGGTTTCATAAACTGTATCAGTTTCTTGGATAACGACTGTAAATCTTTCTAAGCCTGCACCTGTATCAATGTTTTTATTTGGAAGTTCTTTATATTCGCTTCTTTGCTTACCAATTTCACTATTGAATTGAGAGAAAACGATATTCCAAATTTCCACGAAACGGGAATTTGGTAAGTCATCAATTAATAATTTAAGACCAACACCTTCTGGATCATATTTTTCACCTCTGTCGAAGTGAACTTCAGTATCAGGACCACATGGGCCTTCACCAATTTCCCAGAAGTTATCTTCTTTGGTAATTAAGTGGCTTTCTTCAATACCCGCATCCATCCAGCATTTCTTGGTTTCTAAATCATCTGGATGATAGGTCATATATAATCTTTCCTTTGGAAAGTTAAACCATTTTTCACTAGTTAAGAGTTCCACGGCCCATGGGATAACTTCTTTTCTGAAGTAATCACCAATGGAGAAGTTACCTAACATTTCAAAGAAAGTTAAGTGTGTGGCATCACCAACGTTTTCAATATCGTTTGTTCTAATGGATTTTTGAGCGTTAGTGATTCTTCTTGATGGAGGAATCTCAGTTCCGTCAAAGTATTTCTTTAAAGCCGCAACACCAGCGTTAATCCATAATAAAGTTGGGTCGTTCTTTGGAATTAAAGAACTACCTGGTTCAACATGGTGGCCTTTGCTTTTAAAGAAGTCTAACCACATTTGTCTAATTTCACTTGATGTCATTTTTTTCATAAAAAATCCTCCAAATATAAGAAAACGTTCCATTTTAAGGAACGATAATTTACCGCGGTACCATCCTTTTTCACCCACTATTGCGGGTGCACTTATTTATAACTTTTACGCAGTTAACGATGGGGATTGGCCATGATCTTCAGAAGTGGCCCACCTATTTATCTCTTGCATCCTTTTCACCAACCGATGCTCGCTAATAAGTCTTCAATAGGTTTCTCTTCTTGCTTACGGAGAATAAAATATCACATATTTTAGGCAAATACTACACGAAAAAGAAAAAATCTCCTAGGTTTCCTTAGGAGACTTTTTAATACTTAATAATTTATTGAGCGTCCTTTTTGGTACCGCACTTCACACAGAATTTTCCGGTGTTTGGAGCACCACATTTTGGACATGTCCAAGTGCCTTCAGCAGGTTTTGCTTCTTCTGCTTTAGCAGGAGCAGGTTCATTTCTTACTGGTCTCTTGATATCTAAGCCGAATGGATATGCTGCGATAAAGAAGCAAAGAATAAGTGGAACAATAACATATCCGAGACTTCCGTCTTCCCAAGACATTAAGAAGTCAGCTTTTCTACTAGCAACGATAATGCAATAGATGAAGAACCATAGATACACAGCGGCATTAGCAATCTTGATTACTAATTTGTTCTTTTTCATGACTAAACAAAGGATAAAGCCCGCTAAGGAAATAAATAATGTAATAAATGCTAATACGGTTCTTGAAATAACTAAATTGCCTAGAGTTATTTCCTGTAAGGAATACCAAACAATATAGATAATCATGAAGATTGAAGTTGCAAGACTAAGGAAAAGTGGAAAGATTGGATTTAACTTATAAATTCCTTCTGATTTCTTCATTTTAATAAGTGGAAGAATTGCGCAAAGCAAAGCACCTAAACAAACGAATAAATATGGGAACATGTAATTAATATTAATTACAAATCTTTCAATTTCAATTTCATCAGCGGATGTTTCGGTACAGTATTTAACAAGACTAGAAATTGAATCAATTAAGTACGCTAATCCACCAATAAAGAATGTTAATGTTAAGATTGTAAAAAACACTAATGGGAATAACCAATTCAAAAATCTTGGAAGGATTGTTTTTTCAGCTTGAGGTTGTTCTTCTGCTTTAGCAGGAGCTGGTTGGTCGGCAGCTTTTTCAGGAGCTTTTTTAACTGGTTCGCTGACCACTGGAGTTTCCTCTTTTTCGGCGACTGGTTTTGACTCTTCCTTTTTTGGTTCTTCTGGAGCTTTTTCTGGTTGTTTTTCACCACAACTGCTGCAGAATTTGCCAGTGTTATGAGCGCCACATTTTGGGCACACCCATTCATCGCCTTCAGCCTTCTTTTCTTCGGCTGGTTTATTTTGTTTTTCAGCTTCGCGTTTTTCTCTAAATTTCTTCTCAAGAACGAAATTAACAATCGCTACAGCGAGTGCAGGAAGCAAGATGCTAAGTGCAGGAATATGAAGTGGCCAATTGTATGGATTATCAATGCAAAGAATCATCGCCACTATTTCGAATGTCATACCGGTGAGGAATAACACCAAGAAGACGATTCTTAGAACCTTTAAATATACAGGTAATTCCTTAAAAGGAATACCAGCTTGTTTTTGTTTCTTTTCTGCCATAATTATATCCTCGACTATTCTGGTTTTTTCGTACCACAATTACTGCAGAAAGCACCATCATTCTTAGTTCCACATTCTGGACAGAACCATGTGCCTTGTTCGGCTTTCGGAGCTTCAGCTTTTTTAGGAGCAACTTCACCATTTAATTGTTTCTTGAATAATGTTTTATTCAAAATGAATAACACTAAGCAAGGAATCCAGATGAGTGTGGAGAATGCGAATGTCACCCAGTTAAATACTTCAAAGACAGCACCAACTTCTTGTGTTGTGTAATAGATCAACATAATTGGTCTTGGTAAGAAGAAGAATTGAATAAGGAAACCAGCGATAGCAATGATTAATAGCATTGGTCCTTTAGCAATTTTGTCGGAGAAGTTTAATAAAATTAAAACTAACATAGCAGCGACAATAAGCATACCTAAGATAGCAAATGTGTTGCCGATACACATTTCAATAACACCTTCATAATCAAAATTTGCAAAATAAGCATTAGATAAAACGTGGACACTGCTATTTCCATACCAAATGCCATTGCCAAAGCCTAAGCAGAATGAAATAAAGGCTAAAAGTAATGTTGTACCAATGGCTAGAACAGGAAGAATTAATAGAATCTTTCTTAAAATTTTCATAAAATACTACCTCTTAAATAATTATAGATTTATTCAGGCTTTTTGGTACCACATTCACTGCAGAACAAATCATGATTTTTGGTTCCGCATTCTGGACAATACCAAACGCCTTCTTCAGGTTTATTTGTTTGAGCAGCAGGTTCTGCTTTCGCCACTGCTAATTCAGGGTTTTCCAAATTAATGCCTTTTTTCTTCAAAATGAAATGCATAACTAAACAGAACACCCCATAAGCAAATGGGATTGCAACTGCAAGTGTTTGCAAGAAGCCCATAACTACCATTGGGATACCTGAATCAAGTTCGCAACATCCTGCCAAGAAGCCGGACATTGTCATACCAAATGTGAAATATACGCTTGAGAAAACAATATTAAATATTGTGTTTCCCATGCTGTGATTCTTACGCATTAATTGAATAACACCAGAAACAACACCAACGGTAATAAGATTTGCACAAAGTACCATGAAGATAAATGCAACTAAAGTTGTGTCGTATTCAAAAGCACAGGAATAGAAGTTATATGGAACCCAAGAATAATTAGAACTACCAGTAATATATTGGTTATAGCCACCTGTGTAAACTCTAATTCTGTCATAGTGTTGGGAACCTAAGATAAAAACTAAGGCCAAAAATAAATTGATGTGGACATACATAAATAAAGGAATCCATCTAGTCCACTTAATGATTTTGGGGATCTTTTTCATAAGCAAAACCTCTTTATTTTATTTTAATAAAAAATCCTCGGTGATTACGAGGAATTTTTTCTAAAACAATATTATTATGATTTCAATCGGTTTGTTTGCCTTTGAAATATGTGTGGTCTATAAGACCTCCGCCTAAACAGATATCACCATCGTATAAGACTGCAGCTTGTCCTGGAGTAACAGCTTTATATGGTTCATCAAAGATGAGTTCAATTTCATCTTCACCTTTGAAGTGAATGGTTACACCATTATCTTGTTGTCTATATCTAAACTTCGCGTTGATGTGTTGCCCTTCTTTAGGAACATCAGTTATGAAGTTTAATAACTTCACTGTGCATCTATCACTGAGTAAATATTCACTTTCTTCACCACTTGCAGCGTAAAGAATGTTTTTCTTCACGTCTTTCTTCACGATGAACCAGCCTTTTGCGACTTCACCATGAATACCGCCGATACCCAAGCCTTTTCTTTGACCGATTGTGTAATACATTGCACCATCATGGCGGCCGATAACTCTGCCTGTTTCGATATCAACGATATCGCCCTTTTGTGCGGGTATATAATTCTTTAAGAATTCACGGAAGTTTCTTTCACCGATAAAACAGATGCCGGTGCTATCTTTCTTATCCATAACGGATTGAAGATTTAATTCATGAGCAATTCTTCTCACTTCTGGTTTATCAATATCCCCTAATGGGAATAAACAAAAAGAGACTTGTTCTTGATTAATTTGACTCAAGAAGTACGTTTGATCCTTGTTCTTATCAAATGATTTGCAGAGATAGGCTTTTCCGTCTTTATCAATACGCTTTGCGTAATGACCCATAGCAATAGAGTCAAAACCTTTTTCTTTGGCAAATTTTAAGAAAGCATCAAATTTAATATATTTATTGCAGAAGATATCTGGATTTGGAGTTCTTCCAGCTTCATATTCCCTAATCAAATACGAGAAAACGTCATCCCAATATTCTTTTACGAAATCGATTCTTAACAATGGAATATCAAGCATTTTAGCGACAAGGACTGCATCATCGTAGTCTTTTTCTTGTGGGCATTGATTGTTGTTAATTGTGGGGTTGCCTAAATAATCGCCATTGGCTAAAGCATCCCAGTTACGCATAAAACAGCCGGATACGTCGTGTCCTTGTTTTTTAAGTAGATACGCCGCAACTGCGCTATCAACACCGCCAGAAAGACCTAATAGTACCTTCATTAGAACATCTCCTTGCTATCGAGTAGTAGGGTAAATGGACCGTCGTTAATTGATGAAACTTGCATATCCGCTCCAAAGACACCTGTGGAGACCTTGCCGTGCTTAAGCTCTAACTGTTGATTGAAGTAGTCATAAAGTGGTTCAGCTTCACCTGGGCGTAACGCATCTACGAACGATGGGCGTCTGCCTTTCGCGGTGTTCGCGTATAAAGTGAATTGACTCACCGAAAGAATGGATCCATTCACATCTTGAAGTGAGATATTGATATTTCCGTGTTCATCTGGGAACGCTCTTAAAGAGAGAATTTTATCAATCATTTTATCGACCGTTTCTTTATTATCTCCATCAGTAAAACCAACAAGTAAAAGATAGCCGCGGCCAATTTGTCCCACGACTTTTTTATTAATCTCGACTTTGGCTTCTAAAACAGTTGTTAAAACGACTCTCATTATTTCTTAACCTTGTCCCAATATTCTTTGAGTGTTTGTTCGAATTTATTATCTTGGTAAATATAATATTTA
>JAFZRR010000045.1 GCA_017619815.1 Bacilli bacterium | reverse complement strand
CGCCATTTCACAATATAAGAGGATGGCTTGGCAACCGTCTTTGTCTCTGGCAAATGGAGCGACTAAACAACCATATGATTCTTCATAACCAAATTCAAAGTGTGGACCATTACCTAATTTTTCATAATGATCAATTCTATTACCGATGAATTTAAATCCAGTTAAGAATTGCTCGGTTTTCACACCATAATATGAAGCAACTTCTTTACCTAAAGAAGAAGTAACGATTGTGTTATACATAACACCATTGTCGGATAATAATCCTTTCTTCTTTCTTTCAGAGAGAATGTAATCTAGCAAGATGGCCGCGGATTGATTACCAGTAAATGTTTGATAGCTACCATCACTAGCTAAATATCCTAAACCAACACGGTCACCATCTGGGTCAGTCATAACTAAGAGTTTAGCACCCACTTCTTTTGCGAGTTTTAATCCTTCGATATAGCTTCTTGGATCTTCTGGGTTTGGTGATAATGTACCAGAGAAGTCTGGGTCAGGATTGCACTGCGATAAAACTGGAACGATGTCATATCCTAAATCTTTAAATATTCTCATAGAAGGAACATAAGAAGTACCGTGATTTGGAGTGAAGACAATCTTGAAGTTAGATTTATCTAAATCTTTATTAATGGCGATAGATTCACAAAGTCTCACATATTCATCATCAACCTTGTTATCTAACATAACGGTTTCACCGAGAACGTCCGCTTTCTTATATTCAACATCAAGTTCGTTTGGTAAAGCGGCGATGAGTTCTAATAAACGAGAAATCTTTTCTGGCACTAATTGACAGCCAGTTTCATCGTATACTTTGTATCCGTTATATTCTTTTGGGTTATGGGAGGCAGTAATCATGATGCCACCACAAGCTTTAAGATATCTCACAGCGAATGATAATTCTGGAGTTGGTCTTAAAGCATCAAAGATATAAGCTTTAATGCCAAAGTCATTTAAGACTTTTGCGCTTAATAATGTAAAATCTCTAGATTGATGTCTATTATCATGGCTAATCACAACACCCATTTCTTTGGCTTTTGGGAATAGTTCTAATAAGTATTGAGCGAATCCCACAGTGGCTTTAGTAACAGTAAAACTGTTCAAACGGTTTGTGCCTGGGCCTAAAACACCACGCATACCTGCGGTACCGAATTCCACATCCTTAAAGAATGCGTCATCGATTTGGGCTTGGTTCATCTTTCTTAATTCTTGTTTGGTTTCTTCACTCACCTTTGGTGAATTTAACCATCTTTGATAGTTTTGTTCGGTAAGAGTCATATTTCAATCCTTCTTTCTGTCTCTTAATCTATTTAACAAATCATCATATTCTTTTGGCATTGGGGCTTTGAAACTCTTTTTGGAGAGATTATTTAAAGGTGCTTTTAGTTCTCCAAAATGGACTTCAGAAGCATGCAAGAATTGGTTTTTAAATCCATATTCTTTTTCAATTAAGTTATTCGCTTGGAAGTCTCCATATTTCCCATCTCCTACGACATGGTGTCTTATATAAGACATATGAACACGGATTTGATGGGTTCTTCCTGTAATAAGTGTGATATCTAATAATGTATAGTCACCAAATCTTTCGATTGGATGATAGACAGTTTTTGCGGGTTTCGCACCACTGCTGATTGGGGCCACAACAACTTTCTTTGTATCGAAGTTCTTTCTAAGTGGAACTTCCACAGTTCCTTCTTTAGCGACATCTCCCACGACTAAGCAAAGATAATGTTTTCCAATGAGTTCGTGTTTTTGGAATAGTTCAAATAGATACGCTAATGCATCATGGTTTTTACCAAAGATCACAATACCAGATGTATTTCTATCAATTCTATGCGCTGGACCTGGTTTAAAAGCTAAATCATTTTGTGGATCGTATTCGCCTTTATACATGAGATATTCGATAACCATTTGGTCTAATGGTTTTTCATTATAATTTTCATCTTTTTGCACTAAAACACCACGCGGTTTATTTATAAATAAGACATTATTATCTTCATATAAAATCCATGGTTCAATAAAGTTACTTGGTGAATAAACATTCTTTTTATTAAATTCTTCCATTTGTTCATCGGAAATGAAGATGGTTATTTCTTCACCTTCATTAACGATATATTTTTCTTTTTGCCAATGGCCATTTACTTTGACATCTTTTTTTCGAAAAAGTTTATATATAAAAGACAAAGGTGCGGTATTAAGAACTTTTTTGACATACTTCTCTAAAGTTTGTCCTGATTCTTTGCTATCGACGATGTACTTTTGCATACAATAATTTTAACATTATTCTCTTTTATTAAAGAGTAGTTTTTCTTTTTCTTTTATTTTTGTTCGATAAAAAAATCGGTGGTTGCTATTATTAAAACATGCAAAAACTATTAGACAATCGCACTGGAAAAGAAATATTACCGGAAACATTAGTTACTTATAAAAAAGATAACAATGTTTTATTCTTTGAATTTATTGCAAAAGACTCTTCTTTAAATAGTTATTCCAATAAGGATAACGATGAAATCTGGAGAGGAGATGTCGTTGAAGTATTCTTGGATTTTGGTGATGACTTTTATTATGAATTTGAAGTTGCCCCAAACGGCACCACTTTCATCGCTAAAATCGTTAATGGAAAACCAGTATTCATTAAAAATGATTTTTTCAAAAGCGAAGCCACTATTGAAGGAAATAACTACAAGGTAAAGATGGTTATTGATTTATCTAAATTCCATAAAGTTAGTTCGATCAAATTCAATGCATTTAGAATTGAGACAAAAGGTATTAAACAAGATTATATCTTGCAAGCCTTATCTCCTACATTATCAGATACTTTCCATGTGAGAGATAAATTTATTGATTTTCCTCTTTAATTAAATATTACTTTTTAATATAATAACTATCGCACATTACCAATAAACGTCTAAAGATGCCTTAAATACGGAGGAATACCCAAGAGGCTGAAGGGGCGGGCTTGGAAAGCTCGTAGACTGGTAACTCGGTGCCAGGGTTCAAATCCCTGTTCCTCCGCCATCATCGATTGTCAAGACACGAATAATTAAGTGTCTTTTCTTTTATATATACTATGTATATGAGGAAAAAGAGAAGGAGCAAACCCTCTCTCAACTATTCCATCTTACCAAACTATTTTAAGTCGAAATATATATCTCTTACAAACTGGACAGACACGGGGTTTAAACCCACTCACACTGTTTATAATCAATCTTTTAAGCAACCAATTGGAATAACATATACTCCGTCTTCTTCGCGTCTATAACCATATTGTGTAGCTGTAATAACTATTTTTAAATCAGGTAGTCTTAATGGAACTTGTTCTTCTGTTTCATTATACTTTTTAATCAATTCTTCGATTTTACAAAGATGTTTAGCGGCATCGTCAATTTCTTGTTGTCCCAATTTAAATTCAATTAAAGCATATCTTCCATCTTGCAAATGTAAAACTCCATCAGCTTCTAAACCATATCTATCGTGATAATAAGATAATTCGCCTCTCATTTTTGACGAATAAATTTTAAGATCTCTTATGCACAATGATTCAAATAGGAAACCGAGAGTTTTAAAATCAGTATTAAAGAATTCAGGACCAACACCTAGTGCGGCGACAGCAATAGAAGGATCAACTAGATTTCTTTTTGCGCTCGCCCTTATTAATTCTCTGCTTCTTATAGAAGGACACCAAGCTGGCAAATCTTCAATTATGTATAATTTGTTTAAAGCGTTGATATATTCATAAAACGTTGATTTTGTCATTCCGGTAGTAGAGGTGACATCTGCAAATATTGTTTTCGTTTCCGCAAGAGTACAAATGTTTCTAGAATATGATTTTAATACTTTCTCAGCCCATTTATTGTTTCGCTTAACACCATCAATAGAACTTATATCTTTATTGCATGTTTGAACGAATATGTCCTTAGCTACTTCTAACTTTGATTCTGGCGTTTTATTAAATAAACTTCTTGGCCATCCGCCTCTACATATAGCGAATATTAACTCATCCATGGTTAATTTAGATTCAACAAAATCAAAATCTTTGCCATTAAATAAATCAATTAGTGATACTTCGCCTGTTGATTCGCCGCTTTCGTATAAAGACATAGGATACATTCTCAAAGTGGAAATGCGTGCTGTTCCTGTGTGAGGTGTCTCGACATCTGCGGAAGAGGAACCTGTTAAAATATAGAGGCCATTTTCATTTCTATCATCAACGCTTTTTCTTATAGCGCCCCAAATCTTTGGTGCATCTTGCCATTCATCAAATAATCTCGGAGTCTCTCCAATTAACAATTTTGATGGCATGGTATTAGCGGTAGTAAGATATCCATCGCGTAAGTCCTCATCTTGAAATTCAATGATGCTTTTGGCTTTTTGTTTCGCACTTGTGGTTTTACCACAACTTTTCGGACCAACTATCAAAGTAGCGCCAAACGAATCTAATTTAAGCTGAAGTTGGTCATCTATAATTCTTTTTTTATATTCTTTTGTTTTCATGATTAAATTTCCTGAAACTATTATAAAGGAAAGCAATTATTTTATCAATTACTAGTTTATGTTTGTGAGGTATTTTATCGGACATTTGTGAGGTCTTTTATCATATATCTGAGAAACATATATTGAATTTAAATCCGCTGTCTCCCGTCATCATTGATTGTCAAGACACGTAAAAATAATACGTGTCTTTTCTTTTTATCTTATATACTATGTATATAAGGATAAGAGGATTAGAATCTAACCCTCTCATCACTACTCAACCTTGACCTTATTTTTTGACTATTTGAGGGGTAACTAAAAAACCCTCTTGGAAAAACCGAACAGACGTGTGGGTTAAACCCTCACAACTATCAAAAAAGAGCTAGTCTCCTAATTGTTATATTTTTTAACGCGCCATTATAGAGGGCTTCACTGTGTCCATCATTAAGAATGCACATATATCTATATTTCAGATGTTTTGGTTTATAACTACAATAACTATTGCACATATCTCAACAACTTCTTTTATTGGATAACCAAATATTCCAGTAGAAATGGGCGGAAGCACTATGGATTCCATTCCTAAATCATGGGTTCAATACAATATACGGAGAACCTTTATTTTTACGGCCACCGATTTAAAGCTATCCAATAAATAAAAAGTTGCTTTTTATCGCAACTTCAGGATATATTTTTACCCATCTAATTCTCGGCACCCCTCAAACGATGGGTGAAGAGATTATATATTAAATATATAAAGCACAGCAATATCCTTCCTTGATGCTTATATATTATCACAAAATCTAAAGGACACAAAGGGTTTTTATTATTTATTTTTGCCAAAAGGATTTATTAGTCTCTTCCTATTAACAGATTTTCCTGCAAAATAAAGCAAAATAAATGATAGAAATACAACAGCAACCGATATTGATAAAGAAATAAGGATTCTTTTCCACACTTCTAACATCGGTACACACGCAAAAGATACAGAAAATGTTAAAACAGTAAGCATCAATTGAATAAGTGGAACATATTTACCATTCGTGACATTAGCTTCCTGCCAATAATTCTCAACAACATCTTCAAGATATGTGTTTTGAACATCCAATTTATATTTTTCATTAATTGTCAAAGCAATATTCATAAACTCTTGAGAAAAAAACATTCTTGCAGGATTAAAAAGGCGATTTACCTCAGAGAATTTTCGATTCAAATTATGAATAGCCGGCATTCTCATGTAAAACATTTTCTTATAGTCAATTGTTTTTGAATCACAAAGTAACGAAAGACGAGAATATAAATAAATGTCAATAACAATCAAATGAGTTAAAATGGCAAAAGAAACATACCTGTCTCTATACCTTACTTTGTGATCTATAAAATCAGCAGCCAAATAATAATTGTCTTTAGATAAATCAGAAACATCATCACCATTTAAAACTTGAACTGGATTACAAAAAGAAAAAATACAAGTTCCATTAGAAATAAATAAATTTCTCGTATCATCATTCAATAGATTAGTTACAAGGCGGTGATTTGAGAAATTGTTATTAAAAGATGGCTCAAAATTCATGTTGGTTTGCATTTCAAACAACACATCTTTGTAAATCGCTTGTTCATTATGTTCTTTATAGTAAGCTGATTCTGCACTTAAATAGTTTGAAAAAAATCTAAAAGTTCTTAAAAATGAAGCTTTTTTTATATCATCAAAACTTAGGATTACTTTTGCAGCAGGCAAATCAATATCAGTATTAATAACACCCAACCTTTTGACTTTATTATCCGATGTAATTGCTCCAAAACAATGCTGTGAAAATAAATTAAAGAAACTATTGAGGTTAATTAGTCTAAGGAAAGAAACAAATGAATCAAACGAGGTATTGATTGTTTTAAAGATTGAAAACGCTTTTTCCTTTACTCTTTCGATAGTTTTATTTAAGAAAATGTTCAAATCTATCTCAGTATCTATTTCAGACTCAATACACAAAGTAGCTACATTCATAGGAGCTACAACCAAAAAAGCAGATTTTATCATTTTTTCAACTTTGCCTTGTTTCAATAAATATTTAATAGAAACCATTTCAAAAAAATTACTAGCCCTAATAAAGAGATTTTCTAATTTCCTATTTGTCTTAACATCAGAATTGAATTCGTTACAAGCGTTTCGGAAGTCTTTTCTAACATTAATATCATCAAATTTCTTGTACAATCTAGAACAAAAGTAAAGAAATTTTTCTTGCTTATCAGTCAATTCAGAAACATTTATCAGATCCAAGGATTTTTTTAATTCGCCTCTATACAGCGAAAATACAGATTTGCTTTCTCCACCGACAAAAATGTTTTGAACCGAGTATATAATTGCTTCTTTGCTAATTCTAAAAACAACGAAATCCGAATTCAAATACATTCTTTTCTTTGCGCGATCAAATTCCAAGGCACATTCGGTATTTTTCTTACTAACAAAGCACTTGCTTGGCTCAAAAGTAAAAAACGACGAATGGTTAGCTGAGTAGCCTTTGTAAAAGGGCACCGAATCGCTATCAAAATCAACAAGAAGGCTAACAGTCTTACCATCCTTTAAAGTAATTGTGTTCATTGTTTTCAAGATGCTGTTCATCATCTCATTTTTTATGTGTTCAAAACAACCACCATATGCGAATGTTACATAATTATATGTTCTTACATGATTCGTTATTTTTGCCATAGCATAAATATAATATTATATTTAATGTAATTCAACCAAAATGTAAAAAGTGGTTAAAAACATTATAACAAGTATCAAAAAAAGCAGTGAAATTCTTTTCGTTCGAATTCAAATAATCCATACAGAAAATAACGATAAATGATAACACAAACACAATATTTTGATCCAATTGGTGCCAAAAATGGCACTAATATTAAAAAGGATAATTATCAAAAAAGTTAAAAATCTAGTGAAATATTTCTGAGCAATCGACTCAATTTTACGTTTTTGAGGTTTTTTGTTTTACATTTTGTGAAACAATGATTTGGTATAGCATCGATCCCTTTAATAATGACTTCTTTGTATAAAATTAATTCACGGACATTTGAAGGCATCATCGAATGTCTTGACTCTTAAAAATAATGCGTGTCTTTTTTTATCTTATATGCTAAGTATATAAGAATAAGATAATTAGAGTCTAACCCTACCGCTGCTACATAACTTAACCCCATTTTTTGATCATTTCATGGACAACTCATAACCCCATCAATAAAGTTGGACAGACGCGAGGGTTAGAATCGCGCACCAATATTTATTCAAATACATAAGATATTTGGTTCATTGAAGAAATGTCTAATTAATCCAGAATTTCAGACCAAATAGATTGAATTTTGTTATTATACTCGCTTGTTTCAAACGGCTTAGTCTTAATTAATTAAATCATCATTATATAAATAATATTGAAGAGGTTGCAAAAAAGCAAAGGCCGTCGAAACGAACCGAAGCTTTAGAATTAAAATAATTAGATAGTTCAAATATAGTTTTGTTAATATCCGACCGCTCAACCATGTGGAGATATGAAAGGCATAGGTAAATTTTGCCTTTAATTAACGAATAATTCCCATCTTGAAGTTTTTCAATTTTATCAACAATTTTTGTTTTAAAATTATTTAATTCATCTTCTAAAATATTTTTATTATTCGTTAAGTTGCATGCAAATGAAGTGTTAATGGAGTCTTTTTCAATGCCAGCCGGAGTAATTTCGTAGCCAACAGAATAATTAGGTTCAAAACAATCTGAAAAGCCATATTTTCTATTTCAAACCAATACACCGCAATAAATATATTTTGAGATCAAAAAGGAAATAAATAATTTATAATTATCATTTTCCTTGCCACCACGCATGAAGCAACTATCACAAATTTCATACATTACCAGGACATTTGTCCACCATCGACATTTTTTTATAAGACTTTAAGCGAATTCCTATAACAAAAATCACTATTAAATTTTCTATAGCAAAAACACCGAATATAGCACTCGCAATAATGCCATTAGATAGTGCTGATTGAGAACCAATTATTGAACTATAATATTTAATCGAGATGAACGTTTTATAGATAATCGGTATGAACTCAAAAGAGCTAAATAACAAAAGAAAAAGTGATGTT
Source organism: Bacilli bacterium (assembly GCA_017619815.1). Lineage (GTDB taxonomy): Bacteria > Bacillota_I > Bacilli_A > RFN20 > CAG-826 > RUG13091. The sequence continues at coordinate 10,340 of JAFZRR010000045.1, read as the reverse complement.
GATATTAGCATGATACAAAGCAGGATAATATGTTTTGTTTTTGAATCACGCGAAAGAAAAAAATATAGAATCCACGACAACGATATAATTAAGAAAACAATTGAATAAAATATAATTCCAAATGTGTAATGACCAGATAAAGATGTTACCGCAATTTGAAAAATGCCTATTATAAAATACGATGCAAAATATAAAAGTAGGAAGACTAATGTTTTTCGAGTAACAAAAGAATTAAACATAAAGATTACCCCATGGTCTTACTGCAAAAAACCCAACAAAGACATTATAATCTCCTCTATCACATGTTTCTGGATCTCTTATTATATTGCCAGAATTATCGGTTAGTTTAACCTGTGTTGCCCCTTGCTTATGTGACCATGAGCCATCAGGATTTTGCCTATACCAATGATAGTCTTGTGATGTAAAAATCCACCAACCAGTTCGATAGCAAACCAAAGCAACCTTATATGTTCCAACAGGACATCTATCATATTTTCCTACAGGCAAAAATTCATACGTTGATTGCTTATAAATTGTATAAGAGGCAAAATCGTTTGAAACCGCATTCACAAGAACTTCAGATGTACATTCTGTGATGGTATTGCCTGAATATTGACCTGGTTGTAAAAAAGTTAAATTATTTGTACCAGGCCATACTTGATTATTAATAGCATATGCATAACAATTAGTTCCGCCTAAAACAGGATTGTAATTCCAATCATTTGGAGAATATTCTAATTCATATCCAGAAAGAGGCATAGATTGCTCATCTTCATAAAAAGCTATGTCACCAATACAAATCCTGCCTCTATTATTGTCGTTTGTGTTTTGTGAAAATGTGCTTGAGTAAAATCTAATGATATAAACTGGTTGAGAAAAACATATTTTGTAAATTGTTTGACTATTTCTGTTTTCTGGAAGATTGGTGGTTGATGATAGTAAATCTAGATTTGTTATATATTGATTGCCCCAAAATTGTTGAACAACAGCATTGCCTGTTGAAGATGTTAATCCTTCTAAAGAAGTTGATCTCCAGTGAGATAAAGCAACATCGATTCTACTAATAGCCTTAGTAAATTTATATTCAATAAAAGCTTCGGTATAGCCTAATCGTTTTGGTGACATAACAATGTATTCATTGTGAATATATCCAGTCCTATATCTTCTGGTTTTGAATTTAAAACCATTTGATGTTTGGTGTTCAACATAGGTGGTTTTTGTGTAAATGTCATCAGGATATGCATCTGCAAATCCATATTCGTTTGGCTTAATGTGAGGCAAAACATTATAGTCTTTTGGTTTATTAAATAGTTTTAAAGAATAATAGTCATCCCAATACGGATAGGAATTAGATGATAGCTCAACATAAGCATAATATGAATTGCCAGCAGCATTATACAAAACATAATCCCACTCTTCACTAGATAGCGTGCAACAACAGCCATTTATACAGTTTTTAGTAAATAAAGAAATATGATTGCTATCCAATATAGAAAATTTAAAAAATGGTGAGTAAGATGAAAACCAGTTTTCATTATATAGTGACTTCCAAACAAAGGTTGGGTTCATATCTCTATAATTGCCCGATTCAATTACTATATTTTGAGGAAACGAATAAAGGCAAGAACAAAGGTTGTTCCCATGAGATGAATGATAATTGTTAGAATGGGTGTGTGAGGACGAAGTATTAATTACTATTGCATCCTCAATTTGCGATATTCCTAATTGATCTAAAGAAACATGAGTTAAAGCGTTATTATTGTTATCTTTCCACCCAGGGTGAACAAATAATTCTCCGGTGTTTGAATCGTAATCATACGCAATCATTGCATGCCCGCCAAAAATTGATGAATTCGCCCTTATTAAAACGGGTTTCCCACTCAAAATATTACTAACAGTAAAACTCATAACATCGTTTGGATAGCCGTTTGATGATGAAATTGTAAAATCTTGCGATGTAAAGGACTTAAATGTAAATAGATAGTATTCCAAAAAATCATTTATTTCTTGGAAAGTCATACCATAAGGATTAATTGATGTATCAAATCTAGAAGATCCAAAGTAACTCTCAGCCAAAATAAGCAATTTTGATTGAAAGTAGGTATTCTCATTTTGCAAAACAAACGATCGATAGTCAGCTATTGTCATACCCGAAACAATCGAATTTTCTTCAAAACCAATTCCCGGTGATGTAATACCGAATGGCGGAAATTCAAAATCTTGAGATATGGGAGATGTGGAAGAAAAATTAGATTGTACATCGAAATTTTCAGAAATAATAGTGTCGTTCCAATATGAATCATAAAAAGAGAGTAACATGCCAATAGACACAAAAGAACAGGTGCCATGACTATTGTTAGCAAAATGCTCGTTTAGGTTAGAAAAATACAAAGTTGAATAATGGTTCTTAAGTACTGTTGCTTTTTCGTGTTCTAAAATATTTTCAAACAATTGAGATACAGCAACATCAGATATAGACGCATTAGAAATCGCGTTGCGTCCTGCTGCATCATTGTGAAACGAAGCAAAAGCTATGCTTGTCGAGGCGATTAATACAGATAATATAATTTTCATATTTTTTAAAAGTATTCATTTGGAAACTACCACTAAAAATTATATTGATTCCTGTTATAATCGTAATTATAGTTAGAGAAATTAGAATCGCATATGCAATAAAAGTTAAAGCATCAAATAATTTGCTTTTTGAACTAATTTTCGGTAACCAAAGATCAAAGCAAAGGATAATCAATACGAGCAAACCAAAAGCAAAAGAAATCAAACAAAGGGGGTTGTTACTTTTAAAAAATGCACTCATCAGGCTTACATTACCATAGACATATTTGTTATCATCAACATAATGTCCATAACTAAACAATGGCAAGACATAGATTAGCAATATACAAATAGTCAAAAAAATAGAAGCAATAATGAAAAATGTTCTAATATTTTTGAAAGTAGCATTAGACTGGACAATCAAAAGTTTCACATCTTCATTGGACAATAAATCATCAATAGAAACATCGAAATAAGTTGCAATACGTTTCAAGGTGTCTGGTGTGGGAATAGCTTTACCGGTTTCGAATTTTGTAACCAATGTACGACTTACAAATAATTCTTTCGCAAGTTTTTCTTGAGTAATGCCTTTATTTTGTCTTAAGAATTTTAATTTGTTAGGAAAATCCAAACTACTCACTCCTTTCTACTTTTTATTATCCAACTAGACAATACTATTTGTATGTGAATTAATGTGAAAATTATTTAAAGCCTATAGGCCATTACAAACATCCACCTAATGTTAAAATGATTTTTGTATGTTTGTAACCTTTATTTTTAGAACTACATTCCATAACAATATAATAATCGTCATCTCCATCAACTTTTACAACAATGCCTTGTGAATAATCTGTCTTCCACAAAGGCCTATTTCCATAAAAAGAAGATACAAATGCATTGGTTGGATTTGGCGAATTAATATCAAATCCATTTTTGTATAACCATGCATGATAATTTTTGAGGGCTGGAGGAGCCCCCATTATCTGAAAAGACATTAGAATGGCGGATTGTATTTTTAATTCTGATTCAAAATCGATTAGCACATATTCTTGTGCTGGATCTAGTTCGTATTCATCCGAAATTGTATTTGGATTTTTATACTCAGATAACTTAATATTCATTTATAATCACCCTCTTCTTTTGGCCTAGTAGAATTATATGGTTGGTCATTAGATAAGAATTCATCAACTCTTAAAAATGATTTTCCTAAATCGTTTAATGTAAGAATCAACATATATTCAGCAACTTCACCAGCATGGTCGATACTCCTCATTGGATTAAGGTTTGCGCGGAATTCTTCGAATGAATCACCAACCACAATCCAATCATCTTCTTCTTTGTCATACCAACAGTTTAAATCTTTCCATAATGTTTCGTCGCTATCTTCATAAAATTCCTCATCAGCAGTAAAAGTAGCCCACGGAAATAAGCGAGAAAAAACACCTTTATATGACGTATGTGGAAACCAATAAGGATAAGAATACTTTTTAATTTCTTTGCCATCATCAATTATTAATTCAGTATCACCTCTACCGCTAGATTTATTTACCCATTCATAAGAATGCAGTTTTACAATTCCGCCATTTTGAATTACTTCCATAAATGGTTTTTGAGACAACAAAAAATTGTAATTCACAATATGTTCGGGAAGGTTAGATAATGATAGTAACTTTTTGTTAGATGATGCATCCAAGAAGATTTGGTTAAGAGGAACTTGGACATAATATCCTTTCCCTTTGCCGTGTTTGGTCTTTTTAATTGTATTTTTAGACAATTCTTGCCACACGCAAGTATTATCATCAGGATTATATAAAACTATAATGCAAGGTAAAGAATTCATCGTCCAATACAAATAATGATTTTCATCAATATCGCGAAAAATAACACAGCCTTTATTTTTTTCTTTAAACCAACTACTTCCAGATTTTATTTGTAACGCTATTAGTTGTTTTGGTTTATTCGACGAGTCAATAAATTCTATGTGAGCGTCAATTCCAATGTCATTTATTGGTTGCTCACGAAATAGCCATTTGTTATTTTCTGCTGTTAGACCACAATAGTGTGTGCCACTTCTTTCAATAGTATTCGCCATAATCATTCACTTTTTCATAATCTTAATCTTTTAAACCAATTGTACAAACATAATTATATATTTGCTAATGTTTTTACAACGGAGAATAAACGCAAGTTGATTTTATTTGTTTATTAGCACTACTTGTCAAAACAAATCCCTCTTGCAAAGTAAAATTTAATAAACCGGATCGTAAAATTGAGAAATAAAATTGAATGAATAATTTTGATTAAGAACAATATCGTCAACACAAATTCTTCCTTTGTTTCGGTCGCTTGTCGGAGAAGCACAGTAACAAACAATTCTAATTCCGTTGATTCCACCTGAATCAGATATAACAAATCTGTCTACAATGTCTCTGTTTGTTGTAATGCTAACATCATTCAACAAATCAAGCCATTCAACCCATTGGCCACTGTTGTTTTTGTACTCTAAAACGTAGCTATCACCGTTGGAGGAATAAACCCTTTCATTATTGCTCCACCATGCAAGTCCAATCAGAACAGAATAAATGCTGCTATCAAAATCCATTTGCAAATATGCGCTTCCTGCTCCAGTTCTTTTAGGAGATAACACAATATACTGGTTTTGAATATAACCACATCTCAATCTTTTTGTAGTTATATTAACATTATCAAAAGACAACGTTGTGGTTTTTTCATAGAAGAAATACTGTTCTTCAAATTCATAATCGATGGGCAATATTTGAATTAAATCTCTATACCTGTTCGGTTCTAAAAGAAATGACACTTTAGAATATGCTGAGGAATTATCATTAAAAACAATCTTAATGAACGCATAATATTCTCTTCCTCTCATATCTATTATGTTTCCCCAAACACTTGTTGTAAGCGTGACAGAAAATCCTCCACTGACATTCAAAGAGCGAAAAATCTCTTGACCTCTAAAATTCGTTACATACATATCGACATGGTTTATTATTTTTAGTGAGGAAACATTCCAATTAAATGTCGGGTTGGTATCCAGATAGTTGTTGATTATAGATAAAGAGGCATTTAATTTATCTTTCCCGGCAACTAGTGAATACCCAATCATTTGTGATACGCCTACAAAATCCATATAATTTTCGGCACAAATACTATAATGAAGATTGATAGTGCTATTTGTATCGTTTTTAAAACTCAAGTAGCAAAAATTGCCATACAAATTTGACGTCGCAACAATGTTATTGCTTTGGTCATATAAACTAATTCTAGGAGCAACATATTGAATTGAAGAGGAACTGATGATTGTTGAGCCAGATGTATTATTAGATGCGTTATACAATGACTCAGAACTAATTATTAAATCTTCTCCACCAAAAAGAGATAAGGATCCTTGAAAAATATCGCCGCTTAAGTTTGATGAATTAACAGAAGAAGAATTTTGATATGCAAGTCTCGCATTTTCATAATTTATTACTCCAAATCCATGGGTGTTATCGAAATCACTTTCTTGGTTAGCCATTTTGTTGCATGATGTAGTTAATATAGAAATAAGCTTGGCTGGGTTTGTTTTTAGTTCTGGATATTCGCCCATCAACAAAGCAACAATCCCTGTAACAATAGGAGCGGCATAGCTAGTGCCGCTAAGATAATCGTCTGAATCAGCGCCATCACAAATATTTCTCACACCAAAAAGATGATCTCCGGGAGCAAATAAATTAGGTTTTTTTATAATTGAATCGTATTCGCTATCACTATCAATTTTTTTGCAATTAAAAAATGATGGATGAAGGGTTCTATTACACGAACCAACAGAAATAACATTAAGTCCATATGACGGATTAGGAAAATAATAACCATCGCTTGAAGTATAGTTGCCTGCGGCATTAACAAATATACATCCTGTGTTTCTCACAATATAATCGATGTAACTTGCATAAATGTTATATGCGTGAGGATTAGGTGAAAAACCACCGCTATGGTTAATAACGTTAACACCATTCAAAATCATTAAATCAACACTTTGAAATTTGCTTGAACAACTTTGTTTAGCAACAAAGTAGAAACTTGATTTAGAAGCAATTCCAAAATTGCCACCCGCAATAGATGCAACTTGAGTTGGGTGATCATCAGATCCACTTCCAAAGGTTGAATACGAAACGCCAGTAAAATTTTGAAAACTATTAGGCAAATAATTTTCCAAAATGCCGATTTTAACTCCGTTCCCCCTGTTTCTTGATGTATCATTATCTGAATATGATATTCCAACATCCGCCAAGGCTCTTTCAAAAGGATAGAAAGATTGGTTGTCAGGCTTAATTAACTCGTAGTCTTCATCCTCATTTTCATACATTTTTTCATCAACGATTTCATATTGCGATTTGTTGTTCTTACAAGCATTGATAATCTTTTTTAGATCGTTTTTTGCAAATAATTGTTTTGAGGCATATTTAATTTCAATAAACGGCGCATACAAACTGCAATAATAAGAACTGTAATCAGTTAATTTCAGTTTTGAGAAAAAATCAATGTTCCTGAAATGGTTTGCCTCTTTTAGTTCGTTTCTATCAAGAAGACAGTTCTGTGTGTCGTTGTAATCATTGATTCTAACAAGAACAGAACACTCATTAGAATCTATTTTTCTTTCATCATCGTGTAAACCAAAGGATGGGTCGCTTATAACTGTTGATGGTTCATGAAGGTTCGAATCATTGCTTGTCGAATCGAATGTTTTACAAGCAGAAGAAACATGTGTACACACAAAACAAAGAAATGGAATGATTAAAGTTTTAAAATTCATAATAGTTGATTACCTCACAAGGCGTTAGAATACGAGAAATGAATCTCAAAAGGGGCTAAACTTAAATAATTTCTATTTAGTCTAACAACAGAAAAATGAATCCCCGAAACATCGAATTGAATATCGCTAGAAAAGATTTTTGCAGAAAAATCGCAATATAATTTTCCGTTAAAAATAAACGATGAAAGGTAAGAATATTTTTGTTCTGATGGTGATATATATAAGTAGTTAAAAAACAAAATATTATTTGAGAAGTCGTTGTGCAAATCATAAGCATATGGTTTTAAAGAAGGATTAGAGTCAAGATAAGAAGAAAGACCATCTTCATCTTCAGCAATAAAAGGCATGGGATTAAGTTCAACATTCAAATCAGTATCTATTAAAACATCGGAAGAAATATCGCCATGAATAGCACAAAACGTTTTGAAAAATGTTGAGTTGGCACATTCAAAAGAAATTGTGAATTTACCTTCAAAATCGCCTACAAAAATATATGAATAAAAAATTTCATCTCGAAAATGTTTGATTTCATAAAAACGAACATTGTTAGTACTTGATGAAAAATTAAAATCACTAATAGATGCAGTGCCACATACAGAAAGACTACAATAATATGACTTATTTGAAAGAACCTCGTAATCGATTAAAGTGTCATTATCATTTTGATCTAATAATATAGTCACATTACTAATATATGGATTACTGTTAATCTTGGTGTCACTTTTATAATTACGGCTATATTCAGAAATAAGAAGCGAAGCAAAAGTAGCAATTATCAAAATTTCTAAAATAAACAAATAGAAAAAGACAGGATTTTTCTTTATATTTTTTTTGTTCTTATTTGTGATGTTATCGGTTTGTTCAACATCAACATGTGGAGTCAATAAGAAATCCACAGAAACACCCAATACTTTTGCAATTTGGGGCAAAGAGGAGATATCTGGGTTTCCAGAACCTGATTCCCATCGACTAATAGCTTTATCGGAAACGTGAATCAAATCTGCTAATTGTTTTTGCGTTAGATTGTTTTCTTTTCTTAATTTAGCGATTTTTTTGCCAAGCGAGTTGTTTTCCATGTCTCTATTTTGAAACGCTCCATAAAATTAATAAACCTATGCTTTCAAGAATGCCCAATAATCTTATCTCTACGATTCGTAGACATAAATGTCTCTTTCAAATATTGATTTTTAAATCATCAATCCACAACCGTTATATGCAACGATTATTTGATTAGTTTAGAACCATGTCTCAACTTTCAAAAACAAATTGCTAATATAGTCCTTTATGATTAATTCCTTTATAAGTTACACACTTAGCAATTGGTTCATTAATCTTATCATATGCTCTATCAATATATTTTTCAGGGTCGTTCATAAATTCGCTATATCGACACAAAACACAAAAACGACCATCTTCGCAATAATGTCCACATTGATCTGCTTTTAAATAATAATTCTTGGAGAACTCCCTAATCACAGTTGAATCGTTTATATTAACAACATTTATCACTTGTTGACAATGTTCGCATTTATATGAACCACCATAGACTTTCTGCTCCATTTCTGGCAAAACTACGCCAAGAATGCCATCGCGGGGATTACCATCTCTATCAGAAAGAGCCGATCTTAATTCCCTAATAATAAAGCTTTGGTGATTTCTTCCATATATATCAACACCCTCGTTTTCAGAGGAATGCGCTCCAATCAAAAATACAGTAACTGTTGTTGAACCTTGCCATTTATCGCGAATTTGTTGCATTACATAATCAATATTGTTTGATTGAATTGTTTCATCTAAGTGGTTAACTTGTATTTCTTTTTCTTCAAGTCTTTTAACAATTGCGTCTTTATATCGACGATCTTCTTTTTTAAAACTTATAAATACTCTATGGCTCATATAACTTAATCTCCTTAATCATAGATAGAGACTTTATCTCTAGACTCTTCAAAGATGACGATAGATATAGACGCCCTCAAGGAACATTTTTTATTTAAGGCTGCATTCTTTATATATTCAAATGAAGCTAAATCGTCAATTCCAAAAAGAGCAATTTTTGTTCCCATTACAGGAATATAGACGTGTTTACCAGCACATTCATCAGTGATATCCATAAGTTTTTTCATTAAGATAGTAAATTCCTCGGCATCTTTTTTTACAACTTTATTATGTTCGTTAAATTCAGTTAGCGCGAATAGCAAAAAGATACAATCGTTTGTTTCAATGAATACATAGCTTCCTAGAGGATAAACATCTTTCTTACCTCTTTTATTGCCTAGCACTTTAATAGGAATCCAATGTTTGTTAGCAATAAATTGACTAATATCCCTATCAAGTTTTTCTAATAATTCAGGTGTTGAAGCATATTGTCTTAACCATTGTCCATGAATTGAAGTCCCCTCAACAATTCTGTCTACAATGCTTGGGCTATCTTCCACTACAGTGTCAAACGAAGAATTAACAGGAATTACAACAACCGGTTTTGATTTTTCACGTTTATCTTTTTTAATGTTCAGAACATTATCATACCTAGATTCAATAAAAACCGAGCCTCTGCCAGAGATTCTGTGACGTTTCTTGAATCTTAAAACTAAATATATTGTAAAAAATACTATTATAAATGTTGCTACAAATATAATTAGCCCAATCCACCAAAAATTACTTGGAAGTAATATAAAAGACAAAAGTGCCCCAATAAAAGAAGAAATAGATAAAGACCAGTTTAGAGATTTGATTGCATTTTTCTTTTTCCACATATTTAAAGTTATTATACATCATTTGACCTTGTTTGTTGTAAACAATGTTTTTTATACCAAAACAAGCAGTTGTTAATATTTTCTTACAGTAATTAGGAATTATGTATAACAATAATTGTTTTATTTGGGTTGGAAACAAACAATCTGATGTCGATGATTGTGGAGACTTTTTTAGCAAAACAATTTCTTTATATGGGTGCAATGATTCAAACCATATT
>JAFZRR010000044.1 GCA_017619815.1 Bacilli bacterium | reverse complement strand
GTTGAGTTAAAAGAACAACAATTTAACGAAAACGGTAAGCCTATCCCAGGAAGTAACGCCTTTGTTCCATCCGCTTGTGGTTTATTAATTGCATCTGAAGTCATTAATGACTTAATTAAGTAATATGAATAAGCTTACTTTCAATTATCATACCCACACAAAAAGATGCGGACACGCAGTGGGAGAAGATAAAGAATATGTACTCGCCGCTATAAAACTCGGTATCAAGAAATTAGGATTCTCTGACCACATCATCCTTCCCGAAGGATTTGAGCAAGAAGGTATTAGAGGCTCGTCCACACAGTTAGAAGACTATTTACAATCAGTTAAATATTTAAAAGAAAAGTATAAAGACCAAATTGAGATATTTGTTGGTTTTGAAGCGGAATACTATCCACAAATGATGAATTATTATAAATGGCTTTTGGAAGAGAAAATTGACTATCTCATTTTGGGCCAACACTGTTATTTAGAAGATAATGAATTCCATTGGTATTTCCATAAAGACTCACCAGTCGAGGACATAAAGAAATATACCGATGATGTGATTGAAGGACTAAAAACCGGTATGTTTAAATACCTTGCTCATCCAGATCTTTTTATGCATTCACAAGCATCATTTAACAAAGAACTAGAAGAGCAATCTCGTAGAATACTTAAGATATGTGAAGAGTTACATATACCAATAGAGATAAATCTTTGCGGTGGGAGAAGGCGAAATTATGATGGCTTAACTTATAGTTACCCAAACGAAGAATTCTTTGATTTAGTTAAAGATTATAATCTCGATGTTATTGTTGGAATGGATGCTCATGATCCAGAACATTTCGAACAAATCGCTGTGGATTTAGGTTTTGAATTTGCCAAAAAACACGGCATTAAACCATTATTAGATTTTGATATTAAATAGTTAATATTGCTATTCACATATAAAAGGAATAAACTTTATACCGATAGGAGATTAAAGGTATGAAGTATTTATCTGTTGCCGAAGTGGCAAAAAAGTGGAATCTCAATGAAAGAAGAGTGAGAGTCCTTTTATCTGAAAATCGTATAGAAGGAGCAATCTATAAAAACCATCGCTATCTCATTCCTGAGACAGCAACAAAACCTTTAGATAGAAGAGTTAAAGGGCAAAGATTATTTGAAGATTCTCCATTAAAGAAAACTGATATCGATTTTAAAAACTATAGAAAAATGTATCCAACTCCAGATGGATATTTCGGACGTTTTGGTGGATCTTTCCTCCCTCCAAATCTTCAAAAAGCATTTGATGAAATATATACAGGCTATCTAACCATCGCTAAAAGTGCGAAGTTCATCGCTGAATTAAGAGAAATTAGAAAGAACTATCAAGGAAGACCAACACCTATTTATCACTGTCAAAACTTATCCAATTATTATGGGAAAGTCCAAATCTATCTTAAAAGAGAAGATCTTAACCATGGTGGTGCTCATAAATTAAATAACGCCATGGGACAAGCTTTGCTTGCTAAATATTTAGGCAAGAAAAAACTCATTGCTGAAACAGGCGCTGGAAGTCATGGTTCTGCAGTGGCGATGGCCGCAGCATACTTTGGATTAGAATGTGATATCTATATGGGCGAAGTTGATATGGAAAAACAAGCCGCGAACGTCGCTCGTATGAGAGTGCTTGGTGCACGTGTAATTCCTGTTAGCTTTGGTAGTAAAACACTTAAAGAAGCAGTGGATGCCGCGTTTGAAAATTATGCAAAAGAATACAAAACGGCCTTTTATTGCTTAGGTTCTGCAGTCGGTCCTCATCCATATCCATTAATCGTTAGAGACTTCCAAGAAATTATTGGTAGAGAAGCTAAACAACAATACTTAGAAATGACAGGCGAGTTACCGGATATCGTTTGTGCTTGTGTCGGTGGTGGTTCTAATGCCATTGGTATGTTTGAAGCTTTCTTAGAAGAACCAGTGAATATTGTTGGTGTTGAACCAATGGGCAAAGGACAAGAAATCGGCAATAATGCTGCGACAATTACCTTGGGTAAAGAGCAAGTATTACACGGATTTAATTCATTAGTCTTACAAAATAAAGACGGAACTCCTGCAACTGCGTATTCCATCGCTTCTGGTTTAGACTATCCAGGTGTTGGACCAGAACACGCTTTCTTACATGAAGTGGGAAGAGTCCAATATGAATCAGTCACTGATGACGAAGCTGCAGAAGCATTCTTCATGCTATCCAAGCTTGAAGGTATTATTCCTGCGATTGAATCCGCTCACGCTTTAGCGTACGCCATCCGTTGTTCAAGAACCATGAAATCAGGAAGTATCTTAGTAAACCTTTCTGGTCGTGGTGATAAAGATCTCGATTTCATGATTGAGAAATATCCACAGTACTTAAAACAATAATTTAATAAGTCGCCTCATTAATATATAATTAGTGAGGTGATTTTTTTATGAAACAAAGATGGCACATTTGGATCGTCGGAGGACTTTTGTTAATTGGCTTACTCCTCGGTTCCTTTTTCGATTTGCAAATTAATGCAGCACTTTTCGACCGTTATAACTTATTTGGCCTAATAGCATCATCATTTGGTATGATTCCTGGCTATGCCACATTATCAGTTTTCGGTGGTGCATTATTCGCTTTAACGTTTAAGAACAAGAAGTCCCATATTGCGGTTAGAATTTTATTCTACGCAATCATTTTAGCGTTTTATGGATTAAGTACTTATTTCTTAGGAAAAGACGTCTTCTCCATTAATGGTTTCTATAATGAGAAATTCCATCCATGGTTAGGATGTATCATCATGGGTGTTGTTATGCTTCCTTGCTTGTACTTTGGTTATTGGCTTGGTAAGAAAAATGAAAATCCAAAGATGTGGATCATTATCTTAGTCTTAGCATTTGCTATGTTTATGGCGTTAGTTCCCGGAACCACAGTTTTAAAATCTATTATGCATCGTCCAAGATACCGTATCGCGGTATTTGAAGGATACGCCCCATTCCATAACTGGTGGCAAGCCTGCAAAGAATACAAAGATTACATCTCCGCAAATCCAGGTTTATTAACTAAAGAAGAATTTAAATCCTTCCCAAGTGGTCATAGCTGTGCGGTTATGTGTGGACTTATCTTAGCCACAACAATCCCACTCATGAATAAGAACTGGATGAAATACCAAGTCTTGTTCTTCTATATTGCCTTTGGTTGGGGTTTAGTGGTCATGTTCTCTAGAATGCTTGTCGGTGCTCATTATTTAACTGATACATGTATGGGTTCATTACTCGCAGTGATCTTCTTCTATATCGCAAATGAAGTAGTGGTTCGTAAATTACTTCCTGAAGAAAAGAAAGAAGAAGTTCAGTCAGAACCTACACAAGAATAACTTAAATACGGACGGTGGAAACATCGTTCGTTTTTATATTTATATAAAGTGACATATCTTTACAACTGTAACAGGTTATAAGATTGCTTATTAAACGGTAATAAGTTTTAATGAAATTAAGATACTTTTTAGGAGATAATTATGTATACATTATTTGTTGATACAGATTCCGACATGACTCCAGAGTTATGTAGACAATACGGCGCAAAACTCATCATCATGCCATACACTTTAAATAACAAAGAAATTAGACCTTATATCGATTTTGATAAATTTGATGGTAAAGAATTCTATGACACATTAAGAAAAGGTAATTTACCAAGTACCGCAGCTTTACCACCTCAAGCTTATATTGAATACTTTGAACCAGAATTTGCCAAAGGCAATGATATTCTTTATTGTCACTTCTCCAGCGCAATGTCTGGCACGTTCAATTCCATGAGATTAGCGCTTGAAGAATTGAAAGAAAAATATCCAGAAAGACAACTCTTCACTGTTGATACCAAATCCATTACCGCCGGATCATATGCTGTCACCATCGAAGTGTGTGAAATGTATAAAGCCGGTAAATCTATTGACGAAATCCAAAAATGGGCCGAAGAAGAAGTGGAAAAATTCCCAATTTATTTCTACGCAGACAATCTCAAATTCTTCGCTAAGAGTGGACGTGTCAGTGGATTTAAAGCCTTTATGGGTGGTTTAGTTGGTATTAAACCAATCATCCACGTTAGTAGCGAAGGTAAGATGGTCAGTATCGATAAAGGACGCGGTCGTCAATTAGCCTTAAAGAAGATTCTCGACTATGTCGTGAAACTCCAAGATAACATCGAAGACCATAGAGTTATCATTGGTCATACAGATGCCTTAGGACTCGCTCACGAAATGGAAGAAATGCTCCAAAAACAATTCGAAGGCAAATTAAAGATTGAAATCATTGAAGTGAACCCAACTATCGGTGGCCACTGCGGCCCTGATTGTATCGGTGTTTGCTTCCACGGCATTCATCGATAATAGAAATTGAACGGATTATACCGTTCTTTTTTTATTGTCTTTAATGTGCTAATATTCTCTTATGTATATCCTCATTGGTGCGATTATATCAGCATTATTAACAATTCCATCCTATTGGTGGTTCTCTTTCAATAAGATATCTCCTTGGTATTCATTCTTTTTAATTTTGGTGTGTATTACATACTTTATCATTTATCTCAATGTTTATTGGGCTTGGTATTTGATTCACATTCATAAATACAAAGGCAAACAATTCGTAGGTAAAGTTAACTTATTTAATCTTTCTCATGTCCGTTCTTTGGCGGCATTCCTCGTTTTGCTTCAAGGTATGTTTGTCAAAGCCAAAGGCTTTAAAGGCGTTCCAGAGAAACCATCTTTAATTTTGTTTAACCACATCTCTGACTATGATCCTTGGGTCATTTATAAGAAGATGCGTGGTAGATACGCAATGGTGGGTAAGAAAGCCTTACTTAAGATCAACGTTATCGGTTCTTTAGCATCATCCGTTGGAACTTTATACGTCAGCAATGAAAAAGAAGATAACGATATGATGATCGAACAAGCTGTGAAATACATCACAGAGCAAGAAACGTCTGTGGTTATCGCTCCTGAAGGCACAAGAAATTTCACCGGTGAAATTAAACCATTTAAACATGGTGGATTTAACATCGCTCTAAAAAGCAAATGCCCAATCGTTTTAATTGGCTTTTCCAATATGCAAGAAGCGATGAAAAAGAAGAGAAAGAAATTCTTAAAGATCAAAGTTGAAGTTTTCGATAAGATTCAACCTGACGTTTATGAGAATATGACCGCAGGTGAATTAGCCGAACTTTGTGAAACGAAATATAAGAAATATTTAGGTCAATTATGATTTCTCAAAGAAAACTCATTATTATCACTGGTGATTTAGCAAGCGGAAAGTCCACTTTAGCGGACGCTCTTTCAAAGTATTTAAATGTTCCTGCTTTTAAGAAAGATGTCATCAAAGAACAATATTGCGATATGTATGGTTTTATTACTCGTGAACAAAACCGTAATTTATCCGTCATGGCAGTGGACTTTATGATTCAGTCTTTCTTTAGCTTTGCTAGTATGCAACAAAACATCATTTTAGAAGCTAATTTCCGCGAGAACGAATTAAGACAAATCCAGGAAATGGCTACCCAATTTGCATATGATGTCATCCTCATTGTTTTAAGAGGAGATATCGAAACTCTCTATAAGAGATTCTTAGAAAGATTACCCAATAGACATAGAGCTCATACTTCGTTAAATCTTGATGAAAGTATCGACCGTTTTAGAGAATACATCGAAATGTTAAGAAGTCAGGACACTGTCTTCATTCCACACATTATCGATACTTCCACAAAGACACCAGAAGAAGTGTTTGAGACCGCTATTAAATTGATTGGATAAATTGCTTTTTAAGCATTTTAGTTAACTATTTATAGGTTAAGAGTATAATTGAGACAAAGAGGTTAAAGATGCGTTCTATTAAAGAAATATTCGTTATCGGTCATGGCCCAAGCTCATCACACACGATGGGCCCTGCTTTTGCCTGCGAATATATTTTAAAAAAATATCCAAACGCTGCATTCATCAATGTCACCCTTTATGGATCTTTAGCTTTAACAGGTAAAGGTCACTTAACTGATTACATTATCAATCTCAAACTAAAGAATGTTCCTCATGTCATTCAGTTCAATACAATCGCAAAAACAAAACATCCAAATACGATGAGATTTGTCGTCGAAACAGATGATAAGAAAACATATCGTGAAAATGTTATTTCCGTCGGTGGGGGAACGATCCTTACCAAAGATAGTCCATTCGCAAGCGGCGAATCCGTATATCCTCACAAACACCTAAAAGAAATACTTAAGTATTGTGAAAACGAAAAACTCACTTTAGCTCAATACGTCGAAAGATTCGAAGGTCCAGAAATTAGAGATTATATTGAGAACGTTTATAAAGCGATTGAAGAATGCCGCCAAAGAGGTATTGAAGCAACAGGTGAATTACCAGGTAGTTTACATGTGAAAAGAAAAGCCCATGATATGTTCCTTGCCGCACAAGGGATCAAAGATGGTCACAAGAATATTCATATGAATATGGCTATATCATCATTCGCAGTTGCGGAAGAAAATGCCGCAGGTGGTGTGGTAGTTATTGCTCCAACATGTGGATCCGCCGGTGTCATTCCTGGCGCTATCACATATTGTGAAATGAAACTCATGCCTCATGAAAAGATTATTAATGGCTTATTAGTCGCAGGCTTATTTGGTATCATCGCAAAAACAAACGCATCAGTCTCTGGTGCGGAATGCGGATGCCAAGCTGAAATCGGTGTTGCCTGTAGTATGAGCGCAGCAATGGTAGGTGTCGCTCAAGACTTCTCGAATAACGATGTCGCACAAAGTGCGGAAATCGCTCTTGAACACTCACTCGGACTGACATGTGACCCAGTATGTGGATATGTCCAAATCCCATGTATTGAAAGATGTGCCATGTTTGCTCTTAAAGCGGTTAATGCCGCTACACTTGCAAAGCTCATTGCCGCTGACTCCGCAAAGGTCAGTTATGATGACATCTTAAAGACGATGTATCAAACTGGTAAAGACTTACAAAGTGGATATCGTGAAACTTCTGCTGAAGGATTAGCGAGATTTGTCAAAAGATAGCAATTTTATAATATATAAAAGTTTATAGGAGGAAAGATTATGTATCGTGAAAATGCTTGGTTGAAATACGACCAAAAAGAACTCAAAAACGTCATGAAGTTCAACGATGGATATAAAGAATTTTTATCCATTAGTAAAACCGAACGTTTAGCGGTTAAAGAAGCAGTAAAACAACTCGAAGCCGCTGGATTTATCAAAGCTAGTGAAGCCAAATCCTTAAAAGCGGGTGACAAAATTTATTTTGTTAACAAAAACAAAAATGTTTGCGCTTTCATCATTGGCAAAAAACCATTAGAAGAAGGTTTAAGAATCTTAGGTGCTCATATCGACTCACCAAGATTAGACTTAAAGGAACACCCATTATATGAAAAGAATGGTTTTGCCCTCGGTGACACCCATTATTATGGTGGGGTAAAGAAATACCAATGGACAACCATTCCACTTGCCTTACACGGTGTTATTTGCAAAAAAGATGGTTCCACAGTGGATGTTAATATCGGTGAAGATCCAAAAGATCCAATCGTTGGTATTACTGATTTATTAATTCACTTATCCGCAGATCAAATGGCGTTGCCACTTGCTAAAGCAATTACTGGTGAAAACTTAGATATTACTTTAGGCAGCATGCCATTAGATAACAAATCTAAAGAACCAGTTAAAGCGAACGTTTTGAAACTTCTCAAGAAGAAATACGATGTTGAAGAAGAAGACTTAGTGTCCGCGGAAATTGAAATCGTTCCAGCTGGTCCAGCAAGAGACTATGGTTTAGATAGAAGCATGGTGGCAGGTTATGGTCATGATGATAGAGTCTGCGCTTATACATCTTTAAGAGCCATCTTAGATGTCGATGCTTCTAAAGTTGAATACACATCTTGTGTCATCTTAGTGGATAAAGAAGAAATCGGTAGTGTTGGTGCCACCGGTGCCCAATCCTTATTCTTTGAGAATACAATCGCTGATTTATTCAATTTAAGAGATGGCAAACACCCAATGTATTCCGCAAGAAAAGCCATGGAAGCAAGTAAGATGCTTTCTAGCGACGTTTCTGCAGGTTTTGACCCATTATATCCACAAGTTAACGATCCAAAGAACGCTGCCTACTTTGGTGAAGGTATTGTTTTCAACAAATATACCGGTAGCCGTGGTAAGAGTGGTTCTAATGACTCTAACCCAGAATACTATGCATTCATTAGAAAAGTCGTTGATGAAGCAAACGTTAACTGGCAAAATGCTGAACTTGGTAAAGTCGACCAAGGTGGCGGTGGAACAATCGCTTACATCTTAGGCAACTACAACATGAATGTTATCGATGCTGGTATCCCAGTGCTTAACATGCACGCCCCAATGGAAATCGTTAGTAAAGCCGATGTCTATGAAGCTTATCGTGCTTACTTAGCATTCCTTGTTGCCTAATCGTTATATTTATATATAAACCTCCTGAAAAATGGAGGTTTTTTATTTTGCGCTTTTTCTTTACAAATAAATACCTTTCATTTAATATATATATCGCTACAAAAAGCGATGGCGGATGTGGTGAAGGGGTTAACACACCTGGCTGTGAACCAGGCATTCGTCAGTTCAAGTCTGATCATCCGCCCCATTTGTTTACAAAATCTCTGAGAAGTTCAGGGATTTTTTTCTTTATAATAATAGAGGTTATGAAAAAGCAAATTGTTGCTTATGAAGAAAAATACGTTAACGATGTAGTGAAACTCATCGCTAATTTTCGTGTTACCTTGAATGGTTTTAAAGGCAACAAAACTGAACCAAATCTGGAACTTACAAAAGAAGAGTTAAATGACTACTTGAACGCTAAGTATCCTATCTACCTAGCAAAGCTAGATGATAAAATCGTGGGCTATACAGTTTTACGCGTTGAGTCCGAAGTTGTTTGGGTGGAATCGCTCTATGTATCCAATGAACATAGAAGAGAAGGATTTGGATCAATGCTTTATGAGAAAGCGGAAGAATACTCCAATAACCTTGGCAACGATACATTGTTCTATTACGTTCATCCAAATAATGAAACAATGATCAACTTCTTAAAGAGTAAAGGATATTCAGTACTTAATCTAATAGAGATTAGAAAACCATTTAAAGGCGAAAAGACAAAGACAAAAGTAAAAGTTGGTAACAACGAATTTGATTATTAGCTATAGGAGAAAGATTTATGGTAGCAAAGATCTTAGAAGTGGCCATGCTAGTTTTATTTGGCATAAGTTGGCCATTTAATTTAGTTAAATCTATCAAAAGTAAAAGCACAAAAGGTAAGAGTTTAATATTCTTAATCCTAGTGGACTTAGGTTATATTTGTGGGATGGCATCGAAGTTTTTCTCTAAAACCTTTGTGTGGTCCATAGACTGGTGGGTTTTTGCTATCTATGTGATTAATTTCTCTTTTGTTACCGCAGACCTTATTACCTATTTCATAAACAAGAATAGAGAAAGTAAAATTGAACTAACACCCGTACAGTAATTTAATATAAAATATTAAAGACATGTTTGATAAATACGAAAGATTCGATATGAAGAAACCTCCGGAATATCCGAAGTTGAGGCTTCTTTCATATGGTATCGCTTTAATAGATAAATTCACTCATAAAATAAAGATTAATAAAAAAGGAATTAAAGGAATAAAACCTCCTTATTTGCTCCTTGCTAATCACAATGCCTTTATGGATATCAAAGTCATGACCTTAGCGACTTTTCCTCATCCCAAGAACTACGTTATCGCGATTGATGGATATTTAAATAGAGAAAAACTCATCCGCATGATTGGTGGTATTTGTAAAAGAAAATTCACCACAGATCTACAACTCATCAAACAATTAGAATATTCCGTCGCTCATAAGAGAGTTCCTGTTATTTTCCCAGAAGCGAGATATTCCTTATGTGGCACCACGGCAATCCTTCCTCCTTCCCTAGGAAGATTATGCAAACACCTCAATATACCAGTGGTGGTTCTTATGATGCATGGACACCACATAAATTCACCGTTTTGGAATTTACATGATCGTAAAGTTAAAGGCTTACAAGCGGAAATTAAATGTATTGCCACAAAACGCGAATTAGCGGAATTATCCGTCGATGAAATAAATGAAAGAATCCATGATGCTTTCCAATATGATGAATATAAGTGGCAAAAGGATAACAATATTCATATTACTTATAAAGGTCGTGCGGAAGGACTCCATAAAGTCTTATACCAATGCCCACATTGTAAGACGGAATATCGTATGGATTCCAAAGGAACCCAGCTATTTTGTAAAGCTTGTGGCCATACTTGGGAATATAGTGAATTAGGCGAACTACACGCAATTGAAGGCGAAACGTACTTCTCTCACATTCCAGATTGGTATGAATGGGAAAGGGATAATGTCCGTAAAGAAGTAGAAGCGGGAACCTATCATTTTGAAGGTGAAGTTCATACCTCAATGATGCCAAAAGATAAATTCATTCCAATCGGAAACGGTTATCTTATCCACGACATGAACGGTTTTAAACTCACCGGTGAATTTGAAGGCGAAAAATATGAAGTGGTGTTACCAGCAGGTATGCATTACGGTGTTCATATCGAATACGAATATTTGGGCAAATATGGTGACTGTGTCGACCTCAATACACTTGACAACACATACTATGTATATCCACATGGAGAAGACTTCGCAGTGACGAAATTCTCCTTGGCCTGTGAAGAGATTTTTAAATATCTACATAATAAGAAATAATTGCACGAGAGAAATCTTGTGCTTTTTTGTATCAAATACTTTCTAAGAAAGTAATGGGTGACATTTTTCCATATGTGTAATCATGTATTTGCTCGTAAAGATAATAAGGCATGATTTAAATAAATCACTCGTATTATAAATGTTGTAATAAGTGAATTTATTATATAAACTAAAAGATGACAATCCAGGAGGATATACTATGGGTTTAATTCAAGCTTTAAAAGGTGCTGTTAGTACCACTTTAGCCGACCAATGGAAAGAATATTTCTATTGTGAAGCATTACCAGTTGATGTCTTAGTGACAAAAGGTCAAAAAAGAGTCAACGGAAAAGTCTCATCCAACACAAAAGGTAGCGATAACATCATTTCAGATGGTTCTGTCGTTGTTGTTGCGGATGGTCAATGTATGATCATTGTTGATCAAGGTAAAGTTGTAGAATTCGCTGCTGAACCAGGCGCATATAAAGTCGACTGCAAGGCTGAATCTTCAATTTTCTCTGGATCATTCGGTCAAAGAGTTATTGGTTTATTCAAAACCATGGGCAGACGTATCACATTCGGTGGTGACACTGGTAGTGATCAAAGAGTCTATTACTTCAACACAAAAGAATTATTAGACAATAAATTCGGAACACCAAATCCAGTTCCATTTAGAATTGTTGATAATAACGTTGGTTTAGATATCGATGTCTCTGTCCGTTGTAATGGTGCTTATTCTTATAAAATCACCAACCCAATTCTCTTCTATCAAAATGTTTGTGGTAACGTTTCCGCAGCATACACAAGAAGTCAAATTGATGGTCAATTAAAGACAGAATTTATCTCCGCTTTACAACCAGCATTTGGTCGTTTAAGTGAAAAACAATTAAGACCAAACCAAATCATGACCCACTTAACAGATTTAGAAGAAGCATTAAATGCTGTCTTAGATGATAAATGGGGTTCCTTACGTGGTATTGAAGTTATCTCTATCGCTTTAGGTAGTGTCACATTACCAAAAGAAGATGAAGATTTAATCAAAGAATTACAAAGAAAGAATGTCTATGCTAAGAACCAAGCAATGGCAGGCGCAACTTTAGTTGAAGCACAAGCTGAAGCTATGAAGAACGCTGCTAGTAACGCTAATGGTGCAGCGATGGGCTTCTATGGATTAAATATGGCTGCTAACGCCGGTGGCATGAATGCCCAAGGCTTCTATGAAAGAGCAGACCAAGAAAAGAAACAACAAGCTGCTGAAGGCGGCTGGACATGCCCACAATGTGGTGCTCACGCAACCGGTAAGTTCTGTCCAGAATGTGGTGCTAAGAAACCAGAACCACAAGGCACATGGACTTGTCCAAAGTGCGGTGCTAAAGCAACAGGCAAATTCTGCCCAGAATGTGGCACTAAGAAACCAGAAGAAGCAGCTGGTTGGACATGTGAATGTGGTCAAGTTAACACCGGTAAATTCTGTGCTAACTGTGGCAAACCAAAACCAGAAGCAAAGAAAATTAAATGCAATAAATGTGGTTGGGAACCAAGCGATCCAAATAACGTCCCAAAATTCTGTCCAGAATGTGGTGACCCAATTAACGAAGAAGACAAGAAATAATTATGGCAAACAAACAATTTAAATGTCCTTGCTGTGGTGGTTCACTTCAGTTTGATGACAAAAGTCAAAATATCGTTTGTCCATATTGTGATTCGCAGTTCACACCTGAGTCTTTAAAAGACTACACTGACGAATTAGCCAGTCAACCTCAAGAAGATACTTCTTGGGATGAATCAATGGTGCAAGCCTACACCAATGAAGAAAAGAAAGGAATTAAGATTTATTCCTGTGATTCTTGTGGTGGTGAAATCATTGTTGATGAAACAACATCTTCCACATGCTGCCCATACTGTGGCAATAACGTCTTAGTCAGTAAAGAACTCGCCGGCGATTTAAAACCAAACTATGTCATTCCATTTAAGAATGATAGAGAAGTGGTGAAAGAGAACTTAAAGAAATTCTTTAAGAAGAAACCATTATTACCAAGTTCCTTCTCTAAAGAAAACGTCATTGAAGAAATTAAACCTTTATATGTTCCATTCTGGCTATTCGATGCGGATGTCAGTGGTACTGTGGAATTTAAAGGTGAAACCACAAAACGTTGGAGTGATTCCTACTACGATTATAAAGAAACAAAAGTTTACTCTATTCTTCGTGGTGGTAATATCGCCTTTGATCACGTCCCAGTTGATGGTTCCAAGAAGATGGAAGACCAATTAATGGAATCCATTGAACCATATGACTTCAATGAAGCAGTAGAATTCAACGCTGCCTATTTAGCGGGTTATGCTGCGGATAGATATGATGTTGATAAAGAAACAACATTCGATCGTGCGACAGTGAGATTTAGAGATGGTACAGTCCAAGCTTTTAGAAGAGACGTTTCCGGTTATGATAACGTTTCTGTGACAAACACCAATCTCCAATTTAATAACACAAACGCCGCTTATGCTTTATATCCAGTTTGGATACTTAACACCAAGTGGAAAGATAAGAGCTTCAGATTTGCCGTTAATGGTCAAACTGGAAAGATTGCTGGTAATTTACCAGTCTCAGTTGGAAAAGCCTTTGGCTTCTGGTTCTTATTCTTCTTCATCTTCCTCGCTGTTATCGGTGGCATATTTGGTGGAATCTTATTCGCTAATAGTGGTGAAATCAGTGGACTACTCATCGGTCTTGGTATCGGCGCTGTATTCGGTATCATCTTCGCCACAATCATCGTCTTAGCGATGAGAAGAAAGAATAAGAACGTGAAGTTCGAATATGGTGCATCTAACTATGTTAGAGATAACTCGTTCGGTATTAATTATCGTAAATCCATTTATCTCTATTCTAGAGTTAGCAAAACTAGAAGAGCACAAAACAAATAAAAAAATAGAACCGATTCGATTGAACCGGTTCTTTTCTTTTACTCTATTTTATTAATATCATCGAAATCTTCTGGATGAACTTCTGAATCATCTATTCCAAATTCATTATTCTGTTTTTCCGCACGTTTCTCACGTTTTTCTCTTTCTTCAGCGCGACGTTTACCACGCTTAATGGAAAGTGGAATAACAATTGCAGGTGCAACAATAAAGACGCCGATTGCTACTAGAATTAATCCTCCGTAGGATCCGTATGCAATAATCATTAAAAGGAATAATAAGATGTAAGCGCCTCCGCTTCCGCTACTGCGTTGATATGGTTTATATAGCGAAGCTTTTGTAATTGTTAACTTTGTTAAATCTAACTCTTCAAAAGTATTAATTGTATATTTGGCTTTGTTATTTCTTTCAACGAAAAAGGCATAATTGTTCCCATCATAAGTTAATTCGATAACCATTGTGAGACGAGTGCTATCATATTTTTTGCCATAGCCATAGATGGCATATTGATTATCAACACCTTCAACCGCAGATATGGTTAATGTATCGCACGTTTCAATAAAAGTAGATTCGTTAATTCCACGTGAATAAAAATCTTCTTTTTCCGGAAGTGGATCTAATTTAAAACTTGGATAAATAGTGTATGTTCTTGTTTCGTTAGGAAGAATGATTTCATTAAAGAACAAAGAAGTCTCAAAACGTTCACATTCTATATCTTTTGGATAGCATCTATTCCAACTACCTTCTTCGTCTTGACAATATTTGGGTTGTAAATAAAAATGATTTCCATAATAACCGAAAACCGTCGCATAACTGTTACCGGTATTTTTGACATTTACCTCGTATTGGTATGGCGCATCTTCCTCTTCACCTGTTTTATCAACAAATACTGTTTCAATGTCCCTATAATAATCATCTAATGGTGGCATAGGTGCGGGAGAATTGGCCATGAACAAAAGAGGTAGTGCCGCTAATATTGGTAAAAGAAACTTTTTCCTTGTCATAATCTGCTCTTTTCCGTAATACCCAATACTTGATATCGTTATTTTATACGATATAATCAGCAAAAAGCAAAAAATACATTTATGAAAAAATAGATTATTTAATAAAATAATAAATAAGGAGTTATTTTATGGCTTATCAAATATTTACCGATACCAGTTCTGGTATGCCTAAATCTTTAAGAGAACAATACGACATCCAATATTTCCGTATGGGAATTGTTGTCGATGGCAAAGAATATATGGGAGATCTCGATTTTGTCGATTACTCCCGTGATCAAATGTATAGTTGGGTGAGAGATCCAAAAATCACCATTAGAACAAGTCTTGTGACCGCACAAGAATTTGAATCTAAACTCGAACCTTATTTAAAAAAGGGAATTGATATCTTATATATCGCCTGTTCAGGTGCATTATCTGGAACCAGAAACGCCTTTGAACTCTTTAAACCTGAATTATTAGAAAAATATCCAGAAAGAAAAATCATCTCCATCGATAGCTGCAGAGCGGAAATGGCCTTAGGCCTCATGGTGATGGAAGCCGCAAAACTTCGTGATGAAGGTAAATCTATCGAAGAAGTCGCTGAATGGGTGGAAGCCAATAAGCAAACCTATCACGAAACAGGCTCTATCGACACGCTTAAATATTTAAAGATGTATGGCCGTGTTAGTGGTGCGGCAGCCTTTTTCGCAGATACGCTCAATATCAAACCAATCATTATGTTTGATGTTAACGGCATGAACCATACCTTCAAGAAAGTTCGTGGTGAAAAGAAAGCCTTAGATGAATGCTTTAATTATATTAAAGATAATGTCGTGGAAGGTGTTACCGATGTCGTCTATATCGGTGCGTCTTTAGAAAACCCTGCACAAGATTACTTTAAGAAGAGAATTGAAGAAGAACTACATATCAAAACAGAAAAATACTTCATTTCTCCAATCGTTGGCATTTGCTGTGGACCAGGCATGTATGGCTGCTGGTTCAGAGGCAAAGAAGTTACAGTAGACGGTAAAAAGAAATAAAACATATGTTTGATCCAAAACCAAATCGATATCCATATCCCGAAGATACAGATCGACATTATTTAGATGTGAAGAAAAATAATGGTTTGGTTTTTGACGTGAACTATCCATATATCGATACTTCTAAGAAATTTCGAAGAAAAGAAAACTTCACCCGTTTATTATTAAAAGTGGTTGTCTTTCCAATGACTCGTATTCGTTTCGGATTAAGAATTAAAGGAAGAGAAAACCTTAAAAAATATAAAGACGTTATTGATAAAGGTGTAGTTTCTGTATGTAACCATGTCCATATGTGGGACTATTTAGGAATCCTTATTGGAATAAAAAGAAGAGCACATGTTTTAACATGGGCCCCAAACATCCGCGGTGAAAATGGTAAGATGCTCAGAAGCGTTGGCGCTATCCCAATTCCTGAGAACGATATGCAAGCGACATATAAATATATGGAAACGGTCAATAATTACATTAATAGTGGTGGATGGCTCCATATATACGCGGAAGGCAGTATGTGGGAATATTATCAACCCATAAGACCTTTCAAGCGTGGAGCGGCCTATTTCGCTTGCGAAAATAATAAACCAGTCATCCCTCTTGCGTTCTCATATCGCAAACCAGGTTGGTTTAGAAAAGTGATTATGAAACAATATGCGAAATTAACGCTGAATATTGGTGAACCAATCTATCCAGATTTATCACTTAATAGAACCCAAATGGAAATAGATTTAACAAAACGTATGCATGATGCATGTTGTTTATTATCAGGAGTGGATCCAAAGGATAGTCTCTATCAACCAGTTTATAATCACGATAAACGAATTGATTATTATACAGAGAAATACGGAGTGAACTACAAAGGTTCATGGTAAAAGAAAAAGGGCATTTGCCCTTTCTTTTTATTAGTCTTTATCGCCGTCAGGATCGACTGGGTCATTTTTATGAATGGCTTTATCAACTTGACTACCAATTACATAGTAAACAGGAACGGTGAGGAATAAGAACCAATATGGATGCCAACCATTGAAACCATAGTAGTTTCCAAAGAAACCTAATGTGACATAGGCTGATACGACCACTAATGGATAGACGAAGTTACACATCTTCTTTTCTTTAATAGCGTTGAAGATACTACCGATAGCGATAGCGATGAGGAACAAAACCCATCCCCAGTTCCAACCCATGTTCTTATCTGTCCAGAAGAATCCTAATAACAAGTAGCCGATGAGCGCACATGTCATAAGCACGCTGTTAACGATGATACTTACTGTATCGATTGGCTTATGATCCTTTTCGTGTGATTTCTTCGCATCATCGAAAGCTTGCTTAAACTCCGCTTTAATTTCTTCGTCGGATTTAACTTGTTCTTCTTGTTTAGGCGCGGCATTAACGACTTCTTCCGCAACCTCTTTTTTATTTTCTTCTCTTCCTAATAATTCATTAACGCTCACGCCTAATATGTCTGCGAGTGTACTTAATTCTAAGATATCTGGGGAAGAGATATCATTTTCCCATTTTGATACCGCTTGTGGGGATATGGTTATTTGTTTGGCGACATCTTCTTGGGTTAGTCCTTTGGCCTTTCTGAACCTGGACAATCTTTGACCGAATGTTTCTTTCATAATCATTTTCTCCTTTGTTACGCTATCACTATAAAAATATAATGGAAAAATTGTAATCATCCAGGCGTTGATTAACTAACTTGTTCACTCAACTGCTGGTTGAATTCGTTAAAAATATACCATAAATTCAATACTTTTGCTTATTTTTATTTTAAAAATATAGCATTTACATATATTATTAAAAACATGAAAAACAACAAATTATTAGTCGCACAAATTAAGAACATTATTGATCCCAATATCCCATTAGTGAGCAATCTCTCTAATGTTTCTTCAATTTTGAACCAAATGGAAAATATTAACTGGGTTGGTTTTTATCTTATTCAAAACGACACCCTTTATTTAGGCCCTTTCCAAGGTGATGTAGCGTGCACAATTATTCCTAAAGGTAAAGGCGTTTGTGGTACATCTTTCGAAAAGAAAGAAACCATCATTGTTCCAAACGTTAATGAATTTAAAGGACATATCGCTTGTTCTTCTTTAAGTAAGAGCGAAATAGTGGTTCCAATCATCAAAAACGGTGAAGTTAAAGCCCTCATCGATGTTGATGCACCTATATTTGATAGATTTAGTATTGAAGATAAACTTTTGTTAGAAGAAGTCGCTTCTTTGCTCGCTCCTTTGTTTTAGATTTGTAAATCAAAGTTTAAATTGTTTACAAGATTACAAAAACAGTCCTCTACATAGTAGAATGATATAAAAATAACTATTAGTAAATGAAACTTTACAAAAAGTTTTATTTTTTTATTGCACTAAAATAATTTTAAAATTATAGTTATCCGTGAAAGAAATAAGGAGAATACTTATGACTATAGGTGAAAAAATAACCCATTTACGTATTGTTGGTGGCATCTCTCAAGATGAACTCGCAAAGAAGTTAGGTGTCTCAAGACAATCTTTATCCAAATGGGAAAATGATGAAACTCAACCACAACTTGATAACATCAGACAATTATGTGAACTCTTTAAGATCAGCGCAGATGAACTTATCGATGACAAAATCGTGATCCATCGCGGTAAGAAATTAAAGATGAGCATCGGTGAAGATATTAAAACCAAATACTTTGGAACCGATGGTTTTAGAGGCGAAGCAAACAAAGTCTTAACATGCGATCACGCATATAAAATCGGCCGTTTCTTAGGATGGTTCTACGGAAATCCAAAATATTCCATGCAAAAACCAGGCTATCGTCCAAAAGTTGTTATCGGTAAAGATACAAGAAGAAGCTCATATATGCTTGAATACGCAGTGGCCGCAGGTCTTGCTGCTTCTGGTGCGGACGTCGAATTATTACACGTTACAACCACACCAAGTGTTAGCTATATCGTGAGACAAGATAGTTTTGACTGCGGTGTTATGATTACCGCCAGCCACAACCCATTCTATGACAATGGTATTAAAGTCATTAATTCTAATGGTGAAAAGTTAGAAGATGCTGTTGCATTCCTTGCAGAAGCATATATCGATGGTGATTTCAAAACATTAGAAGTGGAAGGCAATGACTTACCATTCGCTGATAAAGATAGCATTGGAACAATTAGTGATTACAGCTCTGGTCGTAATAGATATATCGGTTATCTTATCTCTTTAGCCAAACATTCTATGAAATCATTACGTATCGGCTTAGATACCGCGAACGGTGCTTCATGGATGATTGCCAAAAGCGTCTTTGATGCCTTAGGAGCACAAACATTTGTTATTAATAACAATCCTGATGGTTTAAACATCAATGTCAACGCTGGTAGTACCCATATTGAAAACTTATGCAAATTCGTTAAAGAAAATAAATTAGACATCGGCTTTGCCTTTGATGGTGATGCTGATAGATGTATCGCTGTTGATGAAAAAGGCCAAGAAGTTGATGGCGATAAGATCATGTACTTATTAGCCAACAAACTCAAAGATGAAGGTGCTTTAGAAAATGACACATTAGTGACCACAATTATGTCTAACTCTGGTTTAACCAAAGCCTTAAAGGCTAAAGGCATTAAAAATGTCCAAACCAAAGTAGGTGACAGATTCGTCTTTGAAAAGATGCAAGAAGAAGGCTATTCCTTAGGTGGTGAACAATCTGGCCACATCATCATTAAGAAATACGCCACAACAGGTGATGGTGTTTTAACCGCTATCATGGTCGTGGAAGAAGTTCTTAATAGAAAAGACACTCTCTCTAGATTGGTCGCGCCAGTTAAATTATTACCACAAAAACTCAAAAACGTCCGTGTTACTAATAAAGCCGCGGTCGTTGACGATGAAGCAGTGAAAGCCAAATTCGCCGAAGTTAACGCTGAAATCGGTGATAACGGAAGAGCGTTATTAAGACAAAGTGGTACCGAACCAGTGGTTCGTATTATGCTTGAATGTCCAACCTTAGAAGAATGCGATAAATATATCGAAAAGATTTATAACGTCATTAAGAAAAGAGGATTTGTCTGTGAATAAGAAAGCTGTTTTAACAAAAGATTTATTCGAGTGTGATATCCCTTTCTTAAAAGAAGTTTTTGAGAAATCGACATATCCTTGGGAAATTCTTCCCCAAATTAAAGGCATTGTTAAAGAATTATTAGAAAAAGGTATTCCTGGATACCATCTTCTTAAAGAAGGTGTCCTTGTTGGTGAAAATGTCAGTATCGCTGATACCGCTACAATTATTCCTCCAGCAATTATCGGTTCTAATACCGAAATTAGACCTGGTGCATATTTAAGAGGCAACGTAATCGTTGGTGAAAGTTGCGTCTTAGGTAACAGCAGTGAATTTAAAAACTGCATTCTTCTTTATCACGTGCAGGCGCCGCATTATAATTATGTAGGCGATAGCATCTTAGGTAACTATGCACATATGGGTGCAGGTAGTATCTGTAGCAATCTCAAGAGCGATGGTAAAAATATCGTCGTTCACGGAGAAGAAGAAATTGAAACCGGTTTAAGAAAAATCGGTGGTATCCTCGCAGATCACGCCGACATCGGATGTGGTAGTGTCTTAAATCCTGGTACAGTCATCGGTAAAAACACACAAGTGTACCCACTTAGTTGTGTAAGAGGTGTGGTCCCAGAAAACTCTATTTATAAGGCTAAAGACAATATCGTCGATAAAAGATAAGGAGAAACGTATGAAAGTTGTAGTTGGAAATAACGAACAAATCAGCAAATTAATCGCAGAAGAATTTATTAAAGTCATCAATGTTAAACCAAATTGTGTTTTGGGCTTAGCGACAGGCACTTCTCCATTACAAGTTTATGCTGAACTTGCTAAAGCAAATAAAGAAGGAAGAGTGACATTTAAAGATGTTGCAACCTTCAATCTTGATGAATATATCGGTTTAGAAGGAACGCATAACCAATCTTATCGTTATTTCATGAATGAAAACTTATTCAATCATATCGATATTAATAAAGATAGAACCCACGTCTTGAAAGGCACAGGTGATTATCTTGCTTATGCAAATCAATATGATAAATTAATCGCTGACTTCGGCGGTATTGATATCCAAATCCTCGGTATTGGTAGTGATGGCCACATCGCTTTCAATGAACCAGGAACACCATTTAATTCCTTGACTCACGTCGCGGAACTCGCGGAAAGCACAATCGTTGATAACTCAAGATTATTCAATGACATCTCCGAAGTTCCAACTAAAGCGGTGACTATGGGATTACAAAGCATTATGAACGCCAGAAAGATTGTTCTTATCGCTACTGGTAAGAATAAAGCCAAAGCGATTTATAATTTGTTAAAAGGTCCAAAAACCGAAGAAGTTCCTTGCTCCATCTTACAAGATCACAAAGATTGCACAATCTATTGTGACGAAGATGCATATAGCTTAGTGAAATAATAAAAAACTGCGATTCAATTCGCAGTTTTATTTTTTAAATTTTTCTTTTAATATCTCAAACGTTTCGTCAGATATGATGTGTTCCACCGCACAAGCATCTTCAAGTGCAGTCTTTTCACTGACTCCTAATGACATAAGCGCACGTGAGATAACTTGATGTCTTTCATATGTCGCTTTAGCGATCTTTTCGCCTTCACTTGTGAGTTCGACATAACCAGTGGATTCATCGACGGTGACATAGTTATAAGATTTGAGCTTTTTAAGTGCCACAGAAACGCTAGCTTTAGAGAATGCCATAAAATTAGCGATGTCGATTGCGCGGACAACGCCTCTTTCTTCTTTGAGCATCAAAATCTTCTCTAAATAATCTTCAATAGATTCTTTCTTGTTATACATAACTTAACCATATTTTATATAAGAAATATCAATTATTAAAGAGGTATATTACGCGAGTAGCGTTAACTTTTTGAAATACCGAGTTAACTTTTCTTCTAAGAAGAAAGAATTGAATTACCGAATTGGATATAATTTTAATTCGGTATTTTTTTACGATTTTTACGGAAATGGTTGAAAAGCCTATTTAGTTATTAGATAATGTAATCACGAGGTATTTTATATATGAAAATGTTCGACTTGAAGGGAACTGTTTTAGGTTTGAACAAGCCTGGAATTATTTCCTTGCTCAACTCCATTGAGCTTTACAAAGGTAAAACCTTACCTGTCGCCAAGATTAAAAAGGTTGAAGCATTAAAACTCATCGCTCGTCGTAGTGGTGTGATGGCCAGTAATGCAATCGGTTCTATTTATATTACAGAAGAACGCGAAAAAGCATTATTCGTCAAAGGCGCTCAACCACAATCATTGCAAGAACATATGATTCGTGGCTATAGCAATGCTTTAGATTTAATTAATGAAGTATGCAAATTCCAACCATTTGATCGAAGCTTCATTAGCACATTACATTACTATATTTATAAGGATTATAATCCAGACTTCGGTGGTCGCTTTAAAGATAGCCAAAACTACATCCAAGAAGCTATGGCGGATGGTTCTTTTAGAACAATCTTTGTCTCTGCTGCACCAGAAGAAGTTCTTCCATTATTAGATAACCTTATTTATCAATTCAATTTATGCGCTGCAGATGAAGAATGTAACAAATTAGTGTTAATCGCTGCTTTCATGCTCGATTTCATGTGCATTCACCCATACAACCATGGTAATGGTCGTTTATCCCGTTTAATCCTTGACTTCTTATTAAAGAAATTCGGTTATGACGTTGATGAATACTTCGCCATCGCCTACTTAATGAGACAACATATCAATGAATACATCGATGCATTTGAAGCCTCTTCCAAAGGCTGGCACGATAACGAAAATGATTACGAAGCCTTCGTCGTCTTTGTCTTAAAGAGAATCTTAGAAGCCTATCGTAAACTTGACTACATTATGGAAGTCAATGCTTTAGAAGCCACAAGTGAAGAAAAGGTTCTTAAAGTTGTTGTTGATAGTGCAACTCCAATTAACAAAACTGTTATCGTTAACGTTTTATACGCAACAAGCCAAGCCACAATTGAAAAGGCTTTAGCAAAATTATTAAAAGATGGCCGTATCCAATTAATTACAAAAGGCCGTTATTCCAAATATTTTAGAGTGTAAGGAGAAATATCATGGCAGTCTATGATGCAAAACAAATTAGAAACGTCGCTATTTTAGGTCACCAAAGTTCTGGTAAAACATCTTTAGTCGAATCTTTAGCGTTCGTTTCTGGATTAATTCCACAAAAGGGTGAAGTCGAAAGAAAAAATACCTTGTCAGACTATTCCCCAGATGAACAAAAACGTGGTGCTTCCATCCAAACCGCAGTTGTTCCTTTATATTATAAAGATCACAAAATTAACTTAATTGATATCCCAGGCAATGATGACTTCATTTCCGAAGTTATCGGTGTTACTGGTGTCATTAAAGGCGCAGTCTTATTGGTCGATGCTTCCGTCGGTGTCCAAGTCGGTACCGTCAAACACTGGAACCAATTAAGAAGAAGAGGCGTCCCAACATTCATCTTTGTTAATAAGATGGATAAAGATAACGTCAACTTTGACGAAGTCTTAGATGAAATCAGAACCAAATTAGGTAAAAACGCTATCCCATTCTGTTACCCATTAGGTCATGGTGCGGGATTTGACGGATTTGCTTCCTGTGTCGATTTAAAAGCTTATAAGTCCAATGGCAAAAATGATGTCGAAGATCAAATTCACGATGACAAGAAAGCCAAAGTCTTTGAATTCCATAACACAATCGTTGAAGAAGTCGCAAAGACAGATGATACATTATTAGAAAAATTCTTCAATGGTGAACAATTCACTGAAAAAGAAATCCACGATTCATTAAGAATCGGTGTCCTTAATGGCGAACTCGTCCCAGTGGTTTGCGGTTCTGTTTCTAAGAACGTTGGTATCGAAACATTATTACAAATGTTCATCGATTACTTACCAAACCCATGTGACTTAAAACCATTAGAAGCCAAAGATGATAATGGTAAAGAAGTGGTGAGAGCCACAAATGACTCCGAACCATTCTCCGCTTATGTCTTCAAGACAGTATGTGACCCATATTCAGGCGTTATTAATATTATTAAAGTCTGTAGTGGTGTCTTACATGTTGGCGATGACGTTTACTGCAATGGTTCAACACAACGTGTCTCCATGTTATACGCCATGACCGGCAAGAAACTCGATTCCATTACCGAATTACACGCTGGCGATATCGGTGCGATTACCCGTTTAGAAAAAGTCGCTTCCGGCGATACATTATCTAATCCTAAAGCCGTCACCATTTATAAAGGTGTTAAATATCCAACCGCCGTTATCTTCAAAGCTATTATCTTAGCTAATAAGAATGACGAATCTAAGATTGGTCCAGCATTAGCCAAGATGCAACTTGAAGATCCATGTATCGAAGTCAAACGTAATAATGAAACAAAACAATTATTATTAGGCGGTGTTTCTTCTTCCCATATCGACTACGTCATTGAAAAATTAAAGACCACATATAAAGTCGATGTCACAACCGAACCAATGAAAGTCGTTTACCGCGAATCCATTAAAGGAACCGCAGAAGGCGATGGTAGATACGTTAAACAATCCGGTGGTAGTGGTTTCTATGGTGTTGTTAAGATGAGATTCGAACCATGTGAAGAAAGCGTCTTCGCAGAAGAAGTCTTCGGTGGCGCAGTTCCAAAGAACTACTTCCCAGCCGTTGAAAAAGGTTTCTTTGAAGCTTTACAATCTGGTCCATTAGCAGGCTTCCCAGTTATCGGTGTTAAAGGTGTCTTAGTCGATGGTAAATATCACCCAGTCGATAGTAACGAACAAGCCTTCAAGATGGCCGGTATCTTAGCGTTCAAAGATGCATATCCAAAATGCAAACCAATCATTCTTGAACCAATCATGAGAATTAAAGTCAATGTTGAATCTAGATTCACTGGTGACGTCTTAAGTGACTTAAATACCAGAAGAGCTAGAATCCAAAATATTGAAGAAAAGGATCATGGTAACCAAGAAATTGAAGCTTTAATTCCAGAAGCGGAAATCGTCGATTACGCAACACAATTAAAATCCATCACTCAAGCATCTGGCTTCTTCAACAGAGAATTCGTTGCTTACGAAGAAGTTCCTGAATACTTGAAAGAAAAAGTTATTAAAGAAAATAAGATTACACAATAGTAGTTGTTTCTCCTTTGAAGCGTCACTTCGGTGGCGCTTTTTCTTATTAAGAAATAGTGTATAATCTTTATTATGAAAAACGTCTTTCACTTCGAAGATTATATTTATCCATTTACGTATACCGACCACAAAAGGATTGTCCTTCGCGCGGTTTTGTTAAACGAAAATAATAAAGTCGCTCTTCTCCATGTCGTTAGTGATGATAAGTTTGGACATCGCGACTGTTTTGAGCTCCCAGGAGGCGGTAAAAAGCCTAATGAAGGATTTCATCAAGGGGTCCTTAGAGAAATCGAAGAAGAGACCGGTTATAAGGGGAAAATACTGACGTTTCTCGCTAAAGTGGAAGATTATTACAACTTAATTCATAGAAATAACCATAATTACTATTATTTAGTACGCACGACTAATTACGTAGGCGAGCATAAAGAAGAATACGAAAAGAAAGTAATCCAAGAGTTAAGATTCGTGGACATTGATAAAGCCATAGAATTAATGAATAATGTAGAAGATGATGGTGTGGGACTTCTCATTAAACAAAGAGAACTACCAATATTAAAACTAGCAAAGGAGTATATCGATGAACATCCTATTAACAAATGATGATGGATTTGAAGCAAGGGGTATTAGAACTCTTTATAAATTGCTCCAAAAATACGGTAATGTTGTCATTGTCGCTCCTGATTCTCCAAGAAGTGCGGGTTCCGCATCTGTGACATTAGATAGACCTATCCAATTAGTAAAAGTGGAAGAAAATATATTTAAGTGCAGTGGAACACCAGTGGACTGTGTTTCTTTAGGTCTATGTGTATTAAATATGGACTTTGATATGGTCGTTTCCGGCTGTAATAATGGTCTTAATATTTCTTATGACACAATGTATAGTGCAACTGTCGGTGCGGCTTTAGAAGCTTTAATGTTCTTTAAACCCGCTGTCGCATTCTCCGCTTATCCAGGCACAGACTTCAGTGAAGTTGAAGAATATTTTGATAAGGTTTGGGAATATATTAATAACAACAAGTTGTTATCTAATGAATATATGCTTAATGTTAACTTCCCAGAAAACGAAGTTAAAGGTATGGCGTTAGGTGGTTTATATTACCGTCATGACCAAAACTATTTCAACAAAGATGAAAAAGGTTTTTGGGCGTTAAGACATACCCAAACAAATTTCGATGATGATAAAGAAACTGATTGCTATCAAGTGACACACGGAATTATCTCAATCGTTCCATTAAATAGAACTTATTACCAAAAGGGAATGAAAGAAAAGTTACAAAGTAAATTGAAATGATGGGTGGCCATCTTTTCTTTTTTAATAATTTATTATTGACTAGTTGGTTAGCAAAGACTAACATAGTAGAGGTTAGAAATGACTAACCGAACTACATTTTTGTAATTCTAGTGACATAGAGAGGTAGGAATTATGTTAAAAAGACTAGATGAATTCAAAATAGGCGAGACTGGCCTAATTAAAAAAGTTGAGGGAGAAGGTCGTTTGAGAAGAAGACTCCTTGATATGGGTGTTACTCCGAATGCGACAATCTATCTCAGAAAGAAAGCTCCGTTTGGTGATCCTCTAGAAATCACAATTAGAGGATATGAATTAACACTTAGAAAAACAGAAGCACAGTTAATTGTTTTAGAAGTGGAGGATGAAGCGAAATGAAAAGATTTGCATTAGCGGGTAATCCTAACTCTGGTAAAACAACATTATTTAATTCTTTGACTGGATCAACCGCACACGTCGGTAACTGGCCAGGTGTTACCGTTGAAAAGAAAGACGGCGTTTATAAGAAACTCAATGAAAAGGTTTCTATCATCGACCTTCCAGGTATTTATTCTTTATCACCATATACCAGCGAAGAAGTAGTAGCGAGAAACTACATCATTGATGAGAATCCAGACTGCGTCATCAACATTGTTGATGCCACAAACTTAGAGAGAAACTTATACTTAACAACACAACTATTAGAAATTAATGTGCCAATGGTCGTGGCCCTTAATATGATTGATGTTCTTAATAAAGAAGGAACAACAATTGATATTAAAGCCTTAGAAGATGAACTTGGCGTCCCTGTTGTGGCCGTTTCCGCATTAAGAGATGATAATCTTGATGAACTCATGGTCAAGGCTTATGAAGCAAGCCAAACACCAAGAGAAGGCAAGACTATTATTAAGAACAAAGAAATACTTCACCTTATTGGTGATATCACTCGCGCATTTAAAGGCAGCAAGGTCAACAATCCTTTATTCCACGCGATTAAACTAATCGAAAACGATGAACTCGAAGTAAGAAACCACGAAAACCTCGTTGATATGGTTACCGAGTTTAAAAAGACTTTCCATGACGAAATCTTCGGTGATGACTTTGAAGCCATTATCGCTGATGCGAGATATCAATACATTACTGAACATTTCCACTCCGTGAAGAAAGTTTCTAAAGAAAAAGAGGAAGAAGCGCAAAACGTCAAAAATAATAGATCAGACAAGATTGATAAAGTCTTAACACATAAAGTGTTTGGTTTATTACTCTTCGCAGTTATCCTATTCACAATCTTCCACTTAACATTCTCCGAGAACTTATTATTCTTAGGTGGACTATTCAAAAACATTACTCCATCTTTTGCTGGAACTCCTTGGGAAGGTCTAGTTTGGAGCGAAAAAGGAATTAATTCTCCAGGCGTTTTGCTATTTAATGCCTTTGATATGACGTTTGGCTGGATTAAAGATGATGTCGTTGCTGGATGGATGAGTGGAGCACCAGCTTGGTTATCTAGCTTCGTTTGTGAAGGTGCTTTAGCGGGTTTATTCGCTATCTTGGGCTTTCTACCACAAATCTTGGTATTATTCTTATTCTTTGCCATCATGGAAGATACCGGATATATGGCTCGTGTCGCCTTTATCTTCGATAGAATGTTCCGTAACTTCGGTTTATCAGGTAGAGCATTCATCCCAATGATTATGGGATTTGGTTGTTCTGTTCCTGCGATGGTTAATACTCGTACACTCGCAGACGATAGAGAAAGAACCGCCACAATTAGAGTTATTCCATTCTTCTCTTGCGGTGCAAAACTCCCAATCTTAGTCGCTATTGCCGGCGGCATCGCCGAAGCATTCGGCTTTAGAAGCGTCGACCTTATTACATATTCTATGTATGTGATTGGTATTATTACCGCAATTATCTGTGTCTTATTAATGAGACACACATCGCAAAAAGGTGGCACCGCTCCATTTATTATGGAGCTACCAGAATATCGCTTGCCACAATTTAGATCCTTAATGGTTCTTCTTTGGGATAAAGCAAAACACTTCATTAAGAAAGCATTTACTGTAATCTTAGCTTCCACAATTGTCATTTGGTTCTTAACTAACTTTGGTTGGAACTGGAGAATGGTGGAAGAAATGGATCAATCTATCCTTGCTTCAATTGGTCAATTAATTAGACCGTTATTCACTCCTTTAGGATTTGGTAGTCAATTAACCACAATTGGATGGGTATTCGCGGTCGCGGCAATTACTGGTTTAATTGCTAAGGAAAATGTTATTGCAACATTTATCACATTAGGCGCAATCGCAGTTGCTTATTTAAATAAAGATCCATCATTCGTGGAAGCTTTAGAAGCTGACGCTGATGGTATCGAAGCATCTGTCGCGATGATTCAAGCAACTGGTATTACATGGCAAGGATGTATCTCGTTCATCGCTTTCAATATGTTAACAATTCCATGCTTTGCGGCATGTGCAACTGCTAAAGCAGAACTTCCAAAAGGACAGTTCAAATGGACAATCTTATTCTGGGTTGTAGCTTCCTATATTGGATGCGCAATTATCTATGCAATCCTCAATTTATTCCCATCAAATATCGGTGGGGCAGCATATAAACCTGGACAACTTGCTTGGGCCATCCCAGTCTCAGTTGCCATCGTTGTCGTCGCCGTTTTAACTCCATTTGCCATCAAATGGTATAACGCGATTAGAGCAAAACTTAGTAAGAAAGGACAATAATTATGTTTCAAAACCCTAATTGGATTTGGTTAGAAGTATTAGTGCTTGTGTTGGCGATTCTTTTTGTCGCGGCCATTCTCGGTACTTATATTTATAAAAGAATCCACCATATGCCAACTGGGGATTGTGCATGTTGCCAAGCAAATACTAAAAAACTTCTCAAACAATATCGTAAAAAATACGGTAGTCACTAGATAAAAAAATAGGGGAACGATTATAGTCGTTCCTCTTTTTATAAAAAAGATAATCATAAAAAGTAAAATAGTATATAATACTACCAGAAAAGGAAGAAAAAGTTATGCCATTAGTTAATTCCAAAGAATTATTCGAAAAAGCCTACAAAGGCGGTTACGCAATCGGTGCTTTTAACTGCAATAACATGGAAATCGTTCAAGCGATTACCGAAGCTGCAAAAGAATGCAACTCCCCAGTTATTCTCCAAGTTAGCGCTGGTGCGAGAAAATATGCAAAACAAGGTTACTTAAAACACTTAGTGGAAGCTGCAGTGGAAGACACAGGTTTACCAATCGTCTTACACTTAGACCACGGTGCAGACTTTGAAATTTGTAAAGAATGTATCGACGGTGGTTTCACATCAGTCATGATTGACTGCTCCAGCAAACCATTCGAAGAAAACATTGCTATTACAAGAAAAGTCGTTGAATATGCTCACGACACAAGCAAACACCCATACGTTACAGTTGAAGCTGAACTCGGTACATTAGCAGGTATCGAAGATGACGTTAAAGTCGAACATGGTGCTGAATCCTATACCAGACCAGAAGATGTCGAAGAATTCGTCAAACGTACAGGTTGTGATAGCTTAGCTATCGCTATCGGAACAAGTCACGGTGCCTACAAGTTCAAACCAGAACAATGCACCCGTGATCCAAAAACAGGTGTCTTATTACCTCCTCCATTAAGATTCGACATCTTAGAAGAAGTCAGTAAGAGACTCCCAGGATTCCCAATCGTTTTACACGGTTCCTCCTCTGTTAACCAAGAATACGTCAAGATTATCAACGAAAACGGTGGTAAATTAGTCGACGCAGTTGGTGTCCCAGAAGATCAATTAAGAAAAGCTGCTAAATTAGCAGTTTGTAAGATCAACATTGACTCTGACTTACGTTTAGCCTTAACAGCAGGTATTAGAGAAGTCATGAATCAACATCCAGAAAAGTTTGACCCACGTGAATACTTAAAACCAGCACGTGAATACGTCAAACAATTAGTCAAACATAAGATTGTTGATGTCTTAGGTTCTAACGACAAAATCTAATTGTTAAACAAACAAAATAAGAGTGGTTCGAAAGACCACTCTTTTATTTTATATAAAAGAAAAGACCACATTTCTGTGGTCTAGTCTTAATTAATTCAACTGTTTCGCTTATTTCTTTACAAGAGCATCGCGAATTTCTTTGAGAAGTTCGACTTCTGTTGGTTCTGGAACACCTGGTTCTGGTGGAACTGGTCTTTCTTCTGGATGCTTGTTGTAGTACTCTTCTCTTGCTTTTTCTTCTAAAGCTGCTTTCTTTGCGGCGGCAACTGCGACGACTTTAACAATGATGAAGAGGACGATAGCGATAATGATGAAGCTGATGATTGCAGTTAATAATGCACCCCAGTCGATAACGGCGGACATTTTGTATGTCATGATTGTGCCGTGTAAGTCATATTTACCAACGATTGTGGCTTTAACTTGTTCAATGAGTGTTGGATTTGCTGCAACGACATCTTCACCATAGGTCTTTTTAGCTAAGGCTTCGGCTAAAGCTTGTAAATCTGATGTTGCAAATTTTTGACCTAAACCGATGGACTTGTCCATACCTTCTTGAGCTGCATTGAGTGCTGGTAAGACTGTAACTAATCCTTTTAAGCCACCTGGGACTGCCCATGTAGCAACGCTTAATAAGATGTTAACAAATGCTGTAACGATTGCGCCAAAGGCACCGCCGATAACAACACCAACAGCCAACATGAAGGCATTACCTTTATTAATGAATTCTTTGAATTCGGTAAAAATACCTTTTCCTTTTTTAGCTTTCTTTGCCATGATGAATTAAATTATTCCTTTCTAAAAATATAATAAAACAAATGTTTTAATTTGTTAAATTGTTTATTTTTCAATGTGGCAAAATAATATAAAATATTAGTATGAAAATTATCAATTTAGGTCATGCTTGTTATTTAATAAAAGGGCAAAACGTATCAGTTGTTATTGATCCATATCGCAACCGTTCTGTTCCAAATTTAACATTACCGCACGTAGAAGCGAATTACGTATTATGCACACATGATCATTACGACCATAATGCGAAAGAATTAATTAATATTATTCCCACAAATAACGAATTAATTTATGAAACAATAGTGGTCCCGCACGATCATCATAATGGTGAACACCGTGGGTTAAACAATATGTATCTTCTTAATATCGACGGATACCGTGTTTTACACACAGGTGATTTAGGCTGTATTCCTCATAAAGATGTTTTAGAAAAAATGCAAAACGTCGACATTATGCTTGCACCAATAAATGGTTATTACACAATCTCCGCAAAAGAATTAAAAGACATTATCGATATTGTTCATCCTAAAGTCATTATTCCAATACATTATCACAAAAAGGAGAATAACAGCGGATATCCTGATGGTGAACAGATCGATGCATTTAAAGACTTAGTGAAAAATTATTTAGAAATCGATGGCTATGAAGCTGAAGTTAATGATAAATTCTTTGACAATAAAGCGGTGATTTTCAAGAAAGAATTACAGGAGTAAATATATGATAGATTTACATTTACATTTAGATGGTTCCTTAAGTGAACAAGACTTCTTATATCTCGCAAAGAAGGAAGGTGTTTCCTTAGGAAATGATTTCCCAAACAATATTTATGTTCCAATGGATTGCAAGTCTCTTGAAGAATACTTAATGAGATTTGATCTCCCACTTAAACTCTTACAGAAAAAAGAGAATATCGCTCACGCTGTTTCATCCTTAGTAAGAAGACTTTATAAGATGGGATATATCTATGCGGAAATTAGATTTGCTCCTCAACTTCATTTGGAACAAGGACTCACACAATTAGAAGT
>JAFZRR010000043.1 GCA_017619815.1 Bacilli bacterium | reverse complement strand
GTTAATTAACTTTGCTTCATAAGCTTGTTGCAATAGTTCTTCATATAGATCCATATCCATGACCACTAAAGCGCCATAACCATTTTTGGTTACAAAAACCGCTTCTTTTGTTTCTTTGCAAAGAGCTTCAATCTTCGTGGTATTTTTAAGATCTCTCATTGGAACAATGTTCATAGTTATTTACCTCCTGCGACTAAATTATATACCATATTTGGCCACAGTGAAATAATAAAAAACCACCAGAATGAACTGATGGTTCTTTGTAATTAGTTGATTAATTATTCAACCCAAGTGACGACCACGATTGGAGCATCATCACCACGTCTATTACCGAGTTTTAATCTACGGGTATAGCCGCCTTGACGGGATGCGAATCTTGGACCGACTTCAGCGAATAATACATCTAACGCAGAGACGCCTTTTTCGTTAGAGATATTTCTGACGAATCTAGCGGCTTGACGTTTGGCGTTCATGACATCTTCCTTTTTGGTTAATGTCACTAAACGATCTGCTTCTTTAACGACGTCACGAGCGACTGCTTCAGTCACTTTGACGGAGCCTTTGAGAATTAAGTCAGTAACGACATTACGAAGCATATTCTCATATTTGCTCTTGGTGTACGCGGCTTTAAATCTTACGCCGGTTTTACCATGGACATTTTTTCTACCTTGTGCTGGCATAAATTGTTACCTCCTTATTCGAAATCTTTGAAAGATAAGTTATAGGCTGTGAGTTTCTCTTTGATTTCTTTGAGAGACTTTTTACCTAAGTTCTTAACTTTCATCATGTCTTCTTCAGTTCTGTCTGTTAATTCTAAGATGGTTTGAATACCAGCTCTCTTTAAACAGTTATAAGAACGAACTGAGAGATCGAGTTCTTCAATTGTGAAGTTCTCGTATTTGTTTTCTTCGACTTGTTCTTCTTCTTTTTCGATGTTGATATCACGTGTGATATTAGCAACTTCTAAGAACTTGTCTAAGTGCGCAATCAAGATTTGAGCGGACTTCGCTAATGCTTCTTGAGGCAAAATGGAACCGTCTGTCCAAACTTCGATTGTTAACTTGTCGAAACGAGAATCGTGTCCCACACGGGTGTTTTCGACGGTATAGTTGGCTTTTCTAACTGGGGAGTAGTTGCTATCTGTGCTGATTGTGCCTAAGGCTAAACCAGTATGGATAGTTTTATTTTGTTCGCCAGTGATATAGCCACGACCATTACGGGCGTGTAATACCATGTGTAAGCTGCCACCTTCCACTAAGTGGGCGATTTCTAAATCTGGGTTAACAACTTCAACACCGGCTGGGAGAACGATATCTTTTGCGGTGACCACTGCTGGTCCTTTGACATCGATTTCTAATCTTTTATTGCCATCGTCTTCTTCTGGAATTCTTAAGACGAGACCTTTTAAGTTGAGGATGATGGATGTGACGTCTTCTTCAACGCCTTCTAAAGCGGTGAATTCATGACGAGCACCTTCCACTTCTACTGCATATAATGAAGCGCCTGGTAAACTTGAGAGTAAAACTCTTCTTAAGGAGTTACCTAATGTTTGACCAAAACCTCTTTCGAGTGGTTCAATGACGAAACGACCGTAGTTTTCTGTACCGTCGTAATCGGCTTGGGAAATTCCGAATCTTTCAAATGGATTGGCGATTTTCATATCGTAGACCTCCTATTAGCCTCTTGGGCGTTTTGGTGGGCGGCAGCCGTTGTGTGGGATTGGTGTGCTATCAACGATGGATAAGA
The DNA here is from genome assembly GCA_017619815.1 of Bacilli bacterium. Lineage (GTDB taxonomy): Bacteria > Bacillota_I > Bacilli_A > RFN20 > CAG-826 > RUG13091. Next base: position 55,395 of record JAFZRR010000043.1, on the reverse strand, counting down.
CTTGTAATCCGACGACTGCTAAGGAACGGATCGCTCCTTCACGGCCTGGACCTGGGCCTTTAACGTCGACATCAACTTGACGGATGCCTTGTTCATATGCGGCTTTGCCTGCTGCTTCAGCGGCTTGTTGGGCGGCAAATGGGGTGGCTTTCTTTGCGCCTTTGAAACCCATTGCACCAGCGCTAGACCAGCTTAAGGCGTTACCTTGTTCATCACAGATTGTAACGATTGTGTTATTGAAAGTGGAATGAATGTGGGCGACACCTTTAGTAAATGAGCGTTTGACTTTCTTTTTACGGGTTGTAGTTTTCTTTGCCATAACTCTATTCTCCTTTCATTAACCTTGTGGGGCCATCTTCTTGTTCGCAATGGTCTTACGTGGACCTTTACGAGTACGAGCGTTAGTTTTGGTTCTTTGACCTCTAACTGGTAAGCCTCTTCTATGACGTAATCCTCTGTAGCAGTTAATTTCTGTTAAACGTTTGATGTTTAAAGCAACTTCTCTACGAAGATCACCTTCTGTTTTATATTTGGCGATTTCATTTCTGATTGCGCCGAATTGATCATCTGTTAAATCTTTAACTCTGATCATGCCGTCAACTTTTGCGCCTTCGCAAATGAGTTCGGCGGTGTATCTACCGATACCATAGATATAGGTAAGGGCGATTTTGACTGGTTTGTCATTAGGAATATCAACACCAACAATACGTGCCATATTACTTTATCCTCCTATTAACCTTGTCTCTGCTTGTGCTTTGGATTAGAGCAGATGACCATAACTTTGCCATTTCTCTTAATCACTCTGCACTTTGGGCAGATTGGTTTGACTGAGGGTCTGACTTTCATAAGTTTTTTCCTCCTAAAATTACGGTTTATTTAAACCTGAATGTTATGCGGCCCCGTGTTAAATCATAAGGCGAGATTTCTACCGTAACTCTATCACCTGGGAGAATGCGTATGTAATTCATACGGATTTTTCCAGAAACGGTGGCCTGAATTACGACGCCGTTTTCGAGCTCTACCTTAAAGTTTGCGTTTGGTAGGCACTCCTTAACGACCGCCTGAACTTCAATCATATCTTGTTTTGACATTTACTATTCTTCTCCTTCGTACATGGTAATAATTTCATAACCATCTTCAGTAACTATTACTGTGTTTTCGTAGTGAGCAGTGAGTTTTCCATCTCTGCTTTTGACGGTCCATCCATCACCGAGCACTCTGATGTCTTTACGACCTTCAAGTACCATTGGTTCGATGCATAGAGCCATACCTACTGTTAATACTGGTCCGAGGCCCGCTTTTCCATAGTTTGGAATGGTTGGATCTTCGTGCATGTGCGCTCCGATACCATGACCTGTATATTCGCGGACGACGTTATAACCATGAGATTCGACATATTTTTGAATCGTTTCGGAGATATCACCAATGTGGGCGCCTGGTTTAACAACCTTTAAGGCTTCAAAGAAGGCTTGTTTGGTAACATCGACAATTCGATTCGCCCTTTCCGTGAGCGTGCCGACTTTATAGGTGCGGCACGCATCTGCGGAATAGCCTTTATATGTTGCTACAATATCCACTGAGACGATATCGCCTTCTCTAATAATAATCTTATTAGATGGAATACCATGGATGAGAGTGTCATTGACGCTGACGCATGCACTTGCGGGATAGCCGTAATAGCCCTTTTCCGCTGGAATGCAGTCGTTTTCGAGCATTGTTGACTCAACAATCGCATCGATGTCTAACGTCGACATACCAGGACGAATGGCTTCTTCTAGTTTTTTAAACACTAGACCCACCACTCTACCGGCTTCTTTCATCAAATTAATTTCTCGAGCAGATTTTGTAATAATCATATTATTTGTTTAAAAATGTTGAAACTTGATTGAAGAGTTCTTGACTACCCATTAAAGAATTGAAGTTCTCTAATAATCCTCTTTGACTATAGAAGTCTAAGAGAGGTTTGGTGTCATGAACATAATGGTCTAAACGAACTTTTAACGCTTCTTCATTGTCATCAGCGCGTTGGTATAATGGGCCACCACATAAATCACAAACACCTTCCACTTTTGGTTTCATGGTTTGGACGTGATATGGCGCACCACAGTTTTTACAAACGCGACGACCAGAGATACGTCTAATGAGTTCTTGGTTATCACAATCTAAGTTGACCACGACTTCGATTGGACGATTGATTTCCTTAGATAACTTTTCTAAAGCTTCCGCTTGTGGAAGAGTTCTTGGGAAACCATCTAATAAGAATCCGTTGGCACAGTCATCTTGCGCTAGTCTATCTTTGAGCATACCAATTGTCACTTCATCAGGGACGAGATGGCCGTCATCGATATACTTTTTAGCAAGAAGACCGAGTTCGGTTCCACCTTTAATATTTTCTCTAAACATATCGCCTGTAGAGATATGTGTGAGATTAAAGGCTGTTTTTAATTGTTTGGCTAAGGTGCCTTTGCCCGCACCTGGAGGGCCCATTAAGATGATATTTTTTAACATAATTAACGACCTCCACCAGCCACGACTTCATCGAAGGATTTACCTGCGAGTAAGCCGTCGATTTGATTGTTAACTTCTAATGCGACACCGACAACGATGATTAATCCGGTACCACCTAAGGCTAATGATGGATTGTCTTTAAAGACTGTAAGTGTTAACACTACTGGAAGAGCAGCAATTAACGCTAAGGCCATCGCACCTATGAAGGTAACTCTATTAAGAACTTTTCTCACGTAACGTTCTGTTTCATTACCGGTATGGATACCAGGAATGTAAGATCCGTTCTTTTGGAAGTTCTCAGCGAGTTGTTGAGGATTGATTTGGACATTCGCGTAGAAGAATGTAAATGCAATGGTGAGAACCAAGTAAATGATTAAGCCCCATGGCATTTTCCATCCGCCTGGCATTTCGTATAAGGTACTGGTTTGGAAGATACCTAACCATGTATCACTACTATGCTCAGCATCGACGAATGCGACGATGACGCTTGGTGCCATTAAGATGGAGCTCGCGAAGATGACAGGAATGACACCGGCGGAGTTCACCTTAATTGGTAAGAAGCTGGCGCGGGACATACTTTGTGTTTGTCCACCGCCTTTTCCTGAATGTTGCACTGGAATCTTTCTCTTAGAGAGTTCGATGAATGTAACGAAGGAAATAATTAAGACATAAGCGAGGATGTATAACAAGAATTTGAAGATACCTGCAATACGTGCAGAGTCGCCTTGTCCTTGAAGCGCGGAGTTACCAACCCATAATGAGAAGGCATTTCCGATTTGTGAAGGTAAGGAGCAAACGATACCCGCGAAAATAATCATGGAAATACCGTTACCGATACCTTTAACTGAGATTTGGTCACCAAGCCACATGACAATCATAGAACCTGCCATCATAATAACGATGATGTAGATGTATGTGAGCCATTCTTGAGAAGCGGTTACAAATGTAATTGCTTCACTAGATTTCATGGTTTGGATAATACCATATGCTTGAACCGCACCTAACATAAGAGTTAAGTAACGGGTTGCAAGTTCGATCTTCTTTCTTCCGCTTTGACCTTGACGTTTGAGTTCAGTTAATGCTGGTAAGACATCTGTTGATAATAATTCAACGATAATCTGAGCAGTAATGTATGGGCTCACGCCAAGTGCGAAGATGGAGAAACTTTGAAGAGTTCCACCACCAAGTAAGTTCATTAAGGATAAGGCATAAGAACTATCGAGATAATTCTGTAAGTCATCACCTAATGTAACACCTGGTACTGTAATCTGCGCACCAATACGGAATACGATGAGGATGAGAATCGTAAACATGATACGATTCATGATTTCTTTGTTTTTGAGAATTTGACCAATTTTCTTCATAATTAGATCACCTCAATTTTGCCACCGGCATCACTAATGGCTTTTTCAGCGGATTTGCTGAAGGCTTTGGCTTGGACGGTTAATTTCTTTTCGAGTTTACCTCCACCTAAAACCTTTAAGCCATCATATTCCTTGGATAATAATCCATTTTCTTTTAGTAATGCTGAGGAAACCACTGTACCGTCTTCGAATCTGTTGAGATCGCCGACGTTAATGGTGGCATAATTGACATGATTTACATTTTTGAAGCCACGTTTTGGTAATCTTCTGAAGAGTGGTAATTGACCACCTTCGAAACCTAATGCGACGCCACCACCGCTACGAGCGTTTTGACCTTTATGTCCTTTACCGGCTGTTTTGCCGTTACCGGAACCAAGACCACGACCTTTACGGTAATGTTCCTTACGAGCGCCTTCGGCTACTTGAAGTTCATGTAATTTCATATGTGCACCTCCTATTCAATTATTTTATATCTAATTGAGATATTTTTATTATTCTTTGCCACGAAGAGATCTTGTCTCTTTGTAGCTCTTGAGGTTGTTCAAGCCTTGGTTTGTAGCTCTAATGATGTTAATTGGAGCTCTGGAACCATAAACTTTAGAGCAAACGTTACGAACACCTGCTAATTCTAAGACCGCACGAACTGGGCCACCGGCGATAATACCAGTACCTTCTGGGGCAGGTTTTAGATAAACATTACAAGCACCGTATTTACCAACGACTTCGTGAGAGATGGTTCCACCTTTCACTAAGTGGATGTTAAATAAGTTCTTTTTCGCAGATTCGGATGCTTTTTTAATTGCATCTGGGACTTCAGCGGCTTTACCGACACCGAATCCATAACGGCCTTTGCCATCGCCGACAACGACGAGGGCGGAGAATTTCATTCTACGGCCACCTTTAACGGTTTTGCTAACACGGTTAATGAAGACAACACGTTCTTCAAATTCTTTTGGTTCGTCTCTTCTATCGCGACGATCGCCACGTTTGGCATCTCTTGGACGTCTGTCGTTGCGGTCACCTCTTGGACGACGATTTTCACGACCTTCTTTTGGAGCTTCTTCAACTGGAGCAGCTTCTGCTGAGACTTGTTCAGCAACTTTCTTTTCTTCTTCCACTATTGATTCCTCCTTAGAAGTCTAAGCCAGCTTCACGAGCGGCTTCTGCTAAAGCCTTCACACGGCCATGGTAGATATAACCACTACGGTCGAAGACGACTTTCTTAATCTTTTTCGCTAATGCTTTTTCCGCGATATCTTTGCCCACTTTAGCAGCGGCTTCAATGTTGCTACCATTTTCAAGTTTAAGCGCCATAGAGGAGCTAGAAACTAATGTAACACCTTTAACGTCGTCGATTAATTGAGCTTCGATATTCTTATTAGAACGGTAGACGCAAAGTCTTGGTGCTTCTGCGGAACCACTTAATTTGGCTCTCACACGAGCATGTCTACGAACACGGGAAACATTTTTATCTTTCTTTGTTACCATAAACAACTAATTCCTACCTTTCTAATTATTTACCAGCAGCACGTTTGCCTTCTTTTGTCGCAACGTACTCGCCTTTGTAACGGATACCTTTACCTAGATATGGCTCTGGTCTACGGACTTCTCTAATACGAGCAGCGGTTTGACCAACAGCTTGTTTATCGATACCTTCAACATCAATGTTGGTTGGATCGACAATTGTGATTTTGACACCTTCGTTTGGAACGATGGTGATGGTGTGGCTATATCCGGCCCATAAGACTAAGTTATTACCTTGTAATTGGGCTTTGTAACCAATACCACGCATTTCTAGGGATTTTTTATAACCTTGGGAGACACCGACGACTGCGTTATGAACGTTAGCGCGGACTGTACCATGGTTTTGTTTGGTTTGTTTTTGTTCATTTTGTCTTGTGAAGGAGACGATATTGCCTTCAACTTTCATATCGATTCCGGTATTTAAGGAAACGAGTAATGTGCCTTTTGGGCCGCTGACTTTGGCAAAGCCGTTTTCTTCAACGACTGTAACACCGGCTGGGAGTTCAATGTGTTTATTACCAATTCTTGACATAAACTTTCCTCCTATTACCAGATGTAGGCGATAACTTCGCCACCGATTCCTAAGGTTCTGGCTTTTGCGTCAGTCATGACACCTTGGGATGTAGAGATGACTGCGATACCTAAGCCTTTTAAGACCTTTGGAAGTTTTTCGCAACCAACGTTAACACGTAAGCCTGGTTTAGAGATCTTCTTTAAACCGGAGATAACTCTTGTACCATCAGCTGCGTATTTTAAGGTAATGGTCATTTCTTTTTTGACTTCGCCTTTGACTTTATAGTCAACGATGAAGCCTTCTTCTTTCAAAATCTTCGCGATTTCGATTTTCATCTTGCTAGCGGGGACTTTGACTGATTCATGTTTTAATGCGTTTGCGTTACGAATTCTGGTAAGCATATCCGCAATTGGATCTGACATCATAATTACTATTTCCTCCTATTACCAAGATGATTTTTTCATGCCTGGAATTTCACCTTTATAGGCTAATTCTCTAATGCAGATACGGCATAAATGGAATTTTGAATAGACAGAGTGAGGACGTCCACAACGTTCACATCTTGTGTATTCTCTAACTTTGTATTTTTGAGGTCTTGATTGACGGACCTTTAAACTAGTCTTAGCCATTGTGTACTCCTTTCCTATCTATTGAATGGCATACCTAATAAATCTAATAAGGTATATGCTTCTTCATCTGTTCTTGCGGTGGTAACGATAACGATATCCATACCACGAACTTTTTGCACTTTATCGTATTCGATTTCAGGGAAGATTAATTGTTCCTTGATACCTAAGGTGTAGTTACCACGACCATCGAAGGCGTTACGGTTGACACCACGGAAGTCACGAACACGTGGGAGCGCGATTGAGACTAACTTATCAAAGAAGTCCCACATACGCACGCCGCGTAAATCAACTTTACAACCAATTTCTTGACCTTCTCTTAATTTGAAGGAAGCGATGGATTTCTTCGCTTTTGTAATAACTGGTTTTTGACCGGTGATTTGTGCTAATTCAGCAACAGCTTCTTCTAAGCGTTTGCCATCTTGTGTGGCATCACCACAACCGATGTTGACGACGATCTTAGATAAGCCTGGGATTTGCATTGTAGAAGAATAATTATATTTTTCTAATAATGCTTTTCTCACTTCGTTTTCGTATTTAACTTTTAAACGAGGTTGGATAGCGGAAACTTTGTTACCGTTGCCTTTCTTAGCAACTTTCTTTTCCGCTTTTGGGGCTTCAGCCTTTGGAGCTTCTGCTTTTGGAGCCGCTTCTTTCTTTGGAGCAGCTTTGGCTGTGGAGGTTTTCTTCACAGTAGTTTTCTTTGTTTCTTCTGCCATGGTTATTTCCTCCTTATAGCACTGTGCCGCTCTTCTTTGCGTAGCGGACTTTCTTACCTTTGACAACTTTGTGGCCGATTCTTGTTGGTTTCTTGGTCTTTGGATCGACTAACATAACGTTAGAAGCATCGATTGGAGCATAGATTTCAACAATGCCGCCTTCTGGGTTGGCTTGGGTTGGTTTTTTGTGTTTTTTGCGTAAGTTGACGTTTTCAACGACAACTCTGTTACTTTCAGGAATAACTTTTTGGATTACGCCAGTTTTGCCTTTATCGCGACCTGCGATAACGATGACTGTATCACCTTTAACTAAATTCATAGTCTTTTATTCCTCCTTATAACACTTCTGGTGCGAGGGAGACAATTTTCATGAATCCTTCTTCACCACAATCACGTAATTCTCTAGCGACAGGGCCAAAGACACGTGTGCCGACTGGTGCGTTATCATCATTGATAATGACCACGGCATTGTCATCGAATGCGATTGTGGAACCATCTGGTCTATTGATAGCCTTTTTGGTTCTAACGATAACACATCTAACGACGTCACCTTTTTTCACCTTACCATTTGGGATAGCATCCTTAACGGCACATTTGATAATGTCACCGATGGAAGATGATTTACGGGTTGAACCACCATAGAGGGTGAAAGCACGAACAGAACGTGCACCACTGTTATCAGCGACAACAAGGTTTGTTTCTTTCTGGATCATTACTTACTTTCCTCCTTGGATTCTTCTTTTGCTTTTTTACTAACCTTTCTAGCAGCAGGTTTCTTGGCTGGGGCTTCTTCGACAGGAGCTTCTTCAGCTTTGACTTCTTCTACTTTAGGTTCTTCAACTTTTTCTGTTTTGATTTCAGCTTCAAGAATTTCTTCTTTTAATTCAGCTTCAGCTTCTTTAACAGACATGACGGCTTTCTTATCGATGCTCACTAATCTGAATCTCTTTGTAGCACTTAAGCGTCTTGTTTCCATAATGGTAACTGTATCGCCATTCTTTGCTTCATTGTTTTCATCATGAGCATAGTATTTTTTACCATATTTGACACGTTTGCCGTATTTGGCGTGTCTTTTGTGTGTTTCGACAAGGACGACGATTGTTTTATCGTTCTTATTGCTGACGACAACACCTTGGATGGTACGACGGGCTTGAACTTTTCTTTCCATATGCGTCAATCCTCCTATTTACTTGCGAGTTCGCGTTCTCTTAATACTAAGTTAACACGCGCGATGTCTTTTCTAACTCCGATGACATCTTCTGGTTTTTCGAGAGCACCGACAGCTTTCTTTCTGCGGAGTTCGAAGAGTTGTTCCTTTAAGGAATAGAGTTTTTCTTTTAATTCTGCGGTGGTTAATTCACGGACTTCATTAATTTTCATGGATTACTCTTCTCCTTTCTTGACAACTTTACATTTGATTGGGAGTTTGTAAGCCGCTAAGCGGAGAGCTTCACGAGCTTGATCTTCAGCAATGCCGCTCATTTCAAACATGATGCAGCCTTGTCTGACTACTGCCACCCAATCTTCTGGGGAACCTTTACCAGAACCCATACGGGTGCCGGCGGCCTTTTTGGTTTTAGCTAAGTGCGGGAAGATTCTAATAAAGATCTTGCCACCTCTTTTGGTATAACGGGAAATGACGACACGAGCCGCTTCAATTTGACGGGCTGTGATCCAAGCACCTTCAAGTGCTTCTAGTCCGAATTCACCAAATGCAACAGTGTTACCAGATGTTGCTTTGCCTTCATATTTAATAATATGAGGACGACGATATTTCACACGATTTGGTTGTAACATGACTATTCTCCTTTCTCTTCAGAAGATTTCTTTTGAAGTTCAGGGCGAATTTCACCACGGCAGATCCACACTTTGACGCCTAAGCGACCATATTGTGTAGCAGCATGGCAAATCGCGAAGTCGATATCACTGCGAAGTGTATGTAGAGGAATAACACCTTCTTTATAACCTTCGCTACGTGCGATATCTGCACCGCCTAAACGGCCAGAGACGACTGTACGGATACCTTTAGCACCGGACTTACGAACTCTTTGAATGGCTTTCTTTTGAGCGGTTCTGAATGATGCTCTTTCTTCTAATTGCTTTGCAATTGATTGAGCGACGATGTTGGCATCTAAGTCAGGATTTTTGACTTCGAGGACATCAACGCGGATGGCATCACTCTTCACTAATTTTGCTAAATCTTCTTTGATTTTGTTGATGTTCTTACCATCTTGGCCGATAACCACGCCTGGACGTGCAACATAGATAGTAACAACAAGGTTTGTGCCTTTTGCATCTTTGCTGGCGACTCTTTCGATTTCGACGTGAGATAATAAGGCATCTTTGAGGTTCTTTTCGAGATATTGACGAATCTTAATATCTTCGTTGAGGAACACATGGTATTCTTTTTCGTTTGCGTACCAACGTGAATTCCAATCACGATTGACACCAACACGCATACCTACTGGATTAACTTTTTGACCCATTGATGTTTTCCTCCTATCTCATTTTGACCACCACTGTTAAGTGGCAGTTTCTTTTCACTAAACCAGAAGCAGAACCTTTTGCTCTTGGTAAGTATCTTTTCATTCTTAAGCCATCATTTGCCCAGATTTGAGCGATGTATAAGCTATCTTCATCCATACCGAAGTTGTTAACAGCGTTAGCAGCAGCGGATTTGATTAACTTGCTGACTGGTTCGGATGCAGCACGGTTTGTCATTGCTAATAAACCTAATGCTTCTTTAACATTCTTACCTCTAACAAGGTCGATAACTAATCTGGCTTTACGAGGAGTAAGTCTCACGTTCTTTGCGATAGCGCGTGCTTCTGTTGGAGCAGGTTTCTTTGGAGCTTCGACTTTCTTCTCTGCTTTAGCAGCAGCCTTCTTGGCTGGTGCTTTCTTAGGAGCTTCTTCAACTGGAGCTTTAACTTCTTCAACTGGTTCAGCCTTCTTTACTGCTTTCTTAGGAGCAGCGGCTTTCTTAGCAGTTGTTTTCTTTGTTTCTTCTGCCATGATCAAACCTCCTATTTAGCGGCGGCAGCTGCTTTATCTTCAGCTGTGTGGCCTGTATGTCCGGTGAATTTTCTGGTTGGAGCAAATTCGCCGAGTTTATGTCCGACCATATCTTCTGTGACATACACAGAGATGTGTTCTTTACCGTTATAAACTGCAAAGGTGTGTCCGACAAATTGTGGGAATATTGTGCTTCTACGGGACCATGTTTTGATGATCTCTTTTTTGTTAGCTGCGTTTAAGGCTTCAACTTTTCTCATTAATGGTTCATCCACGAATGGGCCTTTTTTCAAACTTCTTGCCATAATTCATTTTCCTCCTTCTGCATTATTTACCGTTTCTACGGCGGACGATTAATTTGGTGGACGCTTTCTTCACTTTACGTGTCTTCACACCGAGAGCACGTTTGCCCCAAGGTGTACGTGGTGCATCACGTCCGACTGGACATTTACCTTCACCACCACCATGAGGGTGATCGCATGGGTTCATAACTGAACCACGAACTGTTGGTCTGGTACCTTGCCATCTTGTTTTGCCGGCTTTACCGACGTTGATGAGGTTCCAGTCTTCATTGCCAACGGCACCAACTGTAGCTCTACATTCTTTTAAGATTTTTCTAACTTCACCAGAAGCTAATCTCACGAGAACGTATTTACCTTCGGAACCGAGGACTTGAGCTGCTGCACCAGCGGCACGGCATAATTGACCACCATTACCTGGAACTAATTCAATGTTGTGAATGAATGTACCTTCAGGAATGCTCTTTAAGCACATGGCGTTGCCTGGCATGATGTCAGCGGCTTCACCAGATACGACTTTGTATCCGATTTTGATATCTTTTGGAGCGATGATATAACGCTTTTCACCATCTGCATAGCAGATTAAGCAAATATTCGCATTGCGGTTTGGATCGTATTCGATAGTTTTCACAACCGCTGGGATATTGTCCTTATTACGTTTGAAGTCGATAACGCGGTATTTGCGTTTATGACCTCCACCAATGTGGCGGCAGGTAATTTTACCTTGGTTATTACGGCCACCTGTTTTGGTTAAACTGACTAATAATGATTTCTCAGGAGTATTTGTTGTGATTTCTTCGAATGTCGAATTTGTCATGTTTCTACGGCTTGCGGACGTAGGTTTGTAAGTTCTAATTGACATTACTTTTTCCTCCTATAATTTGGACTAAATTGAACTTGTGATTAGTCCTTGAATAAGTCAATCGCTTCACCATCAGCGATGGTAATGATTGCTTTCTTGTAACCGGAGAGTTTGCCTTGGTAGCGGGTTCCTCTAGTTGTTGATTTGGCTCTCACATTAGAGACGCGAACATCTTCGACTTTAACTTGGAAGATTCTTTCAACTGCTAATTTGATTTCAGTTTTGTTCGCACTATCAAGAACTTTAACGGTTATCTTGTTTTGATTTTGCATTTGATCCATGGACTTTTCTGTGATTCTTGGTTCAAGGATGACTGCGAAATCTTTTTCGGTTGGTTTTGCGAAGCGGCTTGCTGCTTTAGCTTCAGCTTTCTTTTTAGCTGCCATAAACTATTTCAAAACCTCCTTTTGTAAATTTTCCACTGAGGACTTTGTGAAAACGACTGTATCAACATTGAGTAAGTCGAGAACACTAACGTTATCAATGGTCACTAATTTGACCCAGTCTAAGTTGGATGCGCTGTAGAATGTGTTTTCATCAATTTCATCAACGACCACTAAGGCTTTGCCACCCACTTTAAGGGCATCTAAGACTTTTAAGAATTCTTTGGTTTTCTTTTCTGTGAGTTTTAACTCATCGAGAACTTTCATGCCATCTTTAACTTTTAAGCTTAATGCACTTCTTAATGCTAAGTTGTGGGCTTTCTTGTTTTGGGAAATCTTATAAGATTGATTTCCATCTGGACCGAAGACCGTTCCACCACCAACCCAAATTGGGGATCTTGTTGTACCGGCACGTGCACGGCCTGTACCTTTTTGACGGAATGGTTTCTTTCCACCACCGCTGACTTCGTGACGGACCTTTGTTTTGGCTGTCGCTTGTCTAGCGTTGCTTTGTTCAACTTGAACAGCGTCGAACATAACTTGGTTGTTTGGTTCAATACCGAAGACTTCGGCTTTTAAACTTAATTTGGAAACTTCTTCGCCAGCTTTGTTATAAACTTTGACGCTGACTGTTTTCTTTTCTGCCATGTTTACGTTCTCCTTTCACTATTCAGCTGTTGCTTCAGGAGCTGGTTCAGCAACTGGTGCTTCTTCCACTGGAGCAGGTGTGCGGTCGATTAATGTCTTGACCGCTTTTGCGTTCTTAACCACTTTGACCGCGCTACGAATAACGACGATACCTTTACGTGGACCAGGAATGCCACCTTTAACTAAGATGTAATTCTTTTCTGCGTTCACGGCGACAACGGTTAAGTTTAAGATTGTCGCGGATTCATTACCCATGTGACCTGACATGTGTTTGCCTGGCATAACACCATGGTTGTAACGACCATTATTAGCGAAGGAGCCTTGACCTCTGTGGTAACCTGAACCGTGTCCTTTTGGACCGATTGTCATATTCCAGCGTTTGATTGTGCCGGTGTAACCATGACCCTTGCTTGTTCCGATGACGTCAACGATGTCGCCTGCTTTGAAGAGGTCGACTGTGATTTTGTCACCTAATTGGTAGTTGGCCATTTCATCACCACGTAATTCCTTGCTGACGTAATGTGGAGTTGTATTAGCTTTTGCAGCGATACCTTTTTCACATTTGTTAGCGCGGCTTTCACGTTTTTCTTCATAGCCGACTTGGACTGCCACATATCCATCTTTTTCAAGTGTTTTAACTTGTGTGACAACGTTTGGTAAGACTTCGACGACTGATACTGGGTACATTGTTCCATCTTCAGCGAAGACTTCAGTCATGCCCATTTTGCGTCCAACGATTGCTTTCATGAACTCTTACCTCCTTACATTTTGATCTCGATGCTAACTCCTGCAGGTAAGTCAAGATTCTTTAATAAATCCATCGTGGCCTTGCTAGGTTTGTTAATATCGATGAGTCTCTTGTGTGTTCTGATTTCGAATTGTTCACGGGAATCTTTGTACTTATGAACAGCTCTCAAAATCGTGAATACTTGTTTCTCCGTTGGGAGAGGGATAGGACCGACAACTTCTGCACCGGTCTTGCTCGCCGCTTCCACAATCTTTGCCGCACTCAAGTCGAGATTGACATGATCGTAAGCTTTAAGGCGAACTCTGATCTTGTTAGTTTTTGCCATGAAATTTCCTCCTATATCACTTTCAGGCTTTGTCCATGACCTGCTCGATACGAATTACCTGATGACACCTTCATGACAACGCCTGTGGGTGTATCAGCAACCTCGCATTTCATCGCGGGCAGACAACGTTAAAATCATACCCCCTATGCATATACGTGTCAAATAAATTATTAAAATATTTTGTTTATAGGGAAAACACGGGTGTCAAATATGCGTAAAAATTGGATCAAAAATAAGGGTCGAAAATAAGAAAAACCCCATTTTTTGGGGTCAATTTTTGGTTTTTTTCCACTATTTTTTCTCGTTTTTACTGAGATAGGCATTATACGAATAAATACAGCCACAATACTCTTGGAAATACATCTCGTGTTCCTTAATTATGAGGAGTGAATGCTCATATCCATCGTTTTTCTTAAAGTCTGCATCCAACCATTTGACCGGAGAGAATTCCGCTTCTAACTCATGTCCAATCTTGTTAATGTCTTGGGCATTTTTGTATCTAGAAATAGTCATGACTGTTCCAAAATAATCAAATCCATTTTCCCTAGCATACTCAAAACCTTGTCTTAATCTTTTACGGAAACAGATGCGACATCTTTCGTGCCCTTCTTTATCATTTGCCCTTGGTTCAAGGTCTTTATTATAGGTTAAATTATCATATGGAAATTCGACGAACTTTACATCCGCATTAATTTCCTTGATATAACGCTTAAATTCAGCGAGCCTTCTATCGTGTTCTTCCTTAGGATAGATGTTTGAATTATTGAAAACGATCGTGATTTCAAAATGATTTTTGATTAATTCATATGGAATGGTAAAACACGGACCACAGCAAGCATGCAAACAGAGTCTTGGCTTGCGTCCACTTTTCTCGATTTCTTCGAGTTTTTTTAATAATATATTCTGATAATTAATCTTCTTTTCCATAAAGGAACATTGAATCGCCAAAAGAGAAGAAACGATATTTCTCTTCAACTGCGTGCTTATATAATTCAAGTGTAAATTCTCTTCCTGCAAAGGCTGAGACCAACATAATTAATGTAGATTTTGGCAAGTGGAAATTTGTAATAATCGCCTTCACTACTTTATACTCATATCCTGGTTGAATAAAGATATTTGTCGCTTCTTTTGTTGCGGTAAATGTATGGTATTTTGTGTAATTAGCTTCAAGGGTTCTAACTGAAGTTGTACCGATAGCAATGATACGGCGATTTTCCGCTTTTGCTTTGTTGAGTTTAGCGGCGGCTTCCTCTGAAATTTCATAGACCTCACTATGCATGACGTGATCTTTTGTATCAGTAACTTTAACTGGTCTAAATGTTCCTAAACCAATATGGAGTGTAATATCAATAACTTCTACACCCATGTCTTTTATCTTTTGGAATAACTCTTCAGTAAAGTGGAATCCTGCGGTTGGCGCAGCTGCACTACCTTCAAATTTTGCGTACACGGTCTGATATCTATCATTTGTGCATAATTGTTCTCTAATATATGGAGGCAAAGGCATTTTTCCTAATGTATCTAAGACTTCTAAAAAGATTCCATCATAGATGAACTTGAAAACTCTTAAACCTTCGTCACGTTCTTCAATACATTCAGCGATGAGTTTTCCATCACCAAAATCGACGCGTGCGCCGACTTTTAAAGATTTTGCAGGTCTTGTTAAGCATTCCCAGTTATCACCTTCTATTTGCTTTAAAAGCAATAGTTCGCAGCGGGCTCCGGTTTTCTCTTTAATACCAAGTAATCTAGCAGGAATGACCTTTGTGTTATTTCTCACTAAGACATCACCTGGTTTTAAATAATTGGTAATATCAAAAAAGTGCTTATCTTCATAAGTGTGGTCCTTGAGATTTACCGCGAGCAAACGAGATTCATCTCTTTTTTGAACTGGCTTTTGAGCGATGAGTTCTTCTGGTAAATAAAAATCAAATAAATTGATATCCATTAGAAACCTCTCTTATCACCAAAGGTGTTAAGAACTTCTTCCATATAGTCGCCAAAGCGGTCTTCTTTAATGGCTTGTCTAGCACCTTCCATAATCTTGATTAAGAAACGAATGTTGTGGATGGACATAAGTCTTTTCCCAAACATTTCATCACAGACATATAGATGTCTTAAATATGCTTTTGTGTAATTTTTGCAGCAATAACAATCGCAATTCTCGTCTAAAGGAGTGAAATCTTCCTTATATTTTTCGTTTTTGATATTCACTCTTCCTTTGGAAGTCATGAGTGTTCCGTGACGCGCAATACGGGTTGGTAAGACGCAGTCAAACATATCTACACCACGAGCAATACCACCTAATAAATAATCAAGTGAACCAACACCCATAAGGTATCTTGGCTTATCTTGTGGTAAGTATTTGATCGCATAATCAATCATCTCAAAGCATTTATCTTTTGGCTCACCAATGGATGTACCGCCAATGGAATATCCAGGGAAATCCATGGCCGCTAATTCTTTAGCGCACATTTCTCTTAAATCTTGATAATCTCCACCTTGGACAATACCAAATAAAGCTTGGTCTTCACGCTTATGTGCTTCAAGACCTCTTTTAGCCCATCTTAATGTTCTTTCGGTTGATTTTTTTGCGTATTCATAAGTTGCTGGATAAGGAATGCATTCATCGAATGACATGATAATATCCGCACCTAATTTTTCTTCAATTTCAATAGCTCTTTCTGGTGAGAAAAATAGCTTATCACCATTAAGGTGATTCTTGAATGTGATTCCTTCTTCAGTAATCTTTCTGCGTTCCGCTAAAGAAAAGACTTGGAAACCACCACTATCAGTTAAGATTGGACCATCATAATTCATAAACTTATGAAGTCCACCGGCTTTAGCGACAATATCTTCACCAGGTCTAATAGATAAGTGATAAGTGTTAGCTAAAATAACACCAGCACCCATGCTCTTTAATTCTTCTGGTGATAAAGATTTAACTGTGGCCAAAGTACCAACAGGCATAAACATAGGAACTTCCACATCTCCATGAGGTGTATGAAGGATTCCGTATCTAGCTCCTGTTTGTTTATCGATATGTAAGATTTCTAACCAAAAATTTTTCATAGCCCATATATTTTATGGGGCTTAGATATTATTTTCAACATTAGAAAAATATTTCTAAAGAGGTAAATAGTGACTTAAGATAACCCAAACCGCTAAAAGGATGAGAATACAACCACCAATAATTCCGGAGATTTCATATCTTCCTTTAAGAAGTTTGATAATTTTTGTTCCTAGGAACAATCCGACTAATGAGAGGCCAAATGTGATAACCATAATAATTACAACGTGTAGCCACACTGTGCCTGTATTAGATAAACCTGTGTGCATTGTGACGCCTGCAGCGAGAGCATCAATTGCAGTTAAAACAGAATAAAGAAGAACATTTTTATAAGAGAATTGTTTTTCCTCTTTTTCTTCTTGAGGCTTTCTTAGTTCAATAATGGATTCAATAAGCATCTTACCACCAACAATTAAAAGTAAGACAAAGGCAAGCCACACAACTATCAATGCAGTAATTTGGCCAGCTTTTTCTCCAGCAATACTACCAGCTATTTGTTCAACGAGTTCAACAATCCAGAAGCCAACTAGAGGCATGAAGCCTTGCATAAATCCAAAAGAACCAGCAATAAAGAACGATCTTCCTTTGGTGATTCCTTTCATTGTTAAACCATCAACAAGCGCAACTGAAAAAGCGTCCATTGATAGGCCAATTCCTAATAGAACAATTTGTATAATTATCTCAAATGTCATCGTTAATTCGCTTCTTTTCTTGTAGGTTGTTGTTTTAATATTGCATTCGTTTAATATTAAATTCAATTTCTGTTAATTTTATGATTTTCAAATTTGATTAATTTTTCATCTAAATTCTTCAAGGATTAATGGAAGAATATCTACTTTATTGATGAATTGATCAAGTTTCTTTTCGATTGTGTTAGAAACCACTAAATCATCAATTCCAGATTCTTTCAACCTTGTCACGCATCCTTTTGACAAGACAGCGTGTGTTGCGGCAACTAACACGGATTTTGCGCCTTTTTCGCGTAATAACTTAGATGCTGAACTTATAGTTCCACCTGTATCTATTATATCATCAATAAGAATGCATACTTTGCCTTTCACTAAGCTACCATCAATCTCAAGATGTTCTGCTCTGTTTGGTTGAGGACGAACTTTGTCTAAAATGACGATTTCAACTTCTCCAAGTTCTCTAGACAACATGTCTGCTCTTGAATTACTGCCATGATCTGGTGAAACAATGACCACTTCATCTTTGGAAATTCGTTGGGCTTTAAAATAGTCTAAATAATATTGAGCAAATAGTTTTGTTGTAGGTTTATTTTTAATCTCATGTTTGAAGAAGGTTTCGATAATTGGATGATGCAAATCGAAGCATGTCAAACTGTCAAATTCAGCGGTATCAATTATGTTCGCCACAACCTCACATGAGACTGGTTCATTGACCCAACTTACTCTCTCTTGTCTGCTATATGCAAAATATGGCATGAACAATTTAATTGATCTTGCACCAGAACGTTTGACTGAATCCAAAAGTAAAAGTAAGCAAAACAATTCTTCGTTCACATTTTTGGAAGTTGATTGAATTATCACTACATCCTTGTCTTTAACATCAGATGCACTTTTAACCATTATTTCTCCATCAGCAAAAGTCTTTTTATAAACTTTGCCAACTTCTGCATTTAACGCTTTCGCCACTTCATTAGCAAGCTTCTTATTACCGGAAATAGAAAAAACAATGTAGTTCATATTACATGTAGTATTTGACCGCCATAAGGGCGATTTGTTTATTTGTCGCGTATTCATTGCCTACGCGTGAATCGTCAAAATCAATTCCCTTGCTTTTTGCGTATTGAGCAAATTGTTTGGTGATGAACCATAAGCGCAAGTCATTCATATTAAAATCATAGTTTGGTTCAAACTTTCCAAACTTATATGGAAGATAATAGAGTTTCTTACCATTGAATATAAAATTGTCTGGATGGAAATCGATTCTGAGCTTTTCTCTTCTCATATACCATTCCGCTAAGAAAAGGTTCTTATAAATCTCTTCGTTCTTGATTTCTTCTTTGAGAAGGATTTCAAAAATATTATCTCCTTCAATGAAGTCTACAACACTAATTAAAAGATTCTTATCGAACAAATAACACTTTGGAATATCCATCGCTGTAATCTTTAATCTACGATATTGTTCAACAAATTGGTTGAACGAATCTTTGTTGTCGTACTTCTTTAAGAAATAGATTTTATCTTTTCTTTTTACTTTATAAGAATGCTCTCCGAGTTTCTCGAGAACTTCAAATTCTTTTCTTTTGATTTCAATAATTTCTTTCATGGACTTTATTATATGTTATTTCTAATAAATAGAAACATTATTCTTTAAAAGAAACTATAATAAGAGCACTGAGGTGAACAATATGGCAAAAATAGATAGATTTATTAGATACGCAAAGATCGATACACAATCAGATGATAAAACCGGAACCACGCCATCAACTGAAAAACAAAAGAACTTATCTCGTCTTTTAGTAGAAGAATTAAAAGAATTGGGTCTTTCTGATGCTTACATGGATGAATATGGTATCGTCTATGCTCATCTTCAAGGTGAAGGCGATAAAATCGGTTTAAATACACATATTGATACAGCCTTAGAAGTAACTGGTGAAGGTGTTAATCCTCAAATTCATAAAAACTATGATGGAGGGGATATCGTTTTGAACGAGCAATACACATTCTCGCCAAAGCAATTTCCAATACTCAATAGGTTCAAAGGATGTGACTTAGTAACTACCGATGGAACAACATTATTGGGCGCAGATGATAAAGCAGGTATCGCTATAATCATGAATGCACTTGAATTCTTCCATAATCATCCTGAAGTCAAGCATCATAACATCAGTGTATCATTTACTGTTGATGAAGAAATCGGTGAAGGTTCCAAACACTTCTCTTTAGAGAAGATGGATGCAGATTATGCATTTACAGTCGACGGTGCTGATATCGAAAATGTTGATTTTGAAAACTTTAATGCACAAGGTGTTGAAATCAATATTCAAGGTGTAAGTGTCCATCCAGGTGAAGGAAAAGGCAAACTAATTAATGCCATTTTAGTACTCAATGAAATAATCAATCTCATGCCGAAAAACGATACACCATTTGAGGCCGGAGAAGATGACGGATACTGGCACATGAACGATGTTAATGGTTCATCAGATAAAATCCATGCTGAGCTTATTTTGAGGGATTTTGATAGAGAAAAACTTGTAAATCGCAATCAAATCATCAAAGAAAACGCTGCAAAACTCATGACAAAATATCCTGGCATCAATATTGAAGTTATTGTTAAAGAGCAATATGAAAATATGAAACCCTATGTTGATAAGAATCCTAAACCAGTGGAATTAGCAAAAGCAGCATTAAGAAAGAATGGTATCGAACCACGCTCCACAAAAATTAGAGGTGGTACCGATGGCGCAACATTCTCCAAGATGGGTTTAGTAACTCCAAACTTAGGAACTGGATCATATAACCATCACGGTAGATTTGAGTTCTTAGTTATTCAACAATTTGAAAAGATGATTGATGTCGTTATCGATATCTTGAAGATATAAAAATAAAACCGCTGGGACGAACCTAGCGGCTTTATTTTATTTGTAATGAGAATTATTCAGCTTCTTTTGCTTCTTTTTTGCCCGCAAAGAGCTTCCACACTAATGCTGCTAAAGCAGCACCGATGAATGGAGCAACAACGGCTGGGATAAGCATTAATGCTTTATCGCCAACGTCTTTACCGGTAAACATTGAGAAGACAAGTGCGGATAAGCCTCTGGCTGGGTTGACTGATGTTCCGGTTAATGGAATACCAACTAAGTGGATACCGAATAAAGCGATACCGATTAATAAACCTGCAAAGCCACCCCATTCTTTCTTGGATGTAACACCAAGGATGAGAAGGATGAAGAGGAATGTTAAAACGATTTCAACTAAGACGGCAAGACCTAATGCAGCAAATTTAGCACCATTATCTTTCAAACCTGCATCTGTGACAGCATTGATTAATGGAGCGCCGATGCCGTTTGCACCAGTACTCTTAACTGTTAAGAAGATTAAAGCTAAGATACCACTACCGACTAATGCACCAAGAACTTGAGCTAATGCATATAATGCAAATTCTTTCCATGAGATGTCACCACGGATAGCCATTGCTAATGAGACGGCTGGGTTTGCATGACCACCAGAGACTTGGCCAACTGTGTAAGCTAAGACGATGATGGAAACACCAAATGCAGCAGCTGTAGCAACGATACCAGCGTTATCACCACATCCAACACCAATTGCGACACCGCAACCAATGAGAACAAGAATCATTGTAGCAACAAATTCAGCAGCTAGTTTTTTCAACATAATAAATTCTCCTTTCCCCAAAATTATATCATCCGAAAACATTGATGATTCATATTTAAGTTTCAATGTTACTAATTTAATAATTAGTCAACTTTGACAAACATTTCTTTTCCGACGCCACAAACTGGGCAAACAAAATCATCTGGTAATTCATCTTCTTCTGTTTCATAGACGTATCCACAAACAGTGCATTGAAAATGATGAAGTTTCTTTTCTTCCATGATAATTCCTCCTAAATATGATTGTCGTAATATATTTTAAAATAAATACTTTGATAATTGGAGAGTGTAATTACAAATCCACCAGGATCAATTTCTGTTGGTGTGTCGTTATATGAAGAGGTGCCTTTCTTCTGACTGAAAGTTTTTAAATACCAGTCATTAATAGCGTTTCCTAAATCATATAAGAACATCTTATTTTTCCAATGATTATAGATATATCTATAGTTGATTTTTATTTCATCGCAAATTTGATTTCTCACTTCATCATAGTCATCACTGTTACCAGTGTAGAAAGTGATTCCTAAAATACTGCTGATGGTGTTGTAGTAAGCAGAATATCTAAGCAATGGATCAGTACTTGTGGATAATAAATAGAATGATAAGAACTGAGCGTCATCTTCTCTCATTACTCCTATTGAGTGACATAATTCATGTGCGATGCAGAATGGTAATTCCGCATTTGTGCTATAGGTGCTGTAATTAGCCTCACCTAATACTCCAAAGTACATTCCGACGATTCCCACTGTGGTAAATAAACCAGAAGTTTCTAGTGCTTTTGGATGAGCAACTGTGTCGCTAAAATAATCATCATTTAACTTGTTAAATTCTAAACGAATCTTCGCAATCATATCTTCATACTTATAAGGCATGATTAATTCGCCTTTTTCGTCGATTCCAAGCTCTTTGGCACAGTTGTTATAATCTTCCACGAAATATTCAGCAATGGCTCTAAAATCCTCTTTTTTGATTTCTCCTGTATATCCTTCTATTGGAAGTTTTTCACGAGTGTATGCAAAACCAACACTCGCGTTATACATTGTGACTGTGCCTACGATAATTAAAGTCACCATCATTGCTCTATGAACAAATGGCCAGACTTTTTTATTTCCTAAGAATGAGAAACCCCACCCTAAGAAGAAGACACATGAAATAATAACGATAATCGCACTTGCTTCAGTGATGCTAAACAAGAAGTTACTGTTAAATGCAGACATTGCTTTTGTATATTGTCTTCCAAATGATCTAGTCCATTGTTCAGCGATATGAGCGTTTTGTTGAAGAACAGACATAACGATTAGAAAAACAATCATTAATAACAAAATGAAAGACATTATAAGGAAGGGAATGTGATTCTTTATGAATTTTTTCATAAATTTAGTGTAATTCAAATGATTTAATAATTGAACAATTATATTGAAAACATTAATCTAAAAATAGTTAGGAAATACATAATATGAAAAGAAATATTATCTTAGATTGCGATCCTGGTCACGATGATGCGGTGGCTATTTTATTAGCGGGTAAAAACCCAAATATCAACTTACTAGGTATCAGTGTTGTTGCTGGTAATCAAACAATTCAAAAGACAGCAAGAAATGCTTTAAATGTCGCTACATATTTAGGAATCAACGTTCCAATTTGTGTTGGATGTGAATTCCCAATGGTGAGAGAAAGAGTTATATGTGCTGCTATCCATGGTGAAAGTGGATTAGATGGTTTTGAATTTCCAGATTATGGTGACAAATTTGATAAAAGACACGGTGTTCAATTAATAATTGATTCCGTAATGAACAATGACAAAGTCACTATCGTTGCCACTGGTCCATTAACCAATGTTGCAATGGCAATCAAAATGGAGCCAAGAATCTTAGAAAGATTAGATGAAATTATTATCATGGGTGGTTCTGTTGATAACGGAAACACAAGTCCTGCAGCAGAATTCAATATTATGTGCGATCCAGAAGCTGCACATGTCGTTTTCTCAAGCGGTGTCACTGTGAAGATGGTTGGTCTTAATGTCACAAGAAAAGTTATCGTCACTGATGAAGTGATTAGTAGAATGGAAAAGATCAATAATAAGGCAAGCGATATGTTTGTTAAATTAATGAGAGTTTTTAATGAAAACCAAAGAAAAACATTTGGTGTAAAAGCAGGTCCTTTGCATGATCCCGCCACTATCGCTTCCATCATCGATGGAAACTTGATTAAATTTGAAAAAATGAATGTAGTAATTGATATATCTCACGGCCCAAGTTATGGCAGAACAAATTGCGATGTTTTTGACTATCTACACGCACCACATAACGCCTATGTTGCCATGGATATTGATGTTGCAAAATACTGGGATATTGTTGAGCAAGGAATCAGGGCTTACTAATGAAAAAGGTTTTAGTCATCGGTAGCATTTCTATCGACAATGTAACATATACTTCTGTTCTTCCTGAACCTGGCACCACTGTCTATGGAGAATCCTTTTTATCCAACATCGGTGGCAAGGGCGCAAACCAAGCTTGTGCCATTCACTTTTTAAATGGCAATGTGGAGTTTTATGGTGCTGTCGGAAATGATGACAACGGAAGAAGAGTTCAAGAGTTTTTAAACAGCATTGGCTTACATGCAAATCTTAAAATTTCTGAACAAAATACAGGGGTTGCAAGCATTACCATCGAAACCCAAAATGCTGAGAATAGAATAGTGATTGTTCCAGGGTCAAATATGGACATCACAAAAGAGGATATTGATAAGATTGACTTTTCAAAATTTGATTTTTTGCTATTGCAACTTGAAAATCCTGTGGACACAATTGTCTATGCAATGAGCAAAGCGAAGGAGGAGGGCTTAACTGTCATTTTGAACCCTGCTCCATACCATGAAGTACCTTCTTCAGCTTTCAAATATATCGACTTTTTTATTCCTAACGAACATGAGTTAGAATACTTCACTCCAGACATCAATGGAGACTTTGAACAAAGAGCAAAATCCTTGATTAGAAAAGGTATCAAACGCGTCATTGTTACTCTTGGCGAAAAAGGTAGTTTGTATGTTGATAAAAATGATTCATTTACTATTGCTCCACACAAGGTTGATGCAATTGATACCACTGGAGCGGGTGATAGTTATTGCGGTGCCTTTGTTACCGCATTAAGCGAGGGTAAGCATGTTAAAGAAGCAATGAAGTTTGCCAGTAAAGTTTCATCCATTGCAGTCACAAGAAAAGGAGCGATTGCGTCGCTCCCTCATCGTTCTGAGATTGAATAATCTATTCAACCACTTCAGGTTCTTTTTCGTTCTTTTCTTTATTTAATGTAATTAATCCAAAGATTGAACCAACAATAGCGGCTATAACATCTAATAAAGCACTTAGCACAATGACCGTGATGTATTTTGTCTTGTTACCATTTTCGATTGCATTAAATGTAAGTCTTGCGGCGATAATGGACATAATTCCAAATCCCACGAACATCAACGCACACACAATATAGATGATGGCAGACATTGTCATAGCTATTGTCATGGTTTCTTCTGTATCAACTGAATCATAAATGAATCCAAACCAGTTAGCACCGGTAGCGAAGAAGATGATTGATCCAATTAAGAAAACTAATGCCGCAATAAAGAAGCTGACACCATCAACAATGTGGAAGACACCACCGATAGTTAATAAAATCCTTGATGCTTTTTTCATATTACTTTTTACTCTTTTCTGCAGATCTCTTGTCGGAGATTATTTTCATCTCTTTTTCAGTGATGATTTTCACTCCATTTTCATCTGCCCATTTTACGCAACCTTGAAGAACAAGCTTTAGGAATGGTCGAGGGACTTTTACTAAAGTTTTCAAGGCCTCGTCTGTAAATTGTACATCAGTATTGAGTCTTGTGGCAGCATATTTTAATGAAGAAATATCAATTTCTCGATTTGGAATACCTGTAGCTCTTGGTTTTCTATAATCACTGCACCAGAAATCTTTGCTATCTCTATATCCCCAGTTTGTGGGTAATGGACAGAAATTACTTCTGGTCGCACCATTGATTAAGGAATTGTAGTATTTGTCTTTCAATAAGATGTGATCGATTTTCAAAATGAAATGAGCACCATACTTAGAGGTGATGCCGTTGAAATCATGATATGGCCCATCATATTCTTCTTGGACTTTATCATTTTGTGCACCATCGAGTTCTTTAACCCAAGTACATTCAAATACTTGAAGTGCTTCATTTAAAATCTTTGGATACTTTTCATCAGGATGTTCTTCTTGTGATTTTCCATCAACTGGCGTGAATGAAAAGTCTTTCATCTTTTCTTCCGGAGTGTCTCCAGGGAATCCACAGTCAACATGTTGCTTAAATCCCTTCTTTGTATATGGAAGGAAATTGATTGTGCATTTTCCATGTCTCAACAATCCTTTTGCGGTATTAGAGGTATTGCGACATTCAAGCACCATTGCGTAATATCCTTTGCCCGCGATGTAATAAGGGAAAATCAAAGAATAAGCTCCATAGCTTGTTAAAGAGCCATCTTCATTGAGTGTTCCAATTAATGTTAAAGGCATTGGAAAAAATGATGAAGATTGATAAAAATTATCTTTGATAATTATTTCTTTAAAATCTTTCATAATTACTCCTAAAATCTATGAACCACGATGATGATTGTATCTGGTTTGATAACGAGTTTTTCTTTCTTTCTAATGTGATCATTGAATAACAAAATATTTGAAAAATCACATGTGGCTTCTTCAGGTGTATCGCTTAATGTAAGCGCGTTGCCGATATTTGAAACCATCTTTGTGGCGAGATTAACTGCACCACCGACTGCGCCTGTAACAACACCAGTCACGGAATCAAAAATATTCTTTTGTTCCTTTTCGCCAATTAAACCAATTGGTAAATATTCATGATTGCTAGCTTCATATAATGCGCTTACAAATTCACCGCGTGATGTGAATTCGATATCACCTTTTTCATTTAATAATTCTTTGGCTAAACGAATTTCAAACGCCGCACTTGTGGTTTCATTTGGAATAACTAAATCTTCATAGAAGTTATGAGATTCTGGGTGGCATAAGAGTTGTGTTAAATAGATAGCCACCATTTGGTTAGCAATAATAACACCCGTAATATTCAAACTCTCTAAAGAGAACTTATTAGATTCATCAAAGATTTCCGCAAATGTTTCAATGCCTTTACAGAGATCTTTATTTGCTTTGATTTTGATTAATGTTAGGAATACATTGCTATCCATATTTTCTTCAGAGGCATTGTTGTCACTGAGAATAAGGATTTTCTTTTGTCCTTTTTCCTTTTGAAGTTTTGTTAATGTTTCCTCAACATCAACATCGTATGGGAGAATCAATAAATTGATTTGACCTTCATTTAATTCATTGTGTCTTTCAACAGCTTCTTTAATCGCGTTGCTTCTTTCATTTTTGCCAATAACACATAAGGTGAAGGAATTTTTGATTAAATTCTTTTTAAAAGAAACTTCTCTTGTGTATTTTTTGCGTAAAAGAGCGCGTCTAATCGAACTTTCGTTTTTTCCTGAAAGATAAAGCAAATCTTTATCATTTGTGTCGGAAATTGGATATCTGAAGGCTGGTAAGCAACTGCTATATCTTTCTAAAGCTTCGGTAACTGAATATGGTTTATCAATCGCATAGAAAGAACCGTTTTGGAAAGATAAAAGTGAATAATACAAACTTGAATAATTCACATTGACCGCAGTCTTGGCTAGAACATGACCCACGACTGTGTTTCTAGAGAAGATAGAAATATGGGCTTTGCCTAAATCTGTAGAGGCAAGCATTAAGTCATGAATGTTCTTTGTGACTTCTGGGTCATCTGTTTCGATGACGATGTTACTAGTCTTGGTGATTGATAAAACAGTCATCAAAATCTTAAAAGAAGCAGAGTCATTTTTCTTCGATTCGTTAAGCCAAGAAGAAGCGCCTAAAATAGCGATGGATTCCGCTTTATCGATATTAATTTCTTTTAGGGCTTTTCGACTAGAAGCTTCGCCTTGTTTAATAAATAATTTGAGATGTTTTTTACTGGTTCCAGTTTCGAGAAAGAGATTATCAATCTCTTCTTGAATTTCATCTCGATTTTTACTTGATAAAATAACAATCGTCTTATTACCGTGCATAAAGGAGAGTTCTCTAACAAGATTTGCTCCCACTGCAGACCATTCTAAGATGACATAATGATGTTTAATTTTAATTTTTCCAATATTGTGGATTCTCTTATCAAACATGCTTTGAAGGATGGAAGTTGCTAAGCCAATTAATGCACCGGTAAAGGTAATCATTTGAATGACTGATAAGACAACCTTCATGATAATGATGCCGATAGGAGCTTGATCGTAGATACCACCTGTATTCATTGTGAAGACAACGCAGTATTCTAAATTTTTGAAATAAGAATCAAGACTGAACTCCATTAGTGGAAGTCCATCTGAACCTGTAGCATTGTGCATGATATAAGTCATAATCAAAGCAGCAATGCCGATGAGGATAATGTTATAAATAATCAATAGATTAAATATGACAAAATATGGATGTGAGTAATAGAAAAGTTTTAATCGATTTGGTTGTTTCCTTCTCTTCATGACCAACCCCTCCTTAGATCTTTTCAATTAGTTTCCATTTACTAACTATTTCTTTAACTTTTTTCTTAGCGGATTGTTCATCTAATTTGTTAGATAAGAATCCGTGGATTAATCTAGCGATGCGTCTGGCGTCTTCTTCGGTACAGCCACGTGTTGTGACCGCAGCAAAACCAATACGTAAACCAGATGTTTTATTTGGTTTAAGTGTATCGTTAGGAATCATGTTTTTGTTTGTGGTGATATTGATTAATTCAAGTTTCTTTTGGGCTTCTAAGCCATTAATTCCAAAGGAATCCAAAACATTTAATAAGAATAAATGATTATCGGTATCAGAAACTTTATCACCGAGTTTGGCAAATTCATCACGACATGCTTTGTTGTTTCTCACAAGTTGCTTTGCGTACTCTTTGAAGTCATCACTTAAGGCTTCTTTAAAACAAACAGCTTTCGCGGCGATGATATGTAAAAGTGGTCCACCTTGATAATATGGGAAGACTGCACTATTGATTCTCTTAATGAGTTCTTCGCTATTTGTGAGGATGATGCCGCCACGTGGGCCTCTTAATGTTTTGTGTGTTGTGGAAGTAACGATATCAGCATATGGAACTGGATTCATATGAACACCAGCCGCAACTAGGCCTGCGATATGCGCCATATCGACCATGAAATAAGCACCAACTTCTTTAGCAATTTCACCAATGCGTTTGAAATCAATTGCGTATGGGTATGCGCTATAACCAGCAAGAATAACGTTTGGCTTTTCTTGTAAAGCTAATTCACGGATGCCTTCATAATTCAAGTGGCCGGAACCATCTAATGGATAAAATACGAATTCATAATCATGAGATGAAAATGAAACTGGGGAACCATGTGTAAGATGACCACCATCATTAAGAACTAATGAAAGGATTTTTCCACCTTCTGGTAATAATGCTCTATATGCAGCGGCGTTAGCTTGTGAACCACTATGTGGTTGGACGTTAGCAAATTTGCTACCAAACAATTCACAAACTCTGCTAATTGCGAGTTCTTCTATTTGATCGACAAATTCACAACCGCCATAATAACGTTTGTGTGGGTAACCTTCTGCATATTTATTTGTAAGAATAGATGAGCACATCTTTCTCACTTCTTTACTGGCATAGTTTTCACTAGCAATAAGCTCCACACCAATGTTTTGGCGTTTGGTTTCTTTTCTGATTAATTGATTTAATACTTGATCCATAAGATCTTCCTCCTAATAATTCTTGTACACTCTTGTCTCGTATGGTTTTAAGACAGGGGTATGTTTCACATAATTGCTTAATGTAATTTCAAATTTGTCTAATCCCTCAATAGCAGGTAATTTGACTTCTTTATTTGTGAAATTACTGACGATGATTATTTCCTTCTCGCCTAATTTACGTTTATAAGCAAATATCTTACTATTTGATTTTAATAAATCAATATATTCTCCATCTTTTATTACTTCATTACCTTTTCTGAAGGCGATGAGTTTTTGATAGAAATGATAAATGGAGTCGGAATATTCAATGCTTTCTTTAACATTGATACAGCATTTATTTTTGTTAACTTTGAGCCATGGCTCCACGGTTGAGAAACCAGCATATTCACTATCATCCCATTGCATTGGGGTTCTAGCGTTATCTCTACTAACTTGTAGCAAACTCTTATTAACAATTGGTTTCAAGATTTTGACTTTATTAGCGAGATTATAGATGTTATGAGCTTCGACATCCTTGACATCATCAATGGTTTTGAAATCACCATTTGTCATGCCAATCTCTTGTCCTTGATAAATGAATGGGGTTCCCTGTAAGAAGAAATATGTGGCTCCTAACATACAAGCAGATTCAATTCGATACTT
This sequence comes from Bacilli bacterium, assembly GCA_017619815.1. Lineage (GTDB taxonomy): Bacteria > Bacillota_I > Bacilli_A > RFN20 > CAG-826 > RUG13091. The sequence goes on along the minus strand of JAFZRR010000043.1, from coordinate 25,959 downwards.
AGTATCGTCAGTTCCAAATCTTCCAACACTTCTTCTTTGGTCATGGTTTTCGATGAATAAAGAATTCCATCCTTTTCCATATAAACCATGTTGCCATTTATCTACTACTTTCTTTAAGTTTTTGACTTTGAATTTTCTTAAGAAATACTTCACGCCCATATGATTATCAACATCGGTGTGATCAAAGTTGAATATCATTGAGAGTTCTTGTCTTTCTGGTTCAACAAGTTTTCTTGCATCATCAAGTGTGGACAAGACAGTTTCACCAACAGTCATACAATCATAGTTTTGATAGACATCTACATATAACTCATGGAGGAATTCATGAAGTCTTGGGCCATTTACATAGTACTTCTTACCCGCAAGGGCAATTGTTGGTCCAACATTTTTGAATCTTTGGTCTTTAGAAATCAAAGTTATGACATCACATCTAAAGCCATCCACACCCATATCTAACCAATAGCGGAGAATATCTTTTACTTCTTCTCTCACTTTTCCGTTTTCCCAGTTTAAATCTGGCTGTCCTTTAGCAAATAGATGTAAGTAGTAATCTTCAGTATCTCCAATTCTTTCCCAGGCTTTTTCACCAAAGAAACCTGTCCAGTTATTTGGAGGTTTTTTGCCGTTTTTGCGGCCTTTTTTAATAATGTAATAATCTCTATACGGAGAGTTCTTGTCACTGATTGCAGACTTGAACCATTCATGTTCACTAGATGTATGGTTAACTACTAAATCCATAATCAAACGAATGCCTCTTTTGTGCATCTCGTCTAACATCTTTTTGAAATCATCTAATGTACCAAATGGTTTATAAATATCTCTATAATTAGAGATATCATATCCATTATCTTCTTGGGGAGAATCATAAACTGGAGATAGCCAAACACAATTCACACCTAGATCTTTTAAGTAGTCTAGTTTTGAAATAATGCCAGGTATATCACCTAAGCCATCACCATTTCCATCACAAAAAGAACGGGGATAGATTTGATATATAACTGCGTCTTTATACCAATTAGTTTGTTTCATCTGCTTTAACCAAATATAATCTCGATCCGAAATCTTCTAAAACCCTAACTCCTTCATTAAGGCCAGAAGCGGACCATTCTGGGTTCAATATAATGCCTTTATTATTGATTGCGTTACCATAGGCAACATAAGATTCTTTTTCATAAGGAATGGTCATTTTCTTTGATAAAAGATTAACAACCCATCCATTTGGATTGAGATGGACTGGAGTAAGCATATTAACTAGTCCACCAAATTCCTTAATGTTATGTTCTAAACTGACAACATCAATCTTATATTTTTGTTCATCAATTAAACCATTTGCATTGAGGATAGTTTCTGGTGCATGAGTTAATTGAAGAACATTAAAATGGCCAATCAAACTTGATTTTTTATCTTTAGATAAGACTTGCCATTTATGGAAGTTATTTGAATAACTATCTAATTCATAGAAATCACCAAATTGAAGCACTTCACGATTGGCTTTATAGACTTCAATAAGCTGTTTACATTTCTTCTTTTCGAGTTTGTCTAATTCGTTAAACAATAACTCAAATCCAAGAACACCAAACATCGCAACATTGAATCTAGTTTCAATCGGAGTTCTTCTCAATAATTGGTGAGATGGAGAACTCGATACATGAGCGGACACTGTGCTTTGTGGATATCCAAGGTAATAACCGCTTTGAATGGTGATTCTTTCATGAGCATCAGTATCATCACTTGCCCAAATTTGTGGGAAGTAAGAAAGAATACCTAAATCAAATCTATTACCACCACTGGCGCATCCTTCAAATAAAACATCTGGGAAACGTTTTGTGAGTTCACTTAAAACACGATATAAACCGAGCATGTAGCGGTGATAAAATTCACCTGGTTCATAGTCGTTAAAGGTGATGTCAGAAATGTTTCTGTTCATGTCCCATTTAACAAACTCAATCTTCGCGGAATTCAAGATTCCAGAGACGGAATTAATCAAGTAGTCTTGAACATCTTTCAAAGAAAGATTTAGTATCAATTCGTGTCTTCCTAATGATGGTTCGCGGTCAACACACTTGATTGCCCATTCAGGGTGAGCGCGGTAACAATCGGAGTCTGGATTGACCGCTTCAGGTTCAAACCAAAGTCCAAATTTCATACCTTTCTTATGTATCTTTTTGCTGAGTCCAGAAAGGCCTGATGGTAACTTTTTCTTATTGACGTTATAGTCGCCTAAACCCGCTGTATCAGAGTTTCTCGCACCAAACCATCCGTCATCTAAAACAAATAGTTCAGCGCCATATTTTTTTGCATCGTTTGCTAAGGCTAATAACTTTGATTCTGTGAATTTAAAGTATGTGCCTTCCCAGTTATTAATAACCACTGGTCTTATCGTGTTATTCCACTGGGATGGAATGACATGGTTATTCGTAAAATGGTGCATATTAAGGCGAGCACCATTAATTCCTTTATCGGAATAAGTTAAAACTGCGTAAGGAGTTTCAAATCTTTCGCCTTGTTTGAGTTTAAATTCGAAACAGAATGGATTAATACCGGCTTCAACACGAACTAATCCATAATGTGATAATTCAATTTCTTCTAAGTGGTTTCCGCTATAGATGAGGTTGAATAAATAAACATCACCATGATCTAGGCTGGCTGATTTCTCTTTGAGCATGAAGAATGGATTGGCTCTACAAGAAGAGTTTCCGGTTCTTGATTCTACGGAGTATTTGCCTTCCACTATTAGTGTTTGCTTTTGTTGATTCATTTCGCTTGCCCAACCGCCTGTTAGAGTGGTTAATTCAAACTCTCTATTCACTAGGTCAAGTTGATAGGAAAGCGCTTTGAGAACGGATAATTCAAGTTCGCCATTATTTACTATAGTAACGTTACGGCAAATGACATCGCATTCTTCAAAGACCAAATAATGAAGTTCGACTTCAACATTGGCTTTTTCATCTTTTAAGATGATAACTAACTCTTCGTTTGCGGAATGAGGAGTTGGGAGTCCTTCTAAAGCTTTAGGCTCTCTTTGTTCAAATCGATCAAATTTGAAATCAAATACATACCCAAACTTTTCGTTCTTTAAGAGGATTGGTGTGCTCTTATAGTCGCCTTTATGTGGGAAGGAAAATTCTAATGGAACCACATCCATTGAAAGCTCTTTGTTTTGGGACTCATCGTACATTGTAGATGTTCCCTTTTGAACAGATGGCTTAACGGAGAGTGATTTTACATCAAAATCCACGAGGTCGACTTTTTTTCCAAAATAGTCATGGAACAGTAGTCCAGTTTTATCCGCATGAAAAACATAGGACAAACTCTTTGTGCTGATGACAAAGACATTTTCAGTAGTTTTTAGCATATAATAACCTCGGAATTATTATATAATTATTCATGGTTAAATACTATGAAACATGCAATAAACTACGATTGGCAATTCATTAGCGACTATAAAGACGAGTATTTAAATAAGCTCCCTAATAGTAGTCAACGAATTAACATTCCGCACTGCGCAAAAGAGGTACCTTATAACTACTTCAATGAGAAGGATTATCAGGTTGTTTCGACATACGAAAAACTATTTGATATTGAAGAAAATATTGAAAATAAAATAGTTAATTTGGTCTTTGATGGATATATGTTAAAGGCCAAAATATATTTAAATGGTCACGATCTTGGCGAGCACATTTCTGGTTGGGTTCAAGTAAAACTTGATGTCACTGAATTTGTGAAGCAAAAGGGCAATAGATTAGTCGTAGTTTTAGATTCTTCTGAAGATCCTTTAATTCCACCATTTGGATATGCAGTAGACTACTTAACATTCAGTGGAATTTATCGTGAAGTCTCTGTTGAAGTTCACCCAAAAACATATATTGAAAATCTCTTTGTGAAGAGTGACATTTCCGGCTTAGTTGATGTGCAATTTGATAAGGTTGGAAATGAAGAAATTGAAGTGTCTCACAAAGTATTTTTGAAAGACAAATTAGTTTGTGAATCAGACCAAAATCAATTTAAGGTTGAGAATCCTTCCCTTTGGGACTTAGAACAACCAAATCTATATACATTAGTTACCAAAATTCATAGTAAAGATGGCGATGAAGAATACCAAACTCGCTTTGGTTTTAGAAAAGCAATCTTCAAACCAGATGGATTCTACCTCAATGACAAAAAAGTTAAACTTGTTGGTTTGAACAGACATCAAGGCTATCCATATGTTGGTTACGCAATGCCAAAAGCTATGCAAGAAGAAGATGCTGATTTATTAAAATTCAAAACCGGAATTAATATTGTAAGACAATCTCATTATCCTCAAAGTGAACACTTCTTAAATAGATGTGATGAGATTGGTTTACTCACAGTTAACGAGATTCCAGGATGGCAACATATTGGTAAAGAAAAAGAGTGGAGAGACAATTTCATGTTTTACCTACAAGCAATGGTTAAAACACAAAGAAATCATCCTTCATTAATTGCCCACGGTGTGCGTATAGATGAATCTCAAGATGATCACGATTTATATGAAAAGGCAAATGCACTTGCACATGAACTAGATTCAACAAGACAAACATTAGGGGTCAGAAACTTTAGAGATTCAGAACTTTTAGAAGATATTTACGCCTATAATGACTTCTCTTGTGATTCTATGCGCATCGGACTAATCAATCCAAAGAAAGTTAAAACACAAGGTAAACCATATTTGGTTACGGAGTATCTTGGACACATGGATCCAGTTAAACCTACTTCCGACGAAAGAACAAAAGTCGAAGTAGCACTTAGACATGCGAAAGTTATAGATGATAATTTTAAGTACGAGAATGTGTGTGGTGCGATTGGTTGGTGTGGTTTTGACTATCACACTCACGTTGATTTTGGATCTGGTGATCATATTTGCCCACATGGTGTTTATGACTTATATAGAAATCCAAAACATAGTTCTTATATCTATGCTTCTCAATTAGTTAAAGAACCAATGTTAGAAGTTATCTCAAATATGAAACCTGGTGATTATCCAGAAGCGAGATACTTCGATATATATGTCACAACAAATTGTGACTACTTTGACTTATTTAAGAATGACGAGTTTGTGGCTCGCTACTATCCAAAGCATAATCAATTTAAATATTTGCCACATCCACCAATACTAGTTGATGACTTGGTGGGAGAAACTTTCAAAGAAGAAAGATTTGCAAAGAAGAGCTGGCCAAAAATAGCAAAGATGTTCACACATGCTGCTACGCAGGGTTTCAATGCCTTAACATTAAAAGAAAAACTCTATCTCGCATATATGATGAAAAAATACAAAGTCACATATGCTGAACTAGTCGATTATTACAATACTCATGTTGGTTCATGGGGTGGTATTGCTAAGACTTATACATTCAAAGGCTATAAGAATGATCAATTAGTGGTTACCAAGAAAGTTGGTCCATCAAAGAAGTTCGACTTACTTGTAGAACCATCTAAAACTGTCTTAGAAAATAAAGACACTTATGATGCGGCGCGTATTGTCGTTAAACATATTGATGAAAATGGTTCACTCATGCAATACTCCAATAGAGTGATCAAAATTGAGTGTGAAGGACCAATTAAAGTATTGGGCGATAATGCTCAATCACTACTTGGTGGACAACTATCATTGTTCGTGTTCTCTGAGAATAAACCAGGACAAGCTAAAATAACAATTTCGATGGATGATATCGTTAAAGAAATCAAGTTAGAAGTAAAATAAAAGGACCTTAAGGTCCTTTTTTGATTAGTACTTGATTATTTTCCTTTGACCGCTAATTTGATAGCTTCATATCCACCGTTGTAGATTCCTTGCTCTTTTAATTTCACAATTTGTCTATTTAAATGGATTAATAAATCCTTATCTTCAATGAGTCTATCAAGCATTTCGTTCATGGACTTTTTGTCTGGGCATTCGAATGTGGAATCACCAAATTCTTGAGCGTGAACAGCACCATAAACTTCATGTCCACCGATATGTCTCATCATTACTTTGAGAACCGGATAGAAAGCTAATTCACTTGGTTTAGTGATTAACATCTCAACATGTCTCATTAAAAGGTTTGTGGAATAGACAGCTTCAAAGATGTCCTTGTGATAGAAGATATAAGTGCCTTCAACAACGTTCTTATCCATGCCATCAACGAACTCTTTGAGTTTAGAATATTCATCAAAATATTTAATGACTTCGTTTTCAAATCCTTTGATATGTTTTTTCAAGTATTCGAACATATCGAGGTGGTCTCCAAGGTTTAAGAATAAAGCTACTTTCTTTTCTTTTACCAAAGGTAATAGGTGTTCAATTATCTGTAAGAAATACTTTGCACCGGCACCCGCACCACCAACGGACATTAGGATTCTGATTGGCTCATTATTTTGAATTCTTTTCACACGGTTTTCGACATCTTTTTCAATGTTAGCAACTAACTCGTGATCGACATAATGACCAACTTCATATAGGTCAGCATTTGGAATTCCTTTTAATGGTTTTTTCGCCATGCCATTGAGCATCTTATATCCAAGATATGCAAATGGAGTTTGGACGACGTGAATTGCACCTTCAGAAAGATGAAGTGCCATTGGCCAGTTATCTGGAATCGCATTTACAACATGTGTTAAGTTCGCGTGTATCGCGCCTTGGCTTGGCCATACGTGTGTAGCGACAAATGGAATATCCTTTGGAAAGTCATTATATAAAGGCGCTAATAATTCAGCATTCTTTTGGTCTTTTGAATTATAAGTAATTTGTCTAAAACCTTCTGAGTTAAGTGGTTCCCAGAAGAATTTATTAAATAACTTTGATTTTTGGCTGATTCTGGAGGCTTTTGAGTAGAGATCGTTTTGATATCTAATCATCTTGCTTCCGGTGGCGTCAAAGCTCGCTAAATCAAACCAATATGGTTCATAGCCTAATGCTTTAGCGCAACTCGCTAAGGCAATTGAAATTCTATAGTGACCAAATCCCATTCTGATATTACCGACAACTAATGCGTTCTTCGGGAACTCCATTGGTTTATCGGATAAGACAAGATTTTGGGCACCGATAAAATCGAGTGATGGAATAGGTTCGACACTTAAGTGATATTCCTTATTTGTGTCGTCACCATATTTCTTTATAAATTTCTTCTTTGATTTAATTCCTTGTTTGATAGTTTTCTTATCAATAGGATTACCAAAGATAACTGATGATTTGTCTTCCATGTATAATACCCCCTATTATGCAAAGAAAGGCCCTTCGATTATGAAGAGCCTAAATATTTATATTTATTCTTCTGGTTTTTCTTCAACAACCGCTTCAACTGATTGTTCAACTTCTTCTTTATTGAAACCAGCTGCAGCATGGCGTTGTTCGAGTTCCGCGACCATTTGGATATGTTTTTCTTCAGTAACTTTATATCCAAAGCGGATTAATAAGAATACTGCGACAAAGCACAAAACAAGAATTGCTAACACCCAAATACCAATAACAATTAGTGATTCTGGTTTAACACCATCCATTAATTCAGCAATTTTGGTTGTGAATTTAAGTGTTGCTGCATCTTTGGCAATTTCATCGCTTCCAGCTTGAGCCATATCAGCATTGAGTGTGCCTTCTGCGGTAGAGATGCCGTTAACGACTTCCATAACACCTGCGGTTAAGAAGATTAAATATTGGAAACCACGTAATAACGCAGAACCTAATTTAACATCTAATGGTCTCCAAGCGGAGATAACAGATTCTTTTCTTTCACCGAATGTATATTCGTGATAATCGATGGAGTCTTGGAACATAACTAATAAGACCATGTAAACAAGACCGGCGCCAAAGAAGAACACAAATGGGAATAAGTAGTTGAAGAACATCAAACCACTGAATGCCCATGGCAAACCTTCTTTAATCATATCTTTTCCGTATGCTGGAGCGTCGCCACTTAACATGACAGATAATGATTTATCACCAAATAATGGGAAGCATGTGAAGAAGAATCCAACCGCACCCACTAATGTGATGATTGTGGCGATTAATAAAATCTTTTGTTTGGAAATTTTCTTAGCAATTACTGGATATAACGCTTGTGAACTGATTTGAGATAAGACATAGAACACAGCGATCAATGTAACAACTAAACCACCAGAAGCGGAACCATATCCTACGGATAAGTAGTAATAGTTCATACCAATACCACCGGTTAAAACGCCACTGGCTAAGTAATATAAGAAGATGGAGATAACAACCCAACGAACTTGTGGATCCTTACCGACAATCTTGAATAAGTCAGCGAGACTTGATTTTTCTGAAGCTTCTTCTTGTTTAACGTCTCTAGCCTTTTCTTGGCAGAAGAAGAAGACTGCAGTTTGAGAAGCAAGGAATAATAAGCTAACAACAATAGCCATAATTCCATAAACTGTAGCAGCACCTTTACCACTACTAGCACCAAACATTGTTGGTAATAATGTTGCAGCACCGGTCATTAAGAAACCACCGATAGCAGCGCAGATTGTAACACGTGAAGTTAAAGTTGCACGTTCTTTTTCATCACTTGAAAGTGATGGTAACATGGCCCAGTAGCCAATGTCGTTCATTGTGAAGAATGTATCCCACAAGACATAGAAGGCAATCATTAAACCAACGAAGACCCAGCTGTTAGCAGGTCTCACTAAGAAGAGGAGCATGACGGCAAGTGTATTACCGATAGCACCAATTAAAATCCATGGTTTAAATTTGCCGAGTTTGAAGTGAACCTTCTCAACAATAAATCCCATGATAGGATCGTTGATACCATCCCAAACAAGAGCAATCATCATCGCAATGGTGATGACACCATATTGAGTAGCAAATGTATCGGCATTGCTACTTAAGACGCCAGATGTAATTGCGTATTGAAGAAGGAATGAACCAACTAATGCATAACATGCATCACGAAAAATACCACTGAATGGATAAAACCATCTCGTGAACTTTGGAACCTTGTTGCCAGTATAAGCCTTGGCAACTCTAGATTTTGAGCCCATTATTGAACCTCCGTATAAAAACGATACACTTTAATTTTAATTAAATAGTTTCAATAAAACAACAAACTGAAGACTTGAAAAAAACACAGTAGATTTTCGTATAAAAAGATGTTCTCTTTTATAAAATAAAAAAAGCGGTCGTTTAATTTGACCGCTCTTTTATGAGATTTTTAAATGTTATTCTTCTTCTTTAGTTTCGAGGTTTCCTTGGAGAGAAAGAACAATTCCTGACATTAAACAGACATTTAATAAGAGAACCGCTAATTCGATTCCGTAATATCTTGTTGTAGCATAAACGCCTGCGAATGATGAAACACCCATAATAGCGGCGAAAATGAAATAGAATGCCATAACAAAGATATTCATAATTAATGCTAATTTCTTTAGAACATCTTTTTTACCGATAAGGTAATAGATTAAGAATAAGATGACTGCGACTAAGCATAAGACGCCTAAGGATAAGAATGAAACTGTATCCCATTGCACATCTCTATATTGGAAAGAGACGGAAGAAACGATACACACGATGAAAGCTTGTAATAACAATGCTGCAATAGCAATGATACAAACAACCTTTGTGAAGATTGGTTTCTTGGCGGATAATGCTGATAACATTAAGACGAATAAAACTAATTCAACGATCGCTAATGGAGATGCACCGGTTGTGGTGTTATTCACTTTGGCGGCGACTTGAATCATGATAAATCCAAGGACGGAAACGAAGATGCCAATAACTGATAAGACGATTGGCAATAAAATACTTTTCTTAAATTGCATACGATTTACTCCTTTGCTTTGTTAAGAATTGATACGATGAATACTTGATTTTCTCCGTATCTTTCTTTCATTATACGCACATATTGTTCCAATTTACTAATAGGAACTATACAAATGATGGAACCACCAAAACCACCACCATTGATTTTTGAAGCTCCTAAATTATCCATAGCAGCATTGGAAATATCAATGGCTTCGGCTAAGGATCCTTCATATTCATCATTGACCATTGCGTTCTTTAAAAGATTACGACTTGAAACCTCACTACCTCTAACACATTCCAAAAATCCTTCATAGTCATTGTTTTTTAAACAATTTCTACCTTTTTCCACTCTTTCGTTTTCATCAAAGAAGTGTTTGGCGCGGTTATATTCACCTTCAGTTAACTGAGGTTTAATATTTTCCAGTTCTCCTTTAGAACATTCTCTTAAGAATTCATGTCCCATCTTCTTTGCGGCATTCCACATATCAGATGTGATGGAAGAATATAAATGACTGAGAGAAGCATGGCTCTTTCCGGTATTAACGATAACAAATTGATATCCTGGGAAGTCATTATGAATGATTTCAATTTGTGGTTTTTCGATATTTTCAAAATCAATATAGGATACGCCCATGGAAGCACAAGCAATTTGGTCTAAAAGACCACTCTTCTTGCCAAAGTAATTATTCTCAGCGTATTGTCCAGCTTTACAAAGTTCTAAAATTCCAATTTGATTGTCGTTATATAAGGCATTAAAAATCTTTCCTAAAAGAATCTCAAAAGCTGCTGAGCTGGAGACACCTGCTCCTGGAGGAACGTTGGATTTTGTGTAGACGGAAAAGCCACCATATTTATATCCGTGTTTTTTAAAATAATCAGCGATTCCTCTAATGAAACAAGCGGATAAATCTACTGTCTCTTGAACGTAGTCTGTGTTATCAAGTGAGATTTCAAATTCGCACTGTCCTTCGGAAACTAATCGAACTTGATTATTTTCTTCCTTAGAATATGCTCCTTCAATGACTAGTGAACAGGTGGACGCTAAGGTCTTTCCGTGGTTGTGGTCAGTGTGATTTCCGAGCATCTCAAAGCGACCGCCACTTTGGACATATCCTTCAGCTGGTTTTCCAAATTTGTTTAAAAATTTTTCAAATAGTTCAGTTTTCATAATTTCTTAAATGTGTATCTAATATACCTTTCGTAATGTTCATGGGGTAATAATTCTTTTCTTTCTAATTGATTATCTTGTGGTTCAATTGCGATTGCGCGACAAACTTTTTCTTTACTGGAATAAACTTCTACATTATCAAGCCAATGATCAGTAAAAAGTTGAGTTCCCACAAAATTTGTTTGGATATTCAAAGAATATTTATCTGAGTAAAGTTCAACAGCCTTTTCTTTGAAAAGGAAATAGTTATCAATATCACCAGTTTTATCAAGTTTTTTACCGTTGGTAAAGTTGAATTTTTCTGGTATTGATTCATATTCAACTGGTAATAAACGATTATCCACGACTAAATATTTCTCGTTTTCCATCTTGAGATATAAATTATCTAATTTATCTTCTCCTAAACAGAAATATGCGTGATTGGTCATTGCTAATAGGCAAGGTTTATCGGTAACCGTGAAGTAAGAAATAATTAAAGAATTATCAATTAATTCATATCTCACTCTGAATATCATATTTCCAGGATATCCAGCTTCACCATCTTTAGATAAATAATGGAATTCTGCATATGTTGGTTTTGCATCCACATTGAATTCTTTTGTGGATAAACCATCAAAACCACCATGGAGGGAAACACCACTTTCATTGGCTTGTGGCTTAAAGTTCAAAGTGTCTTTTATTTCAATTCTTCCACAAACTCTACCGATAGTTTTTCCGTAATAAACACTGGTTTTATAAAAATCATTTTTATCTTTGGGCGTGAGCACCATATCTTTTCCATCGAAGATGATTCTATAAATAGAAGCTCCTAATGTTGAGAGAGTGACTTCGAGGTATTCATTTTTAATGACAATGAATTTTGTTTCCATAGCAATAATATAATCGTAAAAATACATACTCGCTATATATTTTTCTAATATAATAGAAATGGTGCAAATCCTTATAACCGAGGACTAAGAATATGAATAATAAAATCGGAATCAGAAAATGGCTTTCATTTATCATCGCTGGTTTTGTAGGCCAATTAGCATGGGCAATTGAAAATAATTATTTCAATTTGTATGTGTTTGATTGTACGGCGAATTACACATTCATTCCTATCATGGTGGCTGCCAGTGCAGCCGCTGCCACAATTACAACTTTGTTGATGGGAGCTTTAAGCGATAGGTTAGGCAAAAGAAAAGCCTTTATCTCATTTGGTTACATCATCTGGGGTATTTCCATTATCTTATTTGCTTTCTTAGATCCAAATTCTAAACTCAGTCTTGTTGCTGGTTCCGCGATGGCGGCAGGTACGATGATTGTTGTTATGGACTGCGTTATGACATTCTTCGGTAGTACCGCGAATGACGCGGCATTTAACGCATATGTTACAGACAATACACAAGAGAGCAACCGCGGAAAAGTTGAAAGTGTTTTATCAATTCTTCCACTTATCGCTATGATTGTGGTTGTTGGTTTAGATGGCGCTTTAACCGCCGAAGGAAAGAGAAATTGGTTATTATTCTTCGTCATCATCGGTGGCCTCACAACAGTCGCTGGTATTGTCAGCATCTTCTTATTACCAAAAGATCAAATCCAACCAAATAAGAATGAGCCATATATTAAAAATATATTCTATGGTTTTAGACCATCAGTCATCAAAGCCAATCCACTACTTTATTTAGTTTTAATTACCTTCATGGTCTTCTTCATTGGTATTCAAGTGTTCATGCCATATTTGATGGTTTATATCGATAAGGTTTTAGAAATCAAAGATTTGAATTTCACAATTACTTTAGGTGTTGTTTTAATCCTTGCTTCTATCATCACTGTTGTCTTTGGTTTATTCATGGACAAGATTGGCAAAAACAAAATCATCATTCCTGCAATTGCCATCACAGTCGCAGGCGCGGTTGGTATGTTCTTTGTGCAAAAGAGCTTCGCCATGGTTGGCGTTATGATTGCGGGTACAGTCATGATGACAGGCTATATGATTGGTACTGCAGTTATCGGTGCAAAAGTCAGAGATTACACTCCAGTTAATGAAGTTGGTTTATTCCAAGGTGTGAGAATGATTTTCATCGTTCTTATTCCAATGGTTACTGGTCCATATATTGGTAGAGGCGTGTCTTATATCAACGCTCAAACATATGTAAATGAATACAATCAAACAGTAATTCAACCAAACGCATTTATCTTCTTATTCGCTGGTTTAGTTATTCTACTTGCAATTATTCCAACTTTAATTATCATTAAAAAAGAGAAACAAAAATTAACTGAAAATAATATTGAAGGGGAATATGAACAGAGCGAATAAACCACTCATCGATTATCCAAGACCACAATTAGTTAGAAATAGTTATCTTAGCTTGAATGGGGAATGGGAATACGCAATCAGGAAAGACAAAAAAGTTCCTGATACTTTTGATGGTAAAATCATGGTTCCATTTTCTCCTGAAACCGAGCTTTCTGGTGTGAATAGAACTGTTCATCCAGATGAAAGATTATACTATCGTTTAAAATTCTCTTTAGATAAATCTTTTATCAAAGATAAAGTTATTCTCCATTTCATGGGTGTTGATCAAATCGCAGATGTGTATTTAAATGATGCACATTTAGGTTTACATGTCGGTGGTTATTTGCCATTTGAATTTGATATCAAACCATTCCTTGAAGATGAAAATGTTTTATTAGTTAAAGTTAGAGATGTTTCTGATACATCCCACTTCTCTCGTGGCAAACAAAAGATTAAAAGAGGCGGTATTTGGTATACACCTCAATCCGGTATTTATATGCCAGTTTGGTTAGAGAGCGTCTCTAACGATTACATTCAAGAACTTAAAATCACCCCAGATGTTGATAATAACGAAGTGAGAATTAATGTCATCAGTGATGCTCCTGGCGCAACGATTAAAATCTTTGGAAAAGAAAAGGTTATTCCTACAAATGAAGAAGTGAGTTATCCAATTGATAATCCACATCTTTGGTCACCAGAAGATCCATTCTTATATCGCTTCACTGTTAAAACAAAAGGTGATGAAATCTCTTCTTATTTCGCGATGAGAAAAGTTTCCACAATGATGCATAATGGCCATAAAGTTTTAGCCCTTAACAACAAGCCTTATTTTATGAAAGGTGTTCTTGACCAAGGCTACTATAAAGGTGGCTTATATACGCCGGAATCCTATCAGGATTATGTTTCTGACTTAGGATTAATCAAATCCTTAGGATTTAATACAGTTAGAAAACATATCAAGATTGAAATGCCAAGATGGTATTACGAATGCGACCGCATGGGTTTATTAGTGTGGCAAGACTTCATTAATGGCGGTGGCAAATATAAACCATCAATTGTTTTAAAACCATTAGTGACTGGTAAGCATAAAAAAGATAACAAATATAAAGCCTTTGGAAGAAATGATGTTGAAGGTCGTATGGAAGCTAGACAAGAATTCCGTGACATCATCAACTACTTATATAACACTCCATCAATTGTTTTATGGACAATCTTCAATGAAGGTTGGGGGCAATTTGATGCAAAAGATATTTACTACGGTCTAAGAGACTTAGATAAAACGAGATTGTTCGATCACGCTTCTGGTTGGCACGATCAAGGTGTCAGTGATGTGAAATCATTACACGTCTATTTCAAAAAAGTAAAAATGCCAAGCGCAAATAAGATTAAGAACCGCGCGGTTGTTCTCTCAGAATTTGGTGGACTCGTCTTACCAATTAGAGACCATATGAGAAAAGGCAAACAAACTTATAAGGTTTATAAGAATACTGACAAATGGTTAGATGCTTATGAAAAGATGATTGAAAGAGACGTCATCAGCAATATCCGCAAAGGATTAAGCGCATGCATCTACACACAGTTAAGTGACGTTGAAGATGAATTAAATGGCTTCATTACATTCGATAGACAAGTCGTTAAGTTCAACGTTGAAAAAATCAAAACTATCAACGAAAGAATCAAGTTTTAAATATGGATATTTATAGCAAAATTGCAGAACTCAAGAACGCCGGTAAGGATTTAGTTATTGTCACTGTCACTGAAAAGACAGGCATGGGCCCATCTGATGTCGGAAAGAAAATGATCGTTACAGAAGATAACGAAGCTTTTGGTACCGTCGGTGGAGGTTCTATAGAGTATTACGCACGCGAAAAGTGCAAAGAGATTATCAAGAACAGAGAATCTGTTACCGAAAAATATTTATTAAACAATAAAGAAATTAAAGTTTCTAATAACGAAGTTAAACTCGATATGGCTTGCGGAGGAACCGCTACACTATTCTATGAATTTGTTGGTCCTAAACAATATGTCTATATTTTTGGCGCTGGCCACTGCGGTGCGGCATTAGCCAAATTATTAAGACCATTAAATTTCTTTGTCACTATTATTGATGACCGCAAAGAAGTCATTAATGCATTAGATGATTCCGCGAACGTTAAAGTTAATATTGGCTTCGCGGATTATCTTAAAAAATACGGCATGCCCGACAATCGTTATGTCGTTGTTTGTACACCAAGTCATTTACATGACTATGATGTTTTAGATGCAATATTTGAACTCAATATTAAGCCAGCATATTTCGGCATGCTTTGTAGCAAAAAGAAGATAAAAGATTATCTCGATGAATTGTTCGCAAAACACGGTAGAGATATTGATTTATCAAACTTCTATTCTCCAATCGGACTACAAACTGGAGGCGACTCTCCAGAAGAAATCGCAGTCTCAATCGCCGGTGAAATTCTTTCTATTTTCTATAAAAAAGAGGCAGTCAATTCTCACATGAGAAACAACGTGCCTGAGCTTTGTGAATTCTTCAAGAAATAATAAATTATTTCTTAAGTAATAAAATATGATTCGATTTGATTCCTAAATGCTTCGGTGAAACGAAAGGTTTGGAATCTTTTTTTAACGTCCAAAGTAATTCTTCGCTATCATCAATTTGATTTTCATATTTGAAGCGAACTTGAATTTCAAATGGTTGTTCAATAACTTCTAAAACTTTGATGTTATTCTTGTTCTCTTTTTCATTCACTTCAAATTCGTGAGCTCTTAATCCAACATAATTTATATCTTCATTTACCACTTCATCAATATGGAATTTAACCCCCCAATCAGGAATATCAATTGTGTGATCATCTACCTTAATACATGGAGCAAAATTCTTACAACCAGTGATAATCGCTGTTTCTAAATATATAGGTTTAATAAAGATTTCTTTTGTCTTTCCTTGCATTAAGCTATCACCTTCAGACAAGATGACAGTTTCATTAGAAAGAACATAGGCTTCATCACGATTATGAGTAACCAAAAGAGCTTCCTTATTAAACTCATTAAGGTTTTCTTTCATTTCAATTTGGAGACGATTTCTTAAATGCTCATCTAAAGCGGAGAATGGCTCATCTAATAAGATAATTTCTGGATCATTAACAAGAATTCTCGCTAAGGCAACACGTTGTGCTTGGCCACCAGAAATTTGATGTGGGCGATGTTTCAAGAGGTGATCAATTTTTAACTTTTTAGCAATAGCTAAAAGTTTTGATTCTTTATCAACTTCTTTGCCTTGATTGTGCATGCCACACATAATGTTTTGACGCACGGTCATATTTGGGAACAAAGCATAATTTTGGAACATATATCCAACATGTCTTTTTTGAGGTGGAAGATTGATTTTCTTAGAAGAATCAAACAATGTCCTACCATTTAAAACTATGATGCCTGAATCTGGCTTTTCGATTCCGGCGATACATTTCAAAGTCATAGATTTGCCAGTACCACTGGCGCCTAAAATAGAGGTGACTCCACCTTCTGTTTCGAATTTAACGTTAAGTTTGAAAGAACCAAAATCTTTCTTTATATCAACATAAAGACTCATAGTTTTGCTCCTTTCTTGTTGTTATTTTCAAAGATGTTAATAAGGACTAAAACAATTGCGGAAATGAATAAGTTAATCAAAACCCAAACAAGGGCAGTTTGAGTATCGTTATTATTCCAAGCATACGCAACTGTTGTGGAAATGGTCGCAGTTCTATATTGGTTATATCCAATAAGCATAGATGTTGCACCATATTCGCCTAATGCTCTAGCAAAGGCCAAAACAAGTCCGGCAATAATTCCATTTTTACAAGCCGGCATTCTAATTCTCCAAAAAATATAAAAATTGGATAATCCTAATGTCTTACCTGCAGAGGCTAAGTTTTCATCAAATGATTCAAACGCACCTCTTGTGGTTCTATACATTAATGGGAACGCCACCATAACGGAGGCTAATATTCCGCCTTTCCAATCCATAAAGAACTGAATGCCCATGGTTTGTAAAAACGCACCAACAGGGTGGTTAGGACCAAATACTAGAATAAGTAAATAGCCACACACTGTTGGTGGTAAAACTAAAGGTAATGTTAAGACAACATCGATGATACCTTTGAGCACTTTGGGACATTTCTTTACAAGATAAGCTAAAAATACGCCAAGGAAAAAGATTATTACCGTGGCAATAAGAGCAATTCTCAATGAGTTCCAAAGTGGGAATAGATTCATAATTATTTGTCTAAATAGCTTTGTAATTTAACTTTTAAATCTTCAAAAGAGTTAATTTTTGCTGGGTTTTTATCTGGGACTGATAAAGCAACTTTATTTTCTAATAAATTAATTCTTGTGTCATTAACAATGTATTCACCATCTTGAAGAGCGTTCATTTGTTTGGCACCAGCAGAGATAAATAAGTCGCAAAGTTCTCTACCTTCTTGAATTTGAGTTTGGAGTTTTCCGGAAGAGCCATAGTTCATCGCTAATGTGATGTTTGGATGAGCAGCTTCGTATGTTGTCTTAATGGAGTTCATTGTTTCTGTCATAGAAGCAGCAGCATAAACATTCAATGTGATTGTACTTGTGACTTGAGTAATTGGAGTTTGTGGATCACCAACCTTGGAGAAACCAACACTTTCAAATACTGCCATAGCTTCGTTGCTTGTTAAGTAAGCTAAGAATGATTTTGCAGCATCTAATTTGCCTGTGCTATTGCTAATGCAGGCTGCAGGATAGATGACTTGTCCACACATTTCTTTTGTGGCGGTGTCAACAACCTTTAAGTTGGCAGATTTTGCATCTGTCGCATAAATAATACCAGCGGAGACTAAGCCTTGTTTGACTTGAGTTGTAACCGCTTTGACGTCTTCACCATAAGAGATGACGCCTTTTTGGGCTAATGCTTGTTCATCTAAGCCGAAGTACTCTAAGATCTTGGAAGCATATTGTCCAACTGGGACGTTTTCTCCACCTAAACCTAGGATGAAGTTTTCATTGGCTTTTGCTGAACAGCCAACGAGTGCTAAAACGCCAAGGCAACTGAAAATTATTTTTTGTGCTTTCATTTTTTATCTCCTTTCGCACAATTTGAAACTTCGTTACGCAATAAACCAATTGCGTGTGGCATGGCTTTCATAAATACATCCATACTCTCCAAGCATGCCTTTGGAGAACCAGGAAGATTAATGATCAAAGTTTTCTTTCTAATGACAGAAACACCACGAGAAAGCATCGCGTGTGGAGTTATTTTCAAAGACTCCGCTCTAATGGCTTCAGCAATGCCTGGTGCATTTCTATCCATAATCGCTAATGTAGCTTCTGGTGTTTGATCTCTATGTGAGAATCCTGTTCCACCAGTAGTCAAAATTAAATCAAGTTGTCTTTGATCACATAATCTAATTAATTCTTTTTGAAGTAGCTTTGGCTCATCTGGTAATAAGATTTGTTCCACCACTTCATATCCTTCTTGAACCAATCGCTTTGCGATGGTTGGTCCTGAAATATCTTCTCTTTCACCACGGAAACCAGCATCGGATAATGTAATAACTGCTGCTTGGTATGGAAATGGTTTTTCTCTTTCAATCACTTCAATTACATCTCCTTTTTTGATTTTTCCGCCTTTGATTACTTTGGCGAATGTTCCTAATCTTGGCATAATACATTCACCCATCTTGTAATATATTGCGCAGTGGTCATGACACTCTTTTCCTTTTTGAGATATTTCGAATATCACATCTCCACATCTAAGCCACGAACCCACTGATAATTGGTTAACTTTAATTCCTTGGATAATGAGGTTTTCACCGAAAGCACCATTTGTAATTTCGGCGCCTTTTTCTTTATAGGCATTAATCTCTTCTTCATCTAGGAAAGATATTTGACGATGCCATGTACCAGCGTGTGCATCGCCTTCAATACCAAAATTCGCCATAAAAGTAGCTTCTGGTATTTCGTGCTTTTGAATACCTTTTCTATCAGAGATGCAAATAGCAACAATCTTTCCCATATTAACGATGAAAGTCTCCTGATTTACCACCGCTTTTTTCTAAGAGATGAATATTGTTGATTTCCATTCTCTTATCAACCGCTTTGCACATATCATAAATTGTTAATAACGCGGAACTTACTGCGTGCAAGGCTTCCATTTCCACACCTGTTTTTCCATCACATTCAACTTTGGCTATAGTTTTATAACCATTTTGAATTTCTTCAAATGTAACATTCACACTGGTGAGATTGATATTGTGAGTCATTGGAATTATTTCAGAGGTTTTCTTTGCGGCCATAATACCTGCGACAGTAGCAACAGTGAGAACGTCACCTTTTTTATGTTTTCCTTCTTTGACCATTTGAAAACATTCTGGTGACATATAGATTTCACCTTCAGCGATAGCCACTCTATGAGTCACTTCTTTATTTGCGACATCCACCATTCTGGCATTGCCCTTTTCATCAAAGTGTGTAAATTCACTCATTTTACATACCTCTCTTTCCAAAACCACAGTTAGGGAATGTGCATACATCACAATTCAAACAGAGACCGCCATTACCTAACGATGACATGTATTCTTTATTTATTTTTACGTCCGCTAAGATGCGTGGAAGAAGCAAATCGAATATTGTTCTTTTCGCATACATAACGCACCCAGGTAGGCCTAAAACTGGCCTATTATCTTTTGTATAAGAAACTAGGAACATAGCACCTGGTAAAACTGGTGCTCCATATGTAACGATATCAACACCACTGTTTTTAATAGCTAATGGCGTTCTATCATCTGGATCAACGGACATACCACCTGTACAAATAACCATATCAAGACCACGACTAAGCATTTCTTTAATAGCGGCGGTTATCTTTTCATGATCATCATTCAAGATGACGTGCTCTTTCATTTCACACCCAAAGACTTTTAATTTTGATTCAAGTATTGGTGTAAACGCATCTTTAATACGTCCATAGAAGACTTCGTTTCCAGTTGTCACTAATCCATAGTTCTTTTTCTTAAGTGGAACCACTTTCATAATTGGTTCTGAACCCACTAAAGAAACAACCTTATCCATCTTTTCTTTTTCAATAACTAAAGGGATGATTCTTGTGCCAGCTAACTTATCACCTTTTTTCACAAGGAAACCACTAGCTCTAGTAGCAATCATCATTTCCCCAAAAGAATTAACAATTTGTAGTTTTTCATTGTCAACTAAAAACAGACCATCAATAGCGGCCCTAAGTTCAATCTTTCCTTCGCTTGGTTCGGACCAGTCAATATTCTCTTTACCACATAATCCAGCAAGGATATTTG
Source organism: Bacilli bacterium (assembly GCA_017619815.1). Lineage (GTDB taxonomy): Bacteria > Bacillota_I > Bacilli_A > RFN20 > CAG-826 > RUG13091. The sequence goes on along the minus strand of JAFZRR010000043.1, from coordinate 5,440 downwards.
CGGCATCATTTTCATGAACCATATTTTCATCATTTTCCAAAATGAAGATTTGATCTTTTCCAACACTTAAAAGAACTGGAATATCTTCTTCTCTGATAACATGCCCTTTTTTAAAAACAGGTCCTTTATTAACACCTGGAATGATTTGTGTAATGTCGTGGCATAAAATCTTGCCAACCGCATCAACAGTATTAATTCTTTTCATAAAATCACCTTGATTATTTTAACAATCAAGAAAATGTTGTCAAATTATCAAGTTGGCGAACTTTGTTCGCTGTGCGCACACACGCACGGCTATTAACCTTGAATAGCGGGCGCATACGAAAAAATATTAAAAAAGATTGGTTATCCGCCAATCTCGTTCATATTATTTAAAGAATCACTACCTATTTCCAGATGATGCTTCTCTGGTTTTAATAGTATTGCTTTTTTAATTGTCTCCACTAGCTCATCACCACCTAAACCATTTGTGGGTATTTCCATAGATGAGTGTAAACATGGTTTTATTTTGCCATCGCTTGTTAATCTGATGCGGGAACAAGATGAACAGAAGCTATGAGACAATGGAGATATTAAACCAATCTTACCTTTTGAATCTTTGAAACTATATTCTTTAGCCACGCCATCATCTCTGGTTTGAATAAGATCAGGAACCTTCTGAAAAATAAGATCGTTAGATACAAATGATTCTTTACCCATTAACTTTCCTTGGCCAATAGGCATAAGTTCAATGAATCTAACAGTGAGTTCTTCCTTCTTTGCAAATTCAACAAAATCAGTTATTTCATCATCATTAAAACCACCGATGAGGACGGCGTTGATCTTAATGTTTTTAAAACCAACGGCTTTTGCTTTTTCGATACCTCCAAGAACATCATTAAGGTTCCCACCTCTTGTGATGCGTTCATACTTTTTTAAATCAAGTGTATCTAAAGATACATTCAGTCTATCTACACCAACATCAAATAATGTTTGCGCCATGTTTTTTAAAAGCACGCCATTCGTAGTTAGACATAATTCTTTTATTGCAGAAATGGATTTAATTTCTTTGCAAATCTCAATTATTCCTTTTCTCACAAGTGGTTCTCCACCTGTAAGACGAACTTTGGTAATACCTAATTTAGAAGCCGCTAAAACAACTTCCTTAATGCGTTCAACAGAGATGATTTCTTGATGTTCTTTTTTGCACACGCCACAAGAAGGCATGCAATAAACACACCTCAAATTGCACAAGTCTGTGACTGATATTCTTAAGTAATCAACTTCTCTATTAAAACTATCTTTCATGTCTTAGAAGAATAATGCACCAGCACCAATCTTGCCGGAATCATATCCTAGTTCAGAAACTAATAATTCAACTTTTGGTGTTCCTTGAAAACCATAGTTGCGTTCTTCAAAATACTTTCTCAATCTGGATAAGAGATATTCGCCTTCGTTAGCGATGCCACCGGAAAGAATGACTGCTTCAGGTCTAAAAATATTGAAATAATTCAATAACCCTTCGCCTAAATACTTAACATAGTTTTCCACTAATTGATGACCGACTGGATCACCTAATCTATCAGCTTCAAATGCCACACGAGCATCAACCTTACCTAACTTTTCAGCGATTTCCCAACACTTGGATTCTTTATGTTGCTCCATGGCTCTCTTGGTATCTCTAATTAATGCTGTTGCAGAGGCATAAGCTTCTAAACAACCTTTTCTACCGCATGAACATTGTTCGCCATCGATAACCACGACTGTATGTCCAAGTTCAGCGCCCTTACCTAAGTTACCTTCAAAGAGTTTTCCATCAATGATGATACCGCCGCCAACACCGGTGCCTAATGTCACCATGATGATGTTTTTATATTTCTTACCAGCACCATATCTACCTTCACCTAATGCTGCTGCGTTTGCGTCATTGGTGATTTTGACTTTGAGGCCAGTTCCTTTTTCCATCATTTCTACGATTGGTAATTCATACCATTGCAAGTTATTGGAATATGTAATGACACCAGCTTTTGTGTCCATAACGCCAGGAACACCTAAACCGATGCCTAAGATTTCTTCTTTCTTGAAACCTTGTTCTTTGATGTAATTATTTACTGCATCAATTAACTTGTTAATTGTGGTTTCTTGATTATCTTGTTTATCAACTGGTAAAGAAAAGACTTCTAATACTTTACCTTCTTTTGTAATTCCTGCACCTTTGATTGATGTGCCACCAATATCAATACCGATAGAAATCATAGTTATATACCTTCGCTAAATATAATTATAGTTTTGTCTTTGTTAAACAAAAAGAAAAAGCTATCCAATAATGAATAGCTTCCTTCCCCCTAACATTGATACCCCTATTCGGTTTTGTTATTTAGGTATGAAATTGGCGATTTTCCAAAGTACTTCTTGAATTCATTTGAGAAGTGAAGTTGATTTGGATAGCCAACCGCTTCAGATACATCTTTGACTTTCATTTTACCGGTTTGTAATAGACTCATTGCTTGAGTCATTCTGATCTTTGTGAGATATCTCTTTGTGGTCATATTTTCTTCTTTTTGGAAGATGGCCGATAAATAGTTTGGTGTGACATTTGCATTCTTTGCGATGTCTTCAATTGTGATGTCTGTGCGATAGTTATTTCTAATGAAATCTTTCGCTAATTGGACTGTCACGGATGTTTTTGACATTGTTTGAGCGCCTTCTTTTTCATAAATCATTTCCCCAAATAATTCATATAAGGCTCCCAAAGAAGAAATGTCAGAATAACCATTATTCAAATATCTTTTTACGATAGCGTTGAAATATGGTTTATAGGTTTTATTCTTATCAACAATAACTGGATGATCGATAGAGAGATTTAATTCTTCTAAATAGGCATCCACTTTTGTGCCAGTAAAGCCAACCCATTCATAAATCCATGGATCATCTTTATCTGGATAATAGAAAGCATCAGCGTGAGCGGGAATAAAGAAGACGTTGCCTTTGGATAAACGGTATTCTTTGTTATTGATTAGCAAAGTACCTTTACCAAGTAAAACATAATGGAAAAGATGAAAATCTCTTTTGCCTAAGCAAACCGCTTTATTCTTTACACATTCTTCTTTTCCGCATTCGGAAATGGCGAGTTCGACATATTCCGCAGCGTTGATAAAGCTCTTCATACTAAAACCTCCAAACGAAACATCATTTATAATAGATGAAGCGTGATATCAATATAACATATATAAAAAAATAATCTAATTTTGTTCGTTTTTGTTTGGTGCTTTTTATGGAAAAATATTTTATATTTTTATGGTTGTTTTTATATATAAATTTCAACTTATAAAACTTAAAAGTATTTTAGTTTGAAATCTTCTTTATAAGAAAAAACTAATTAACATTTTCATAAAAAGGAGCATAATAGCACTCGTGCTCTTATGATTCCTACAATTATTATCGCTAGCATCACATTCATCGCCGTCACGCTATCAATCCTCTTCTTGCCAAAGATTAAGATTGGTAGATTTTCCATATCCACTTATTGGTTAATCGCATTAACTGGTGCCATTATCCTTTTAGCTACTAGCTTAGCGCCAATCAAAGAAGTATTCACAGAACTTACTAGTAATACTCCAATTAATCCAATCAAGATTATCATTTTATTCTTCTCAATGACTTGTTTATCCATCTTCCTTGATGAAGTTGGTTTATTTAAATTCTTAGCTAACTTCGCTGCAAAGAAAGCAAAGAACAACCAGTTTGCGTTATTCACAATCTTCTATGTCTTAACTGCGACTTTAACAGTATTCACATCTAACGATATTGTGATTCTCACATTCACTCCATTTATTTGCTTCTTCTGCAAGAATTCAAAGATCAATCCTATTCCTTATTTAGTTGCGGAATTCTCCGCGGCTAATACATGGTCTTTAATGTTACTTATTGGTAATCCAACAAATATTTATTTAGCCACTTCTGCGAATATTGGATTCTTTGATTATTTCAAAATCATGGCCCTTCCAACTTTATGCGCGGGCTTAATTGAATATGGCGTTTTATTATTGATTTTCTTTAGAAAACTTAGAACTCCACTACAAATAAATGAGGAAGAGGTTCATATCGAAAATAAGGTTGCTTTGTTCGTGGGACTTGGTTATTTATTAACTTGTTTAGTGTTTTTAATTATTTCAAGTTATATCAAAGTTGAAATGTGGCTAATATCCCTCATTTGCGCTTCATCATTGCTTCTTTTCACATTAATCATGTGTTTAGTCACAAAGAAAAATTGGAACTATCTAACGGGTTCTTTAAAGAAACTACCATATCCACTTATTCCATTCTTCTTATCAATGTTTGTTGTGGTTGTGGCTTTGAACTATCAAGGCATCTCTGAAAAAATAATGGAATTATTAAGTCATACAAATACAATTTGGACTTATGGATTCTCATCCTTCTTTGTCAGTAATTTGATTAACAATATTCCGATGAGCATTCTTTATTCCAATATGTGTAGTAACAACATGGCGGTCTATGCCTCAATCGTTGGAAGTAATATTGGTGCTTTCTTAACACCTACCGGCGCACTCGCAGGTATTATGTTCACAAACTTAGTGAATTCTCATGAAACCAAATATTCATTCCTTGATTTCATAAAATATGGCGCGGTGATATCTATTCCAATCATCACTGTCGCGTTATTAACACTAACGCTATCAATTAGTTTCTAAAAGAAAACCACCATCTCGGTGGTTATTTTTTTATCTTTTCCCATTCACTTCTGGTGATGCGATAAACCTTACATCTTTCACCATCATGAGTGACATAATCATGTAGATAAGTCATTCCATTCGCTTCAGCGGTTTTATAGGAAGGTTCATTATTCACATCCATATAGGAATAAACTGCGTCGTAATCAAAGTTTGTGAAGAAATAGTTTCTGACTGCTTGTGTCATTTCTTTTCCAATACCTTGACGATGGTATTTCTTATTCAAGTGATAACCAATTTCTGGTTTCATTTCATCATCAATTGTTTGCATGGAAACACCACAGTCACCAATCATTTGTCCTGTTTCTTTTAAGATAACTGACCAAAGAGAGAATCCTCTTTTAGCTTGGCTAGCTTTACACCAATCAATCCACTTCTGGACACCCGCTTCATCATATGGTTGAGCGTAATATTTCATCGTTTCAGGGTCAGAAATAACCGCTTGTAAAGCTTTATAATCAGCATCCGCCATTGGTCTAAGAACTAATCTATTTGTTTCAAGAATTCGACTTAATTCATAACAATTAATGTCACATGACTTACCATTCTTTTCTTTATGTTGCACACCAACAAATTGAAATCCATTCTTTTGAATAACTTTGTTACTTCCAATATTTGCGACTTCTGCGCGGATAGTTATTTTCTTAAATCCAAGTGTGAATAAATAATCTTTGAAAGCTGAAAAGACTTCAGTCATGTATCCTTTGTTC
>JAFZRR010000007.1 GCA_017619815.1 Bacilli bacterium | reverse complement strand
TAGGAAGTATGGGATGAGTCTTTGTGTGAATTCTAATGGTTTAACAATCTTGTAACCTAAATGATTGACCTTATCAGTGACTTCGTATTTGCTGACATCGTTAATGATGTAAGAAGGAATAATTCCACCACCGAGTTTTTTGGCTTCAAGGATACCGTTTGCTAAGATATCTCTCATTTCTTTCAATAAAACGAGGGATTCTTTGATGGATAATTTCTTGTTTGAGTTAGACGCAGTTAAATGTGTCTTTCTTCTGAGCTCTTCTCTTGCGGTTGTTACTTTGTCCCAATATGTGAATGGGCAAAGCTTATTGTTTAATAAATCGTTAACACCATCTCTAACAGCGACATATAAATCGTATTGTTCATCCATTAAAGCGATGTCTCTGTTTTCATATGCTTTGAAGTTATCAATTGCGAAATCAACAAGTCTTAATAATTCGATTGTTTCACTCATCGCTGAGGCGAATAATCCTGGAAGACCATTCATCGCGTCATTCCAACCTGGTTTTTCACATTCCATTTCAATACCCATTTGGTGAGCATCTAATGTAGAGAATTTGATTAAGATTAAGTTAAATATTTTACTTGCTAAAGAGACTTGGATTTCTTTACCGTTTTGGTCTTTCTTCCAAAGTGTCTCGGTGCCTTTTAATCCGGCTTTTTCGTTTTCCGCTTTGAATGCGGCTAAATCGATTGTGCCATATTGTCTAATCTTGTTTTCACCAACTAAACAATATTTCTCACTTCTTGGATTAACGTATACGAGTGAATGGAAATATTTATAGTCATCCTTAAAGAGGAGTTCTTCCATCTTATCTGGATAAACACTTAAATAGTTTTCTAATAAATCGACATTATATGTCCAGTGATCAATCCAATATCCTTCGGAGAATGATGCGGATATTTCTTGATGACAGTTACTCAAAATATTTGCGAAAACGTCATCAACATTTTTCACATTATTGTCTTTAAGTAATGTGTAGATGTTTCCGGGTTGGCTACCTTTGGTGACTAAGTCTAAAACTTTGTCTTTTACGGATAAGCCATTGAGTATAGATTCATCAAAGTTATCATTCTTTTTGAAGACTAATGGTTTAACCGTTAATGGGTTTTGGCCATCCATTTGGATTAAAGAGAAGAAGATTTTGATGTTATAGTCTTTGATTTGGTTAATGAAATATAAATCACTTCTTCTATTTTGGTTCACGTCTCTAAAGTTACCGGGGCCAGAAGAGAAATAAGTACTTGGAATATTGAATGCGTTATAGTCTCTTTCCATATCACCATGTTTTCTCGAGAAGATGTAATATGGCTGACCATCTTTCTTATCATCTAAGATAATTGGGAATCCACCTCTAAGATTGTTATCTAAAAGAGATTGAGAAATATATTCATCAAATAATGGGTTACTGGTTTTAATGCCTTTTGGTAAATAGGACTTCACGAGTTCTTCAGTTTCTTCAATCATTTGTTTGCTGGAAAGAACGCTAAAACGGCTCGCTGCAGCGTTAAAGCTCTCAAGGTCGTTAAATGAACCATATAATGAACTAAACTCGTAAGATTCGCCCGTTTTGAGGTCAAAAGAGGAAATTGAGAAGGCACATGGAAGATGATTTTCGAGTTGTTGATTCTCTTTTAAGAGTTTAATGCCTTTGTTCCACCAACCGATTGGTCTAGTAAGTGCGGTATTATCTTCAAACACCTGGTATAGTTCGACGATATTGTCTAAACGTTTGCCAACACTATCGATGGAGATGAAACCATTACCGTTATGCGCTAATTCGACAACAGAGTTATCACCTGTGCTAGTTTTAAATTTGACGAAAGGTGCTTTGTTATTGAGATCGATTTCACAGTACGCACCCATGAGTGACACCATTTCTTTGTAGCAGAAATTGGATAAACCTAATGGGAAGAACACTGGTAAACCATCGCACAGTTCATAGTGAGATGTCTTATTAGATTTATTTGTAATTTTGACGTTTCTAATTAAACCAGCGTAGTTTCTATGACTGACTGTGCTATAAGTGATTTCCACTTTGTAGTTTTCACATTCTTCGACAATTGTGAAATTGGATTTATTAATTTTTAAAGTTTTTAAGGAACATGATTCACACTCAAAGAGTGAATAGTCCTTATCATCAATCTTTAAGAATGTTCTAAATGATTTAACAGGAATATTTTGGTAAGCAAGGGTCGCGGAGTCAAAAGGAGTAATTGGTGTTTCTTTATTATTAACACCGAATCCACCCATGCATTGACCAACATTCGCGTAGAACGCCCAAAGGGGCTTTCCGTCTTGTCCTGCCATCGCAGGTAAAAAGGAGGAAAACCTCTTCGCGTGTTGGTAATCTTCTATGACAAAGGTTGAACCTTCAAAGTAATACTTAACCATAATATTTCTCCAAAGGGTGAGGCGTGGTTAGCCCCACCCTATTTGTTTGTAATTATTTAGCTATATCGAAACGATTGATATTGTGTTTGAGTGTTGGGAAAGAGCCATCAGCTATATTCCAAACATCACTACTGAAGTTGTAGCTAGCGTATGTTGACGCTTTCTTTAAATTTGTGGTACTAAAGACATCACAATTTTCAATTGAACCTAAATCTGAATCACCAGATGTTGGTTTGTTAATTGCGGTGTGTGTATGACCAAAGGCGACATCAAATTGAGATTCGCCATAAGGTGTGACTTTAAAAGCACAACCAATAGAATCGGTGACTTGGCCCCAGCATTTACCAACGACGGAATAAACACCATTAGATTGTTTGCCGTTACTATCGGTTAATTTTGTGCTTGTGTCAGGAATTTCTTTAGAAACGCCAGCAAATCTCCACCAGTTTGCATTATTATCTGGTGAACCAGCGGGGTGATCCCAACCATTGCCATCTTGTCCAGCATAGTTTGGACCATAGTCTTCATAAATACCAAGAATGGAAACTTGTGAAGTTAAACTGATGACGTTTTTAACGTTTCCAGAACCAGCTACGATACCAAATGCCGCACCTGTATTGCAGTCATCATCATAGAAGTGCGTATCCATTTTTACAGAGCAATTGCTGTTGATGAGGATATTTTCTGCACGACCCATAATGTTACCGGCAACGATGCCAACGATTGTTCTACCGTGAACTTTGCAGTTATCAAATGCGATGTTACGGACAACACCGGAACTGCCAATAACTTGGAAAATACCAATATTATCGCCAGCTTGATGTGCTTCATTTTCAAACTTCGGACTTCCAGACCAAACATCGTAATTTGATGGATAATTTTGGTCGGATGTACCTCTTGGACTATCAGAATATGAACATGTCACATTCTTAATGGCAAAGCCATCACCATCTAAAATGCCATGGAAATAGAAGTTTGTTGGATCGGTTTCTTCGAAATATTGACCGATTGGTTCAAAGTTATCAATCGAAGAACAATCGATGTCGTTTGCTAAGATGTAATATCCTTGGCAGGCTTTTGCATCTGCACCAATACCTTGGAAATCTTCTGCAGTTTTGATGAACTTTGTAGCATTAAAGATATCAATGGTTTGTTTCTTGCCATCTTTAAAGACGACTGTCGCGGATTTTTCACCAGGACCAGCTTTTCTTAAAGCATCTGCTTCAAGAGTTAAAACTTTTCCTGAGTATCCAAATTTAATTTCATCTCTTCCTAATTTAACTGACGTGACTTTTCCATCTTTTCCTAAATAGATGTGTGGATTTGGTGCTGTTTCGTCAGATGTATCAAAGATAATTCTGTCGTAATAGACCTTATCACCACTTTTCCAGGAAAGGCCATTTGAGCCACATGCAGTTAAAGAGGCTAGAAGCAATAATGGAAGTATAGTTAAAGATTTTAATCGTTTCATAATATATAGCCTCCTAATAAAGGATTATTTTGCTGTCCAGCTGAAGTCTTTTAGTTCAATGACGTTTGTGGTTGAGATTGAAGCTTCAACACAAAGTTTTAAGGATGCTTGTCCAGCGGCTTCAAGGTGGTCATAACTAACTGTTGTCCAGGTGTCGGCTGTGACAGCTTGAACATTGTCAGCAGAACCTAATCCGTAACTACCAGCAGCAGCAACTTTAATTTTGAAAGAAACTGCATAGGTTGTTCCGTTGGTTAATTCAGAATATTTGAAGAATACTTGTAAGCCCCATGCACAACTACCAGAAGCTGTATATTCGATATGGACTAAGCCTTCTTCGGTATAAGCGACAGGAACTGCAACGTTAGAACCACACCAGTTTTGGTCATTCCAGAAATAGAAATAATCAGGAGAAATAGCGTCTTCACCAGAGAATGTCATATTTGTTCTTGGACCACCGGCAGGAACGACTGCATCATCGCCCACTTTGAATAAAGTGTATTCAGATTCGATTGAATCGTATTTTGCATCTAATGAACTCTTGGCTGTAACTGTGGCATAGTAGTTACCATTTGTAGTTGGGAGTTTTGTTAAGGTTGCACCACTTGCATTAACTGTTTCAGAATCTAAATAGTTTTTGGCGGAATCATAATATTTAACTAAGTAACTAGCCGCACCATCAACAGCAGAGAAACTAATTGTGCTATTTGTTGTGTTAACGCTAATTGCACCTGGGATATCTAAGATACCTTCCCAAGCATAATCACTAATCACAAATGTGTTATCGCCCATTGATGTAGGAACGACAAATTGGAAGCTTGATGCTGCGCCGTCACCTTCAACGTATTTGACTGCGACATTATTATCACCAACGGCTAAATCAACGTATGTGCCATTCAATTTAACTGTACCGGCTTTTAATGAATTGATTTTCGCGGTTAAACGATATGATGCGCCTGTGTTTAAAGAACCATTCTTATAGAAGACTTGGAAACCGAAGTCACAGTTACCTGTTGCGGTATATGTGAATGTTAAGGTGTTGCCAACTTTTTTGTGAACGCTGACAGCGACATTAGAACCACACCAGTTTTGGTCATTCCAATAAACCCATGTGTTGACTCCTTTATCACCTTCACCACTGAAGTTGATTGTTTCTTCAACAGCGGCTTCATTAATTGTGATGTTACAAGTTGCTGTTTTGTTGCCGTCTTCAGTGGTAACTGTAACGACTGATGAACCTGCTTGTAAAGCAGTGACTAAACCATCATCAACAGAAACGTTGCCGTTTGATGCGGACCATGTCACGTTTTTGTTTGTGGCATTTTCTGGTAACACTGTCTCAGCAAGTTGAAGTGTGTCACCAATGTTTAATGTAGCTGAGTTTTGATTTAAGGAAACGCTTTCTACATTAACTGTGGTTACGTCTCCACCACCAGGATTGTCATCAGGAACAAATTCATTGCTCTTTGGTTGACAACCGCAGAGTACTAGCATTAGCGCTGCGCTTAATACTAATAATTTTGATTTCATATTTTCTCCTCCTTTTTCGGATATGAAATTTGTTTTTATATAGAGATTCTTGAAGAATCTAACTACCCTTTTAAGCCTCCAACACTGGTATTCTCCATGATGGTCTTTGAGAAGGCCGCGAAGAGAATGAGAATTGGAAGAATAGCGATAATAATCGTCGCAAACATCATCGGATAAGATAACGTCTGCATCTTTTCGAATAGGAACTGCAAACCAACAGCGAGAGTTGGATATTTTGGTAAATAAATCGCTGGGGTTTGATAATCGTTCCACAAACCGATTAATTGAATAATTGAAATAGCAATGATTGGACCTTTGGCCATTGGAATGATAATGCGGAAGAAAATGACAAAGTCATTTGCCCCATCGACTTTCGCCGCTTCGACATAGGTCCATGATAAGTTTTTAAAGAATGAATAAAGTAATAAGAAGTTTGCTCCAAAACCACCGGAATAGATAAAGATACAACCTATAACTGTTCCATCTAAATGTAAGACGTTTTTCATCATTTGCATTTGTGATGGTAATGATCCAACGATAGGAACGATGAGTGAGAAGATAACTACTGCAAAGATAACGTTTCTACCGAAGAACTTATATTTCGCTACGACATATGCTGCACATGTGGATGTGAAGACTGTTACTAAAGTACCAACACCAGCGATAAGCACTGTCATTGCTAACATTTCTAAGATGGACTTATTCTTTGTGGTGGCGTCTTTGAATGTAAAAGCATCTACAAAGTTTTGGAATGTGAAGTCTTTTGGCCATCCCATCATATTAAGACCAAATTCGCTGGTTGGCTTAAAAGCATTCATCAAAATCCAAGCGAATGGGAATAAGAAGGAAATGACAAAGATTGTTAATATAACAAACATGAAGATAAAGAGAGCTTTTGTCGCACCTTTTCTCTTAAATAAGACATCGTGTTCACGTGTATATTTTGCTTGGCGGAGATCGTCTCTTTTCTTTCTCCAATGTTTACGGAAGGTATAGCCAAATGACGCCATTAATAGCTCACCTCCCCAAAGAATTTGTTAAGTAAAGCACGGGTACCAACAATGATTGGTGCGCCGATAATGGAATAGAACAAACCTAAAGCGGCAGGTGCGTTTAAGGCACGACCACCTTTACTGGCGAAGTAAATATTTGTACCAATGGTCCATGTGGTATTCACCTTTGGTGCTAAGTACCAAGGTTGTAAGAATACGGTAAAGACAGACATCATACCGAAGATGAATAAAGTCGTCACTGTGGACCAGGTTAATGGAATGACAATTCTAATGAATTCCCAGAAGGATGGAACTCCATCCATCTTGCAGGATTCTAAGATATCTCTTGGAATACGAGACATACCTGCGGTCAATAAAATGACATCGTAACCAATACCCGCCCAGACGCAGAAGATCCATATCATCCAAGATGAACTGGTATGCGTTAAGAATAGATTTGCGGATTCAATACCCATCGCATTGAGTAATTGTCCAACAGGACCATTACTACCTACGGTAATGGAATAGATTGTGGTTAAGATAATTAACGGAATAATACTTGGTAAGAAGAAGATAACTTTAAAGAAACCACTAGCTAAAATCTTCTTAAAAATGAAGTATGAGAAGAATAAGGAAATTGGTAATGTCACAAAGCAAGAAACCACGAAGAAGGCAAGAGAGGAGAATAACATCGATTGATAATTATCAACGTTCTTACCGATATTCGTGAAAATGAGTTCAAAGTTTTCAAAGAATCTCGCCCCTGTTAACCAGGAATATGTGCCATTACGGTTATAAGATTTAAAGGACAAAAGGATGGAGTTGAAGTTAACACCCACCCACATAAGCAAGAAGTGAAGCACGCTATAAGCGAGCATGACGATAACAAATATCGTACTCGCCTTTAAGAAACGTCTTTTTCTTCTTGGACGTCTTGTCGTATTTGATTGTTCAACAATACGTGTCATATGGTCCTTTTAATATAATTAATCGTTTGGTCCGAAGCCCGCTAATCTGACCCAGGAAGCCCAACCGTTTTGAGCGGTTGTATAGATGTTATTGCCAACTGTTGTGGCGGAATAAGCATCGTTTGTTGGAGCGGCAAATGCTTTGGAATAGTAATATGTATTACCAATCCATGGCATGATAGAAGCACTGTTGATGTATGCAACAGGGTTCATAGAACAAACATTGACGTTTGTGCATGTTGTTAATTTGCTATAAACAGAAGCGATGTATGTATCGTTTAATAAATCGCCTAAGTCAACGATAGAGTAATCGAAGGCTAAGAAAGCTCCTCTTGCTTTATCGACGAATGTTTTACAAGCTTCTTTGCCCGCTAAATATCTTAAGAAATCTTTGGCGTTTTCTTTAGAAGAATCAGGAATATTGCTTGGGATAACCATGGAATCACCGAAACCAACGTTGTAGTTGAAATCACCTTTTGCACCTGTGACTTTTGGTGTTTTCATCATCGCGATATCAAAGTTAAATTGAATACCGGAGTTTTGTTGGATTTCATATTTTGCCCATTGGGCATATGGAATCATCGCTACTTGTCCAGAAGCGAACATACTATTGACGTTAAAGAGTTTGGCGTCTTGTGGTTTGGTATTGGAGAATGTTGGGTTAGCAACGATGAGATCTCTCCAATATTGATATGCTTGGATAAATTCTTCGTGGTTTGTACTTGGATTATAAACTTGGTAACCTGTGGAATATTTGCCATCATCGCCTAGATAGGCTTTGTATTGGTTAATAGCTTCTGCACCACCTAATTGTGCCCACCATTCAAAGAGGATATAGTCCCAATAGTATTCTCTATCAGCACCACTCCAACCGATTGGTTTGACATATTGTCCAGGATCATCTAGTGGGATGTGTGCATTATTGATTGTTTCGCATAATGCCACTAATTGATCATATGTTTGTGGAACACTCCAGTTATTTTGATCAAACATTGTTTTGTTATAAACAAGACCACCAGCACCTTGTGTGTAGCAGACTTTGTAATAATGTCCATCTTCGAGCTTAGAAACTTCTTCCGCACCTTGACATAGTCTTTGTTTAAATGTTTTGCCAGTACCTTCGACTTCGCTTTCATATAAATCATCTAAGACTTCAAGTTGTCCGGCTTCAGCGTATTCTTGCCATCTAATATCGTGAGACATGTAGATATCGCTTTCTGGGTTTTCGAGTTCACTATCCATTCTGTCCAAAATGCTTTGGTCAGCGGTCCAGACGACTTTGACACCAGTTTTGGCTTCATAGTCTTTAGAAACTTGATCAATCCAGTCTGTGCCATATCCACCATCATAAACGGTGATATAAAGTTCATTTTCTCCTCTTTTTGGAGTTCTATCACATGCGGTCAACGACAAAAAAAGCGATGTCGCAACAAGTGGGAGAATAAAAATTTTCTTGTTCATAAGATTACCTCATTATGTAAATTGGTTGATTCCCTATATTATAGAAGTTTTAGGAAATCGTTTTCCTTGATTTTATATTACAACGATTAACATAGTTATGCAACACCTATTGTTTACTATTTTTATAAAAGTTTTCTAAAGAAAAGAAAAAGCGGCTTTGAACCGCTTATAAATTATTAGATTTTGGCGATTGTTTTGCCCTTAATGAGCTCCGCATCAAACTCCACAATTCTTCTTCCACCATTAGGGTCTTTAATCGTTTCGATGAGTGTTCTTGCTAAGGCTACACCAATCTTATTTGTATCTTGCTTCATCGTACAAAGTGGATGAGTGAGATACTTTGTGAATATCGCTCCATCAAATCCAGCGACAGAAATATCTTTTGGAACTTTCTTACCAAGTTCTCTTAATTTATGCATTGCCACTATCGCGGTGACATCGTCTGGATAAATGATTGCGGTGGTATCAGGATAATCTTTGATTATCTTTTCAGTAATTTCTTCAGTTTGTTCGATATTTCCATAAGAGATATGAAGTATAGAATGATCGCTTAAAGATAAGCCATGATCTTTCATTGCATTAGAGAAACCTCTGATACGTTTTTCAGTCATGGAGTTCATATCACCAGTCACGAAGATAATATTCTTATGTCCTGAATCAATGATATAGGAAGTTAATTGATATAACGCTCTTCCACCTTTTGTATAAACAGAGTTGATGTTTTCATCTTCATAGTCAAATCCAATACATGGAATTCTGCTATTCATGACTTCTTGCATCTTCGCGTCATATAAATTGCCAAAGAGAAGAACTCCACCCACCATCTTTCTTTCACAGTCCATGAGGAATGATTTTGGTGTTTGATTGTTTTGTGTATCAATAAATACTAAATCATATCCATCCTTGGTAATTTCTTTTTGGAAACTGGCAAGAATGTTCATGAATAAGTGATTGGATAATGGAGATTCTTTATCGTTTAAGAAACCTAAAATACCAATGTTTCTATAATCACCACTAGATAAGGAAGACGCTGCAAAATTAGGGACATAACCTGTCTCTTCAATTACTTGTCTCACTTTCTTCTTTGTCTCTTCTGGAATGGTTGGGTAATCTTTGATTACTTTTGAGACTGTAGAAGGTGAAACTCCACATCTTTTCGCTATTTCTTTAATGGTAATCATATCTTTATCTTTTTAGTAAAACACGGGAGCAATAACACCCCCGTGTTAATAAGTTTTATTTGTTATTAGATGGCAACGCCGTTATACGCAACTGCGGCGCCAGCATTGAATTGGATTGTACCTGTGTAGGTAACACCATTAGCATCTGGTAATGACATTGTTAATGTACCTGTATTATATGCAGCACCCATTAAGACATAGACTCTTGCGGATGTAGCAGAATCAAGATTATCAGAGATTGTATCGACCCAAACGTTTGTTGTTGGTTCAGAAGCATAGGAAACTGTGATTTGGGATTTAATTTGTGAGAATGTTGCCCAGGTGTATCCTAATTCACCATAGTTGACCCAGGTCCAAATACCGGCACCTTCAATATGATTCATTTGATTTCCAGTACCTTCTGTGTACCAAGTGATTAAATGTTGAACACCAGCTTGTGTAACAGTAATTGTTTTTTCAAGAGTATAAACATCGGAACCGATTGTCATTGTAACTGTTAAGGTAGCACTACCTTCAGAAACGCCATGAACTGTTGCGGCATTACCTGAATAATAAACTTCAAAGGTAGCTAATTCTGAAGAAGCAAATGTAAAGGTTGGTTCACCATCTAGCCAGGAAGCTTTAGAAGCCATGATTTCTAAATCTTCACCTTCATTGAC
>JAFZRR010000006.1 GCA_017619815.1 Bacilli bacterium | reverse complement strand
AGTAATTCAGGTGTTGCATCTGTCTCTGGTGGCGTTGTTTCTGCTCACGTAGCAGGCAACGCTGTAATTAGAGCAACTGCTCATAACGGCGTTTATGGTGAATGTACAGTTACAGTTACCGGTGGAAGTAGCTCTCACACTGAAATAGTGTTTGAATTAGCTACCGATGGTGTTAAACCAGGCGATGAAGTTATTATTGCCGCTCAACCAAACTGGAGCTCTACCTCAACACATGTTTTAACTAAAACTATCAAGGCATCTTATTATTTAACTCCTATAGATGGAGTTGTTACCGATGGTATTCTTACTGTAACCGAGGGCATGCCTATTTGGACAGTAGGTGGTTCAGACGGTTTTTCACTAACATTCGAAAATGATGGTGATTACCTATATGGTAAAAAGAATGTCAGTGGAACAAAAACCTATTACAACATTTATGCAAATGGTACAGCAAGTACCGCAAACAATACATGGTCTGTTTCTAATAACGGTTCACAAACCGGATTCAACATGTATAGCCCTGACGGTGTTTATCTAGAATACTATGATAGTTATACAGAATTCACTGGTTATTCAGGTCCTAATAACAACTGTCCAATTAACTTCTATAGAAAAACAACAAAAACAATTGAAATCTATACCGCTGAACAATTCGCGACTGATTTCTTAAGTAGTATTACTTGTAATAACAATGGTGCTTCAGCTCCTACATTAACTAGAACTTGGGCAGAACTTGAAACACTTTACACTAATGTTGCAAGTGATCATCAACAAGCATTACGCTACGCTGATGCGAATGAAAATGGTACCATCGTTGAACAAGCCATGGCGAGATATGACTTCTTATGTAGAAAATACACCCAATTCTATAACTTCATTAATAGATCAAGTGCTAACCCAATATCTAATAGTACCTTCTTCTTTATGAATAGGGTTGTTGATAATCGCGCTTTGATGATAGCGATGCCAATTGCCGGTGGAATTATTATCATTGGCTTAGTTACATTCTTCACGCTCAAGAAGAAAAAGGTAATTTAATAATCAATATTGATTAGTGCACCCGCGTGGTGCACTTTTCTTATCGTATTGATAAACAAAAAGATTTGTTTGTGTAATGATATTTAACGAAAGGAATTTTAATTTTATGGAAGAAATTAAATTAGAAACCCTCAAGAAAGATTTAGAGGAATATCAAAAAGACAGCAAAAATGCTGTATTAAGACACGCTCTTACTGCGACACCTTTATCACAAGTCGTCGCCTCTCAAGACGAAGTCAAAGATATCAACTTCAATTTTGATATCGAAATCAAAACTTTAAGCGCAGCGAATCAAAAAGCCAGTGGGAGATGCTGGATTTTCGCCGCGACAAACGTTCTTAGAGAAATCATCGCTAAGAAACTAAACCTCAAAGAGTTTGAGCTCTCACAAAGCTATATTGCCTTCTATGATCGTTTAGAAAAATCTAATTACACAATGGAAGCAATCATTGAACTCATTGATAAGGACTATGATGATAGAACATTATCATTCATCGTCAGTAATGGTATCTCCGATGGTGGACAATGGGATATGTTCGTTAACATCGTTAACAAATATGGTTTATGTCCAAAACACGCTTATCCAGAAACCAACACTTCAAGTGCAACAAGAGATACAAATCAACTCATTAACTTCTCTTTAAGAAAGTTCGCAAGTGATGCAAAGACACTATACGAAAGTAAAGGTATTGAAGCAGTTAAGAAATTGAAGAAAACAGTTTTAAAGAAAATCTATTTCTTACTCATTTCTGCATATGGTTTACCACCAGAGAAATTCAATTTTGAATACACTGATGCAGATGGCAAATACCACATTGTTAATGGTTTAAATCCATTATCTTTCAAAGAAAAATACATTGGTGATAGATTAAATGACTTTGTCAGTATCATCAATGCACCAACAAAAGATAAACCATTTAACAAGTCCTATACAGTCAAATACTTAGGAAATGTCGTTAATGGCAAGATAGTAACCCATTTAAACGTTGAAATGGACAGATTAAAGGAATTAGTCATCAAACAACTTAAAGACGGCCAAATCGTCTGGTTTGGTAGCGATGTGGGCTTCTATGGAGACAGAGAAGGCGGCATCTGGGACGACAGAATGTTTGATTATGAATCCGCGACAGGTTTAGCATTCAAAATGGATAAAGGTGAATCGCTTGATTATCGCGCCTCTGCGATGAACCACGCGATGTGTATCACAGGCGTCGCATTAAAGAATGGCAAAGCCACAAAATGGAAGATTGAAAACTCCTGGGGCACAGATAGAGCAGTTGCTGGTTACTACCGTATGTCCGCTTCTTGGTTTGATAGATTCACATATCAAGCAGTAGTGGATAAGAAATATCTCTCTGAAGAAGAACTCAAAGCCTATAATGCAAAACCAATTGAATTAAAACCTTGGGATCCAATGGGTTCCTTAGCGGACTAATTCAAATAAGCAAATTAAAAGACTCGGTTATCCGAGCCTTTTTTGTTTATCGATTAAATATCGTATTGTCTCTTTTTGTGGATGAACCATCCGACGAATGTCATTGTTCCTAAGACGGACATGACCACTAAGAGAACCATAGCGTTATTTGTTAATATTGGATTTGCAAATCTATTTGATAAACTCACCACTGAACGATTTAAGAAGTTTGAATATGTTCCCGTGCCATATTTAGCGATGATGTAATCATATTTTGCCATAGCTTTTTGAATATCTGTGCCATCTTCATCAGCATCCATTTCCGCCAATTCTGTTTGAAGAGTAGAATCTAATTTTGAATAGATGCTACTTAATTGTGACCAACCAGATAAGTTAGTGAATGTTGGCGCGCTTGAGCCATTTGCAACACAGTTGACATTATTTAGAATAATTGCAGATAATCCGATTGTGCCGGCTTCTGTATTAGCGACAAAGCTGGCATAACCAGAGATATTGCTCGAAGAGTAATTGCCAAATGTCGAATAGGTACTGCTGAATCCTAAATAATAGTTTGTACTACCATTGACTGTGTATAAGCCACCTGTAGAAGAATCATATGACCACGCAGTTCCTGCCGAATCTCCAATTGTGAAATTAACATAGTTACCGTTTACAACTGCTGTGACATATTGTTTTTCGCCTGCGCTAGTCATGAAATACATATTTTGACCAGAACCATTGGTTTCAAACCACATATCAACCGCAGCGCTAATGCTTGTCGTAGAACCACCATAGTAACCAGACATACCGCCATTGAAATAGTAGTTTGTTGTAGTTTCTGATTTAACAGCAAACATTTTGTATGGAACACCATTCATATATGGAGAACCAGCTAATGAATCAACGTTGACAACTTTTATTGAAGCAGATCCAGATTTTGTGTTGTCATATGTGCTTGTTGCAGTAATTGTGGCTGTACCAGCTGCTTTAGCAGTAACATTGCCATCTGAGTCAACTGTTGCGACAGAAGTATTGCTACTTGTCCATGAGACTGATGTGTCTGGATTGTTTTCACCAGCCACTGTACAAGCCAATCCTTTTGTTTCACCAGCTGTTAATTGTGCGAATGAAGGAGTGATGGTAATTGAATCGATTGTTGGAGAGCTTGAACCACCTTGTGTTGCGGCATAGTCAATAACAAATGATGTTGCTTGAACTGTGCCTGTTGTAAATCCTTTAACAGCACCAACCGCAAAGTATTTTCCACTTGTCGTTTCATCGAAAGTCCATGTAACTTCAGTTCCACTAGATGCAGACGTACCAGCAGTAGAACTAGATGTTGTTTGAGTTGAGATAGGTGTTGAGCCTGTACACGCATATGCATTTGTAGCGGTTGTGTAAGCAGAACTTGTTTTTGTTAGACCAGTAATCCTAATTGATGTAATTGGTCCAGGAAGTGGTGTTGTGTTATGGATATAAAAGTTTGCACCGTTTCCTGATTGCAAATTGGATTGTGTGTCGCCGTTTCCTTTAATGTTGCCGGCTTTTGCGTTTAAACCACCCCAGTATAATGATGCAGTTGCATCACCGCCATCATAGTTTGCAGTTGTTGTTTCGTATTGATATGAAGTTGCAGAAGATAATGAGTTGTTCTTTAATTCAACTGTGAATGTTCCTGCTTCTGTACTAGTACCGCCAGAATTTGTTACTGTAACTGTACATGTACCAGATTTTGTATCATCGACTGTTGATGTAGCGGTAATTGTTGCGCTACCGACAGCAATGCCTGTTACTTTACCACTTGAATCAACTGTAGCAATATTGGTTTTATTGGATGACCATGTAACAGTTTGTGCTGGGCTATTTGTGCCTGTGACTGTCGCTGACAAATTGTCTGTGCTTGTTCCGTTTAAGTCAAGACTTAAAGTTGATGGACTAACTGAAACAGAACTAACTGTTGGAGCAGATGCACTAATGGTAATTGTACATGTAGCGGTTTTACCACTGTATGTTGCGGTAATTGTTGCAGAACCAGTTGCCTTGCCAGTAACTGTAACTGTATCACCAGTTGTGGCACTTAATTGTGCTTTAGAAGAACTGCTTGTTGACCAAGTAACGTTGCCGCTTCCACCCATAGCAGTAGCGGTAAGTTGAACTGTTCCGTTAACAGCAATTGTTGCGGATGTTTTGTTTAAGGTAATTGTTGGGGTTGTAACAGCATTACCAAAGGTATTTAAGCTATCGCTTGATGGAATAGCATAACCAGTTGGATTGGTGCTGAAAGAAGTAATGTTTCTATTATTAGAAGCAAGGGTTGGTTTACCCCAAATGTATTCTGCCCATTCTGGGAAATCGATAAATGGATTTCTATTATTTGAGAAGTTGTTATAAACAAGGTTATTTCTATGAATTTCCCATTCATCTGGTGGGTCTAATCTATTCCATGCTAATAAGTCACGGAGAATACCTTGTTTGCCTGGGTTGCTGGTTGTACAAGTATAACCAGAGCTTGCCCAGTCTGTTGTATTGTCGACTAAGACGAGGTTTGGGTTATTGGAATCGATGCCATCAGAATCGGAACCGGAATAGTAATTATATCTAGCAACCATATAGAAGATGGCTCTAGCGATATCACCTTTATCACAATCTTGTGGTTCAAAAACTGTGCCAGTACCTAAATTCAAGGATGTTCCTCTTAAGTTGCCGGATAAGTTGGAATATTTACTTCCACAGTTTGTTGCACCAGATGTATTAACAAATCCAAAGAAATTATTACTATGAATATTGTTTGCATATCCGTTTGCGGCCCATAAGTGCATTGGATCACCACGAGCACCGCCGGCGGCACTTGTGTCAAAGCCTTCTGCTTTAGCCCAAATATGTTCGCGGTTGATACCCCATTGTGTTTGTTGGTGATCATCCCAGGCGGTAACTTGGTTGGTTACGTTCCTGTTGATGTATAGGGCGTGCAAATATGGATTTGTTCCCTTGTTAGAAGTGGATGTGCCATAGGAGTAGCCTGTAATTTTATTTGTGGATGAATTGTAGCCACTGATTGAACTAGCTGGTGACATGCTCCAGTCGCGATCAATAATCTCATACATTTGCCAAACTGTATTGCCACTGTCATAATTCCAATACTTTTGACCATTCTTAAGAATTGGCTTTAAATTCTTAAGGAGATTTGTTCCTTGTCTTTCACTTGTGGAAAGATTGTTCAAGGATGAGTAGTAGCTTCTGATGTTTGCAGTGCTAGTATCGTTCAAATCAATAGTGGTTGGACAGGAGCTCTGCGCTGTGTAAGCATCGGCTTTTTCAACTTTCTTTTCGAATAGATGAATGCCGGTCATTGTCGCAACCGCCATTAAAGACATGACAGAACCAACAATAGAAGCGTGAATAATTGTTTTACGTTTCATATCTAATTACCTCGAGTTAATTAGTTGTGCGCTTTTATTTAACCAAATTCGCGCGCAAAAGAAAAGCACATATATTTCTCAACGTAGGTAATCAATATAATTATTTGATAAACTCGAACTATTTTGAGAATTTTTTATGTGCTTAGAAAACTTAATTATTTTTTAGTTTTCTTTCCGGATGTTTTCTTAATAGCTTTCTTGGTTCCGGATTTGTTTACTTTTAGTTTGCCTTTTTTATTAACTTTTAGGATACCTAACGCTAATAAGACAATTATTACTATGACGACTGGTATAGCTATGAATAATACCCAAAGAGGAATCTCAGTGTTTCCGATTGGCTTTTCATACCAAGGTCTTTCAGTAACTGTAATTTTGAATGATGCAATTTTATCTTTATATGCCACTGCAACGACTTTTTCACCAGCGGATTTCATATCGACACTGATTGAACATTTTGCGGTAACGTCAGCAGTGGTGTCATCCACGAATGTTGCGGTAACAACCATGCCTGTTTTGTCGAATGCTTCACCAACTTTGTAAGTTGTTTTGTCAGGCATCTTGGTGATTTCAATCTTGGAAACTTCTTTGTCATCTGCGGAGAAGACATTGATTGAATCGGAGTTTCTATTTGCGACACCAGTTGGAGTGCTGTCGTAGCCTTGATAATTTCTTCCGTTATATGTTGCGGTTCCCCAAATATAATCAACCCAATCTGGGAAATCGATAAATGGATTTCTGTTATTTGTATAGTTGTTATAACAAAGGTTGTTTCTATGAATTTCAAATTCATCGACTGGATCCATATGATGCCATGCAAGTAAGTCGGTTAAGATGCCCATATTACCAGTAACAGTGGTGCTAGACATATAGCCATTTGTTGGGCTGGTATTATCTTGGATGAATGCTAAATTTGGATTGTTGGAATCAATACCATCGGTATCAGAACCGGATAAATAGTTGTATCTAGCAACCATGTAGAAACAGGCACGAGCGATATCGCCTTTATCACAATCTTGTGGTTCAAATACTTGATCAGAACTAATACTTGTTCCAAGTGTTAAAGAGGTACCGACATAGTTATCTCTTGCGTATTCCCATTTACCGGCTTTTGTACTGCTTGTGATATTGACGAAACCATAGAATTCATTACTATGTAATGAACTATTGACGTCACTGTCACCTGGCCACAAGTGCATTGGATCGCCTCTTGCGCCACCTTGAGCTTCGTCTTCAAAACCATGAGATTTTGGCCAAATATGTTCTCTATCAATACCCCATTCTTTGTTGTTGCCATGGGATGTAGTGTTATCACTTTCTCTTGCCCAAGCATGCATTTTGTTATCAACGGAACGATTAACATATAAAGCATGTAAGTATGGGTTCATACCTGCACTAGAAGCGCTTGAACCATATGAGTAACCTGTAATTGTATTTGTGGATGCGTCATATCCAGAAATTGCAGAGGCTGGAGATTTAACCCAGTCTCTATCAGTGATTTCATACATCTTCCAAATATTGCTTCCGGAATCATATGAATAATATTTTTGTCCATTCTTAAGAATGTTTTTCAAGTTCTTTAGTAAATTTGTTCCTTGTTTTTCACTGTCTGGTAGTGAATCTAAAGCAGAATAATAATTACGGATTTCTTCTTCGGTGTTGTCGTTTAATTTAATTGTTGTTGGTAAACTAGAAACATTATATGCTTCGGTTTTTTGTAAACCTTGATTGTGAAGTAAAGCAACAACACTAGAGGCTAAGCATACACCAAAAAGTACACTTAAACTTGTTATCTTACTAACAGTTTGTTTTTTCATAAAATATGTCCTCCGACAAATATATTAAAACATCTTTTAATAAAAAAGAAAACCAGGCAAGCCTGGTTATTCATTTAATTAGCTAAATATTTATCTAAATCAGTTATTTTCGATAATGTGATATCTTTTCCCACTGCGGAGAAATCGATGTAGTTAACGGTTTCCATTTCAACAATTTCACCTTTTTTATAACCGTTATAATCAGCGAGAATAGTGTAGACAAGAGTTTGTTTTTCAGCGACTTTCACAGTTTCTGAACCTTTAGTCATATCCGCTTGAGATTTGATTTCTGTACTGATTTCATATCTCATGACATCTTTTTCTTCTCCGTCCACAGTACCCTTTTGGGTATTTTGTGTTTTCTCTTTGAATTTAACTGTGAAGACATCGTTATTTCTATAGAAGCGGTGATTTTCCACATCAGTGGCTTCGCTGAAGTGCATGAATCTAGAACTATTGAATGCTTCAAGATAATAGGCACTAACATAGTTATCTAAATATTTCTTTGTGGTTTCACCTTCACCGATTTCACTAAGAATGGAATAAGTTAATGTGTCTGGACAATAAATAACAACTTTATTAGCTAATAAGTCACCAGATCCTTCGTGAACAAAACTTGCACTCTTAATCGCGGAATTTTTATTGGTGTTTTCGGTATCGGATTGAACTTCGGTTTGAGATTTGTTGCTAAGTTCTGACTTAATGACGCCGTTTACGGAATCGTATTGCAAGATAGAATCGGAAGTAGTGACGACTTCTTTACTATAGTAAACCTTCTTACCTCTCACTCTTTTTTGTTTGTTATATCCAGCTGCGCGATATTTCAAGATTTTGGATGATAAATCTCTATCATTTTTATAGAATTCATTACCTTCTAATGCTTCAATGATTTGAGTTTTAAATTCTTCTTGAGAAATCTCTTTTCCTTGTTTGACAAAGATTGGTTCTTTGACAGAAAGTTTTAAAGAACATCCTGTTAAGATAGCGACGGATAATAATGCTGGAACAATTTTGATTTTCTTCATACTATCCTCCTATCTATTCAATAAACATATACTTGGATAACTTGATGCTATCTAAAGATACTTTCTTTGATTGCATAGCAAATTCTCCATAAGTAGCAAAATCTTCTTTAGCGGTTTCACCATCTCTATAAGAAGTGGTGTTTTTAATGTATTCCAATGAACCCACCGCGGAAGTGTGATATTTCAAAGTTTGTTCATTTTTAGATAATTTAATTTGGTATTTGTAAGAAATTTTGATGTGTTTATTTGCATAAATAATATCATCAGCATCTTTTAATTCACTGGTTTCTTCTTTTTCATATGTATAGGTGAGAATGTCACCATTTACATACCAGTGATATTCAGGATCATTATTTGATTCTCCGGAACCAAATCCAGTAACAAAGTTAGAGATGATGGTGTTGAAACATAAGGCCTTAATTTGAGTGCTGAGATATGAAGCGACATTTTCTTCAGAAGTGAATGTCTTTTCTATAGAAAATGTCTTCGCATCGTTATCAAAGTCAATACCCACTTTTTGATCTTTATAATCAACAACCGCCGCACCTTTTTCGGTGTCAGTAGTGGTTACTTCACTAGTATTGTCAGTTTCTGTTTTAGTGATATAAACCAATTTGTCTTCGCTATTGTTTAATAAGATTAATTTCTTAGAATCGTATTCCACTGTGGTCTTATTCACTTCACCATAAAGAGTTCTTCTAATTTCATTGCTCTTATTAGAGTTTTCACGTTTTCTTGAAACTGAAGAAATATAACGCGCTGCAGACTCACCTTTATAAAGTTTTGAAGAGAGCAACTCATCACTCATGATGTCTGTTTCTGAGAGTTTTGTATCAAATGCTTGTGAAAAAACTGCATAAGAAACCTCGTCCCCAAATTTAGCAAAACTTGGAGTCTTAATTTTGATATTGCTCACATCACAACCGGAGAGCAATAAGCTAAGACCTAATAATGGAATGAATACTGTTTTCTTCATGTTATTTTTTCTCGTGTCCTAAAACACTTGCTTATATATTAATATAATTTCCACAAAATTAGAATATAATTAGATTATGCCGACAAATAAAAAGAAAAATCACGTTGATCATAAGAGTATTCCACCCTTTATAAATAACAACTCCAATATCCTCATTTTAGGTTCACTCCCAAGTGTCAAATCTCGTGAGGATGGATTTTTCTATGCTCATCCACAGAATCGATTCTTTAAGATTCTCGCTGGTGTATTTAATGAAGAAGAACCAAAGACCATTGAAGAGAGAAAAGCATTTTTATTAAGAAATCATATCGCTCTTTATGATGTTATTTTTGCCTGTGATATATACGGCAGTAGTGACGCCACAATTGAAAATGTGGAGCCGATAAACTTGAAAAATTTGCTTAAGCAATATTCAAATATTAAGAAGATTTTTACCACTGGAAAGAAAGCTAAAGAACTATATGATAAATACCTACTTCCAGAGGTTGAAATTAAAGCCACTTCCTTGCCTAGCAGCAGTGCGGCAAATGCCTCAATGAATCTAGAAACATTAATTGAAAAATATAAAGTCATCTTAGAGCATTAATCTTGCTTAAAAGAAACAAATATGTTTATCTAAAAGTGAGCAGAACTCAAAAAGGAAAACAAATATGAAATTTTTAAGATGTGAAAAATGTGGCAAGATTGTGGCCATGGTTAATGATATGGATTGTTGCCCCACAAAATGTTGTGGTGAAGCGATGCAAGAAATTATTCCAAACACATCTGATGGTGCACATGAAAAACACGTACCAGTTATTAAAGTAAATGGAAACCACGTGGTCGTGGAAGTCGGTGAAGTTGCTCATCCAATGCTCGATGTTCACTACATTGAATGGATTGCCCTACAAACCGATAAAGGAAATCAAAGAAAACAATTAAAACCAGGTGATGCTCCAAAAGCGGAATTCGCTCTTCTTGACGACGAGAAAGTTGTTGCCGCTTATGCATACTGCAACTTACACAGTTTATTCAAAGCCTAATTCAAGTTTATGAAATAAAAAGAAATCTTGCCGATTGAGCAAGATTTTTTTATTAGATGATTTTGCCATTGGCAACATTGAGTAAGTGTTTGCCGTATTCGTTTTTGCCCATCTTTTCACCGATATCGATGAGTTGTTCACGTGTGATCCAACCATTACGATAGGCAATTTCTTCAATACAAGAAACCTTTAAACCTTGGTGTTCTTCGATTGATTTAACAAAGTTAGTAGCGTCAGCAAGACTCTCATGAGTTCCTGTATCTAACCAAGTAAAGCCACGTCCGAATAAGATCAATTCAAGTTTCTTCTTTCTTAAGTACAAATTGTTCAAAGTGGTGATTTCTAATTCGCCTCTTCTGCTTGGTTTAATCTTTTCCGCTTCTTCAGCAACACCACGTGGGTAGAAGTATAAACCTACAACCGCGTAGTTACTTTGTGGGAATTTTGGTTTTTCTTTGATGGAAAGAACGCGGTGTTCGGAGTTGAATTGGACAACGCCAAATCTCTCTGGATCATTGACGTAATAACCGAATACTGTGGCATAACCCATATCCGCATTATAAACAGCTTCCGCGAGTGCTTTCTTGAAACCGTTACCGTAGAAGATGTTATCTCCAAGGACTAAACAGGCTGTATCGTTACCGATGAATTTCTTACCGATAATGAAAGCTTCTGCAAGTCCATTTGGTGCTTCTTGAACAGCATATGATAAGTTCACACCAAATTTCTTACCATCTCCTAATAATGCTTCAAATCTTGGAGTGTCACTAGGAGTGCTAATAATCAAAATATCTCTAATACCAGCGAGCATTAATGTGCTCAATGGGTAATAAATCATTGGCTTATCATAAATTGGTAATAGTTGCTTGGAAGTAACTAAAGTTAATGGATAAAGTCTTGTACCAGATCCACCTGCTAAGATAATACCTTTCATTTTTTGCTACCTACTTTCTTACCTTTTTTGATTCCTAAGTACCTTGCGGCCATATCAGGGAACCATCTGAATAAAACAGGAATATCGAAATGCTTAAGTGCTTGCTTTAGCACATACATAGCGAGTTTCATTCCAGAGCCTTCCATCTTTACATCCTTAAAGAATGTAACTTGGCTTTGGAATATACCTGTATCATAGTATCTTTTATAAAGTTGTTTCAAGGTATATTTGTGGGAATGCTCAACGATTGCATCCGCACAATATTTCTTTTTATAGCCAGCGTCTAAGACGATTTTGCTATATAAAGCATCTTCACTCATCATGAGGTTATAGCCACCGTAGCCACCGAGTTTGATAAACATATCACGGTCATATGCGCTACAAGCGTCACTTGCGAAGTATGCCATAAATCTCATCTTTTCGACATCATCATTTGTGACGTAATAAGATTCCGTTGGATAGTTCTTTGCTCTCACATATTTTTCAATACTTTTATTCGTACAGATTTGACGAGCAAAGTTATAAACTGTTTCTTTTTCATCAATGCTCTTAACTAAGTTATAGAACACATTTTCATTTGTTAATTTGATATCTTGAGAAATCATCACCACACATCTAGATGAACAATATTCTCTGATTGCTTTTTCTCTTGTTAAAGAATGAGAAAACTCTTCTTTTTCCAGTTCAAAAGAAGTGATGTTATATCTTTTTACAATATCTCTAATAACATCATCTTCTTCAGTGTGTGACAAAGTCACAGGGAAGACTATCTTTTTGATATTGACGTCCTTTTGTGTAGCAAAAGATTTCACTAAATCTTCTAGTGAAGCACTTTCTTTATATATTGGACAAACAATATCAATATCAATCATATTAGTAGTGGCGTTTCATCCAGTTTTGATATTCACCAGATTCGACGTGAGATAACCATTCTTGGTTTTCTAAATTCCATTTAATTGTCGCTTGAATACCGGTTTCGAAATTATGCTCTGGTTTCCAACCTAATTCAGTTTCAATCTTTGTTGGATCCATCGCGTATCTTAAGTCATGACCTGGTCTATCTTTAACATATTCAATTAATGATTCAGGCTTTCCTAAGGCTTTTAAGATGGTTTTAACAACTTCTAAATTGGTCTTTTCGTTATGACCACCGATATTGTAGACTTCGCCATCTCTACCTTTTCTGACCACTAAGTCAATCGCGTTACAGTGGTCACCGACATATAACCAGTCTCTGACATTTAAACCATTGCCATAAACTGGTAATTTTTCATTTCTTAATGCTTTTTGAATCATTAATGGAATGAGTTTTTCTGGGAAGTGATATGGACCATAGTTATTGCTGCAGCGAGAAATAGTCACTGGTAAACCAAATGTTCTATGATAAGCGAGTACTAATAAGTCAGCACTAGCTTTAGAAGCACTATATGGTGAGGATGTATGGATAGGTGTATCTTCATGGAAGAATAAATCCGGTCTATCAAGTGGTAAATCACCATAGACTTCGTCTGTAGAAACTTGGTGATATCTTTTAATACCGTATTTTCTACAAGCATCCATTAAAACTTGAGTGCCTAAAATATTGGTCTTTAAGAAGACTTCTGGGTTTTCGATACTTCTATCAACATGGCTTTCCGCGGCAAAGTTAATAACATAGTCAAAGTGTTCTTCTTCGAATAATTTATAAACCGCTTCGCGATTGGTAATATCTTCGTGAACGAATTTGAAGTTTGGTTTGTTCATAATTGGTTCAAGAGTTTCCATATTACCTGCGTATGTGAGTGCATCAATGCACACATATTGGTCATTTGGATAACGATTAACCATAATGTGGAGGAAATTACCACCGATGAATCCGGCGCCTCCGGTAACTAAGAATTTTGCCATATTACTTTTTTAACTCCTCATGTATATATCTTTTCACTGCATCTTGCCAGGTTGGTAATTTATTAAAACCTGCTTTCACAAGTGATTCCTTACTAAGTCTACTGTTAAGTGGACGAACAGCTTGGTTTTTCACAAGCTTCATATATTCACTAGTGGACACTTTCTTAACCACTAAGTCACTGTTAATTTCTTTGAAGATAAAGGAAGCAAATTCCGCCCAAGAAGTCACTCCTTCATTAGTTGCGTGATATGTTCCATATTTTTCTGTTTCCATCATGTCGCACATAAGTGTTGCTAAATCATATGTGTATGTTGGTGAACCGATTTGATCATCGACAATTAATAACTCTTTTGCGCCATTTTCCGCGTGATTAATCATTGACTTAACAAAGTTATTGCCGTTAACACCAAAAGCCCAGGATGTTCTGATAATGAAGTGTTCTTTAAGAATGCTCTTCACTAAATCTTCAGCATCTGATTTGCTCTTTCCGTAAACGGATAAGCCACCTTTTGGATCATCAACTTCATAGAATTTAGTTCCTTGTCCGTTAAAGACATAGTCTGTGGAAATTAAGAACATCTTTGCGTGATATTTCTTACATGCGTTTGCGATATAAGAGCTCGCTAAGACATTCGCTTTACGGACTTCTTCAGGGAATTGTTCTGCTTTATCGACTGCGGTCCAAGCAGCGTTATGCATAACAACATCTGGCTTATGACTATCAAAGAACTTATTAACTGCGGATTCGTCAGTTAAATCAACATCGTTAATATCGATGCCAAAAACATGATTATAACCACGTTGTTTTAATATTCTTACGCAGTCGTAACCCAGTTGTCCTTTGCTACCTGTAACAATAATCGATAAATCTTTATTCATTAGAAACTAATCTTACTTTCTTTTAAACTTGGATGTTTTTGATCCTTCTCAGAGAGAAGTGGTTCAATATCGCTTGGCCATTCCACACCGACATCTGGATCATTCCACATAATTCCGCCTTCATCTTCTGGATGATAGACTTCATCACATTTATAGGTAAATTCCGCGGTTTCACTTAAGACCATAAAGCCATGCGCAAAACCTCTTGGAATCATAAGCATCTTTTTATTTTCACTCGTTAAGATTTCTCCCACCCATTGACCATATGTTGGGCTATCTTTTCTTAAATCAACAGCCACATCAAAGACTTCACCAGAAATAACTCTCACTAATTTGGCTTGTGGGAAATTCTTTTGGTAGTGAAGACCTCTAAGGACACCTTTCTTGGATTTGGATTGATTGTCTTGAACAAAGTTATACTTTAATCCAGCATTATCAAAATCTTCCTTTTTATAGGTTTCCATAAAATATCCACGGTTATCGCCGAAGACTTTTGGTTCAATGACATAGACGTCTTTAATTTTGGTTTCTTTGAATGTGAACATAATTTATTAGGCCACTGTAGGTGTGGGCTCTTCCTTCTTTCTTTTTGGAATATATGAGAGTATCTTTTGGCAAAGTTTATTAGCGGGTTTTTCTACGAAATACCATGATAATATAGCAAATCCGAGAGCAATTACAAAGCATATAAATGCCATGAGTATTGGATGTAGGTTTGCTTTTTTAAGCAACACATACATGATTTGCTGGATTGGGAATCCGTATAAATATAGCCCATATGAGAAGTCACTTTTCTTAAACCAATTTCTGAATACTGGCTTCTCTGCGTTACCGAATGATAGAACAAAATAGGCAAGCGCAGCAGGGAAGAAAAGATCGTTTAATTGATTAGGAATAGCGTTCACTAATAAGCAGGAAATTAATAAGAAAGCGATTAAACCGATTTGCCAGTTGAAATACTTCTTATCGACAAATGAGAAGATGTGCCCTAAGAAGAAAGCTGGTAATAAATCGGTGGCTTGTAATAAGTCATTTCCCCAAAATACTATTTGTTTTGCAGGGAAAAGATAAGCTTTACAGACATTTAACACTAAACATAATGTGAGAAGAACCGCACCAACAATTGGTGTTTTCTTTTTCACTGGAATAAGTGTTAATAGTGGGACCAAGACATAAATTGCGAGTTCCACAGGAATGGTCCACAAGGATCCATTGACTGCGTTTGGATAAGCGTTTTCTAGAAAGACTCCTGGAAGTCCATAGGTAGGACTGAGGATGAGATTTTTTAAATACGCCCACGTGTTCGCGTTAGAAAAGTATTCACCAGCAGATAAGCTGGTCATAACGGGTCCTAAAACAAAAATTGTTAATAACACCAAAACTATCAAAGCAGGATAAATTCTAAATAGACGTTTTATTGCATATCTGCCTGGATGTTGGTCACTGAGCCAACTCTTGGTGATGAAATAACCGCACAATACAAAGAGTATTTTGACACCAACAATTTGAATTCCTTGACCAGCAAAAATAGGCAAGTTTGCGGCTTGCCCCATAATGAAATACATATGACCAAGTATCACCAAAAACGCGGCGATGATACGAATGATATTGAAGTTATTACATCGACTATCACTGGCATCAGGTTCGCTTGTATCGAAATAATATTTGAACTTGTTTACAAACGAGACTTTATCCATCTTAAAATCTTTTTAATTTTGTTTTTCACACGTTTGATAAATGGACGGCGAACTTTCTTTGGTTTGTATTGTTTATCTTTGATAAATTCATCGATAAAGTATTGAATTTCCACTCTGGAGATGACGACTGCTTTTTCAAAGTTAAAGCAGATTTGTGGATCATCATCTAAGAATGTATAAGAGTCTTTAACATGTTCGACACCATTTGTGTATTTATTAGCTTTTTCTAAAGATAATTCAGAACCATCTTCTAAGATAAATTTAATTGCAAAGTTATTAACGACACGGTTGCCGTTACTATCTGGATCAAATCTAAAGGAGATGAGTGGTCCATATTTTTCTAAGTTAGGAATATTAACCCTAGTTAAACCATTATCATCATGGTCAAACTTAGGAATGATATGTTTTCCTTGAGTGAAGTGGCCTTTTTTGTTGCTATAAAAAGCTTCCACACCAATTGGGAATCTATCTTCACCAGTATTTTTGAATGGATAGATGATTTGCATTTCTGAGAAACGCTTCACAAGCATCTTGTAGTTATCATCCCAAACTTTCTTACTGTGAGCAGTGCGGCTACTTTCGCCAGTCTTCCACATACGATAAACAGCGACCACGCGTTTGATATCAGTGACACCACAAATGGCGGCGCATCTCATAAGATAATCCCAGTCTTCTGTGGTATCTAATGATTCGTCGAATTTGATATCTAATTCTCTAAACGCATATAGTGGGAAACATTGTCCCATTAATGGACAGAAGTTCATTGTCATTTCGTTCTCAATAGAGAACTTACGACAGTAGATATCGAGTGGTTCCGCGATGGCTCGTAAAATATTTTCGTTATTTTTATCTTTGATAACAGTCCAATCTTGTGGAACGGTATAAGCGTGTAAGATTGTGCCGTAATTTTCTTTTATACCATTAATAAATGTTTCAACATAATCTTCCATGATTAAGTCATCATCATCGATAATTGCCGCATATAAGCCTTTAGCAATAGAGAAACCATAGTTAAGTGGTGTGGTTCTATTTCCTTCGTTTAATGGGCAAATACGTGTGTTATCTTGTAACCATTTTGGAAGTTCAGAAATCATTTCAGTAATTTCTTTTAAACTATCTTCGCTCACTTTGTGAGGAATGATAATAAACTCAAAGTCATGACATGTCTGAGCGGATAAGCAAAGTAAAATTTCTTCTAACGCTTCGCGTCTTTTGCCTTGAGTTCTCATAATACAAGTAAGGAGTGGTTTATCGTTAACCTTTCCTTCCTTGAATTCTTTAATGTGTTTTAATAAGCGATCGTATTTTGCTTTCGCTTCAAGGTATTTCTCCCTATCTTGCATACCTTGTTCGATCTTTTTCATTTGGTCTGCCATATTATAATACGAACCTATTCTTTGAATAATAATCGCCGTAGAATCTTGCTACTTTATGAGTTTTGTCGATAGGAGTAGGGAGTGTTCCTTCTTCTTTTCTCTTTAAGAATGTCTCGGCGGCTTTCTTTAATTGTGGATCGCTGGAATTAGAGAAGTTAAAGCAAAGTTTTTTACATCTCTTTGGATTAGACCACTTATGCGCCATAAAGATAGCGGCTTCGGCGGAATAATATTTTTCAGCATCAGTTGGTTGCCAACTACCGGAAACACTAAGTGTCTTCGCGTGATAGGCAATCGCTTGTGGGGAATAATAGATTTTGAGTTTGCAAAATAATCTAATTCTCCAGGAGAAATCTAAGTCGTCGCAATACATAAAGAAACTGTCATTATCAAAGCCCTTAACTTTGTTAAAGACTTCGGTTGGGAAGACACAACACGCAGTTGCGGCCCAGTCGGTTTCTAATGTCTTTACGTTATATTCTTTTTGATGTTCAATTGGTGTTTGTCTGGCTTCTACTAGACCAGCATCCTTTTTCTCCTTGAAGAACTTAAAGATGTGTCTAAAGAAGTGTGGTGATACTTTGACATCAGGATTCATAATCATCATATATTTTTGTTCACACCCTTCACCGAGCATGTTATGACCTAATGCGGTACCAGTATTCTTATTGAAGTAGCGGTATTTAAAAGAGAATACATCTTTATATCTTTCGGATATTTCTTTAACATCTATATCACTTAATTGTTGAGATGGTGATGAATCACCATAGACAAATAAGACATCCGAAAAACCCTCTACTTCTTTTCTCGCTACTTTGATAGCGATCTCTAGATTATCTAAAGCACTGAA
Organism: Bacilli bacterium; assembly: GCA_017619815.1. Taxonomy (GTDB): domain Bacteria; phylum Bacillota_I; class Bacilli_A; order RFN20; family CAG-826; genus RUG13091. Next base: position 9,775 of record JAFZRR010000006.1, on the reverse strand, counting down.
TAATGCTTCTTTGGAATTCTTATAAATAATAGATTGAATCTGTAATGTGATTTTATCCATTTCTACTATCCGAGCATCCTTTCTAAATCTTTCGTTAATTCTTTATTTTTGGAGTTTTTAACAATTTGTTTGATTTTGCTTGAATCACCATAGATGATTTTTGAATCATATGGACGAGATGGGAAGACTCCATAATTCAAACGAATCTTTAAATCGTTCTCCTTGATAAATGATTCAACCATATCTTTAAGAGATATAGGTTTACCCGAACAGACATTGATGATGCCTTTTACTTCATCTTGTACGCTCGCTAAAGCGATTTCTAACGCTAAGTTATCAATAGAGATGAAGTCGTATTGATTTTCGCCGGTGGTGAATGGGAATAATTTTTCACCTTGGGCTTCTTTCTCAAGTAGTTTGGTGAAGATGGAATGATTCTTCTCATCATTACCAAAGATGTAATACCCTCTTAACCAATAAAGGTTGAAATCGTTGTTTTTGTTAAGCACCATGAGGGATTGTCTTAAAGCATTTTTGCTAATGCCATATAAGCTTAATGGATTACACGCGGTATTCTCATTAACTTCCCCTTCATAAAATCCCACTTCGTGCATACTGCCCATAACGGCAATATTCTTAACACCTGCATCAATTAAAGACTTCACAAAAGCGAAGTGCTTTGGAAGGAATTCGATGTGACTAGAGGCGTTATGATTAAAACCATCTTTCCACGCTAAATGGATAAGGCGATCTGGTTTTAAAAATAGTTCATATAAATTGGCGTTGTTATTGAATAAATCAATTTCCACGCAGTCAGCTTTTTTGTTAATTTGATCACATTTAAAATCTGTCGCGGTTACTTTGTAACCAAGCGCTAATAAGGCATCGACAACTTTTCTGCCGATATAGCCGTTTGCACCAGTAACTAAAACTCTCTCCATAACTATCTATTACGATATGCTTCGCAAACCGTCTTAGTGTCCCCTTCCATCTTGATTTGTCCGTGATCTAACCAAATAACACGGCTGCAGAATGATTCGATGTCATTCATATTGTGTGAAACCATCAAGACGGTCGCACCGCCTGACATGAGTTCACGCATTTTGTTTTTGCTCTTTTCTTGGAAACGGTCATCACCAACCGCCATGATTTCATCAACGATTAAGATTTCTGGTCTCACGATAACAGCGATGGAGAAACCTAAACGCATCATCATACCAGAAGAATATGTTCTAATTGGCTGGTTGATAAAATCACCAAGTTCACTAAAAGCTAATATTTCATCGTATTTTTCATCGATTGTTTTCTTATCTAAACCTAAGATTGAACCGTTTAAATAAATGTTTTCTCTTCCGGTTAATTCCCAGTCAAAACCACAACCTAATTCAAGCATAGGAACAATAGTGCCATGGATTTCCACGGAACCTTTTGTTGGTTTTAAGATACCGGAAATAACTTTGAGAATAGTGGACTTACCCGCGCCATTTTCACCGATGATGCCGATAACTTCACCTTTATTCACGTGTAAAGTGACATCTTTAAGAGCCTCAAACTTGCTAACTTTGAGTTTTCTTTTTACCGCACGGATTAGATATTCCTTAATGGAACGAATATTTCCTTGGGTGATCTTATAGGTAACGCTTACATTTTTTACATCAATCATATAAATGAACCACCCTAAATGTATAAAACAAACTTATCTTGCTTCCAACGGAAGACTGATGCACCCAATAGGAGCATAACAACCGCAGCTAAAGCACAAATACCGATAGTGACGATATTTGGACATCTACCATAGATAAACACTTCTCTTGAGAAGTCTATGAAGTGATATAAAGGATTGCAGTTAATGACAAACCATGGCAAACTATGTGGTTCCACTAAGTGGTTACCATTCGCATCCACTGTTTTAATGGAATAGAAAATTGGTGTGCCATACATCCATATAGTCACTAAGACACCCCATAAGAATTGGATATCTCTAAAGAACACCATAACGGTGCTTAATAACATAGATAAACCTAAGGCGAATGCAAATAGCATCAAGACTGCCATAGTGAATAAAACGATACAACCTAAAACTAGAACAATAATTGTTCCTGGATCACTTGGCCATGTCGCACCTGGGATTTGTGTAATTAAAACAATCGCTAATAGTGGGACCAAGGAAATAGTGAAGTTAATCGCTGAGGATAGTAACTTAGAAATAGGATAGATGTATTTAGGAACATAAACTTTATTAATTAAAGTTGCATTTGCAGTAATAGATACTAAACCATTGTTACTTGATTCACTGATGAATGAGAAGAAGACGACACCAATTAATAAGTAAACTGGGAAATTGATGATTGAGGCATTACCAAATAACTTAGAGAAGATAATATATTGAACACCCATCATCATCAGTGGATTTAAGAAGGACCAGAAAATACCTAGGAAACTTCTCTTATATTTAGACTTAAAGTCCCTACCCACTAATTGGGAAAGTAAGAATCCATACTTCTTGGTCTTATCAGCAATCTTAACAGGAATACATTCCTTGTTTCTAAATCCTTGGATAACACCCCAAACACTATATAAGATAAGGAGCAATAAAAAGACACCCGCGAATAACCAGTACCACTTGTAGAAGAAAGTGTTGGTATTGTCGTATGTCTTAGCTACTGTATCCTCGGGATGTAAATGAGCATCAAAGCCCATAAGGAAATATAGTGATATTAAAAATAAAGCAACTACACCGACGATGATGCCTTGTGTTGCTAATGTTCTTTTTCCTAATTTAACGTTCATGGTTATATATTCTATCTTTTTTAATTATTGTTGTAAACAATCAATAAAAACCCTTCTAGATTAACCCTATGATATAAAAAAATACTATTTTTGTAAATAGTACCCTTTTAATTCTAATACTTGCCGAGAACCAGTTTAATAACTTTAAAAAAGTTATGATTTCTCTTCTTATATTTTCTGGAAAACATCAATTTCCATCTGTATGAGAACTTCTTTTTATAATTCGCCATTACCTCAACGATAGCGGCATTTTCTTCACCGATTTGCTCTCTATAACCTTCAAGCAATTGTTGGCATAACACTCTTTGATGACCTTTAGAAGCTTTGAACTTTTTGTAGTAAGTCTTCATGCTTTTCTTAGATGAATCACCAATTTGATTATTTGCGTGTTGTCTATACTTAATAAATGAACGGGAATCATAGATGTAATTATCTGTATAAATTCCTAATAAATACACCCAGTAGTCGTGGAGATAAATGTTCTTAGGATAATAACCCACAAGTAAATCAAAGAAAGATTTGCTAAATACGATTGTGCATCCAGTGGCGATGTTTTCAAACACCGCATTGTATTTGTTGCATTTTTGTATGGAATCATCGTTCATTAATGCTTCGCCATTTAAGTTTTCATCAACGATTGTTAAATTGGAAGAATAAACACTCTTGTTATTATCCTTCATCATTTCAATCGCAGAGATGAGTTTGTTTGGCATCCAGACATCGTCTTGATCGCTAAATGCATAGTAGTCAAAGCTGCTATCTTTGTTTGCAAAAACAGCATCAATAAAGTTATATGTGAATTCGTGTGGTTCACCGTGATTATAGATGGTTAAAGAATGATTCTTTTTATATTCTTCAAGGATAGCGATAGTGCTATCAGTGGATCCATCATCTGTAGCAAAAATGGAGACTTCAACGCCTTCTTGAGCGAAGATGCTATCTAATTGTTCTCTTAGATATTTCTCCCCGTTATATACCGCTAATATGACTAATACTTTTGGTTTCATAGTAAATCCTTAAAGACTATATACCAATATTATTCTAATTGCTATTAGAAGAAACTTGTTCCTCATTATTTTGTCTCACGTGGAACAATAATCCAGATACGACAAATGCTCCACCTAAGATATGCTCTGCGGATGTAGCAAGCATAATTGGTGCGGCTTCAAAGATACCGTATACTAAGAGTGCCACTAAAACTAAAGAATAGAATAAAGAAAGATTAAAATCTTTTTTGAAATGTTTAGTTAAAACAACAACCACTAAAGCGATTAATAAAATATAAAGCGTTAATAGTGGTACCCCGCCATTTGCAAGCATGGAGATATATGCGTTGTGTGTTTGTGAGGTGTTATTCACAATCGCGGTTTCTGCATCCATTAAATTAGCTTGTTTTAAGACAGAACCGAAATAGAACATACCCGCACCTAATGAAACAGATGTTTGTTTCAAAATAGCGAAAGCATAATTCCAAATCCAAACACGTGTGGTGAAAGTGTTATATCCAGATGGATTAATAATATCTTTTACTTTTTCTCTTACTGTTGCGGAAGCAATCATCAATACTGCAAAGATTACTACAAGTAGTAAGATGGCTCCTAAAACAGAGAATAATATAATCTTATGTTTCTTAGGATCTTCTTTATATGTGGTGATAAAGACATAGACGAGATATGCCACAGCAACCACAAAGAAGATGATAATTGCGAGCTTAGATAATGAGAATAATAAGTGAACAAAGATAATACCGACATTTGCGAGCCAATACCATTTTCTTTCTTTTGCGAATAATAGTAAGGAAATGAATCCACCAATCATGACCACATATCCATAAACTGTTTTATGTGGGAACACTGATTTAATTCCGCTTCCATTGATATCTCCACCTTTCAAAGTGATGAGATTGATATAGCTCTTAAAGTCGACGAAATATGAGCAAATAATAAGAACATAAACAATCGCTAACATTGTGTAAAGAATGTATTTAAATTCATTCTTCTTCACAGCTTTTGGGAAGATGTCAATAAACAAGAACGCGATTGCGAAAGTGGCGAGTGTTTGAACTATATATTTGAATCTTTCAAAGCTTGTTAAATGACTTTCAAAGGAATAAGCGGTTCCACCTGGAGCGACGATATTAAATGTTTGAGGGGAGATAACTAATAACCTTATTAATAAAATAATAAAGACTAGTGACAAACCACTTATCACGATGATGCTTGGTTTGTATTTATGCCACTTTGCGAGATAGAATATTAGTGCACCAAAGGAAAGGATGCATAAGCATAAGATAATGATTATTTCATGCTGATAAAGTCCTCTTAGAGGATTCACCATCAAATAGATATGATCCGCTAATAACCATAACCCCGCTAAAGCGGTGATGAGCATAAGGGCATATCTTAAGATAATATCTAACTTCAATCGCATATAACTATATTAACAAATATAAGAAAAAAATATTACAATTTGAGTTATCAAGGTATCTATGATACTATCAATCAGGCACAATCATGGAAGAGATGAATAAATACTTATTTGATATCGAAGTAAAACCAAGAAAAGTATCTTGGTTCTATTACTTTATGAAGAGAACTTGGGATATCTTTTTCTCCATCCTTCTCTTATTATTAACATCTCTTATCATCTTGGTGGTTCTCATCATCTTAGCCTGTAGTGGAAATGGCACACCAATCTACGCAGACAAAAGAGTGGGCAAAAACGGCAAGACCATCAAAGTCTTAAAGTTCCGTAGTATGTATAAAGATGCCGATGATAATCCAAGAAAATATCTTAACGATGAACAATATGAACAATTCATCAAAGAGAGAAAAGTGGATAACGATCCACGTATTACCAAATTTGGTAAAATCATCAGAAAAACATCTATTGATGAATTGCCACAGCTATTCAATATCTTAGGTGGTTCCATGAGTGTTGTGGGCAATAGACCAATTACCACTCAAGAATTAGAAGCTAACTACAAAGAAGAACAACAAAAAGTGTTCGTATCCGCTAGACCTGGCCTTACCGGTTGGTGGCAAGTCTCTGGTAGAAACAATGTCGAATACTATAACGGCGAAAGACAAAAACTCGAATTAGAATATTATGAAAAACGTTCCATCGGATTCGACATCAAAATCATGTTTAAAACCATCCCTGCAGTTTTAAAACATAAGGGCGTTAAATAGAAAATAAAAGAAGACGCTAAGCGTCTCTTTTTTATTTGAATTCTCCATCCTTGTAGCAGCGGTGCATTGTTTCAATAATCGATTCTTTTAATCCACCTCTTGTGATATGGAGTTCCTCACATACTTTATCTAATACTTCTGGTTCCACACAGAACTTATCTCCACACATAATTTCTTTCATGACGAGTTTGAGATTAAGTCCTGGTTCCAAACCTTTCTTCTTTTCTTGGTTAGCCACCATTTGACCGCCCATAGCGCACATCCAACGTGCAGGATGGATAATCTTTCTTGGCTTGCCCAAAACTGTCTCAGTCATGGTGTTTAGCATGAAATCAAAGGATTGATTCTCATCACCGACAGGATATCTTTCCCCATCCTTGCCATATTCAATCGCGCCAATCGCGCTTTCAGCGATGTGACTGACCGCAGTCATAGTGGTGCTTCCTTGAGGGAAGAATATTGATTTATGTCCATTCGCGTATCTATCTAAGAAGACACTTTTCCAAATTGGCATTCTTTCAGGCATTGAACCAAAGATATATGGGAATTCTAATATCACAACTTCCATTTTTTTCTTTTGTTCATTTAATAACTTAGCTTGTTCGACACGGCATCTAATATATGGATGTTTACCTGGTAGATCCATCTCAGGATACTTACGAGCAAAATAAGCAAAGTAGGAATTAAAACAAATTGATTTCTTAATACCTGCGCGTTCCGCAGCACGGAAGCACTTCGCGCATTCCACAACTAATCTTCTATGAAAATATTCATAAGCGGGTGCAACTGGAGTTTCTCTGTCATCTGGTCCCACAGAATAAATCATGTAGTCATAACCTTTCATCATTTCTACAAGTTCATCTTCTGAAGTTTCAAATAAGTCAGTAAATCTAACATTAACTTCTTTTGGATACCATCCTTCAAGATTTACATCATCTAAAGAAATAGATCCAACTTCATATCCTCTTTTTAAAGCTTCTAAAGTAGAGTAGTAACCTAAAAATCCAGTGCCACCTAATATAAGTATCTTTTTTGCCATAGTTATTACCTTGTTAATAATTTAGCACATTTATTTCTATTTAATATATAGCAATATCAATATTTATTATTTATAATAAAAATGTACACATAAGCAGACTTTGAACTCGCCAGCAGCTGAAGAATGAAATACTTCTAGAGTAAGCGTCGACTGACTAAAAAGGAATAAGGACCCTCTTATGTGTTTCTGGTAGTTTGTAGTGTTAGGAACTATCAATGCAGCGTAGTATCGCCCAAGGGTAAAAGTTACTTATCGAAGTATCCAGCGAGGATCAATCAGCGAGAACTCTCCACGTTGATGTGGGATAAGCACGTGATAAATCGCGCCCATCGCTCTGCACAAAGTTAAAACTTTGAGAATGTGGCCATCACACGGTTGATGTAACACCAGTAGTTAAGACTAGTAGGGATATTGGTTGTTAGCTACACAATGGTGTTTTCATTGTGGTGATGGCTTTTTATATCTCCTTTTTGAAGACACCAAATGTCCAAATAGGAGGTATAAATAATGGACAAATTTGAATTAGTCAGATTTACTGACAACGGTTTTGAATTGGATGTGCGTGCCGATTCAGAAAACGAAACCGTATGGCTTTCCGCCGAACAAATGGCCGCTTTATTTGAAGTACAAAGATCGGCAATTGTTAAACACGCAAACAACATTATCAAAGATAATGAATTAAGTTCTTCAACTTGTTCCATTTTGGAACAGGTTCAACTCGAAGGAACAAGAAGTGTTAAAAGAAAAATCAAACTTTTTAACTTAGACATGATTATTTCTGTTGGATATCGTGTCAATTCAAAAAGAGGTATTGCCTTTAGAAGATGGGCAAACGAAGTGCTTAAAGGCTATCTTATCCAAGGATACGCAATTAATCAAAAGAGAATCGAAACCCTCAATAAAGTGGTGGATATTCAAAATAGGATGCTTGCATATTCCTTAGATATCGATAAAGCGGAATTAGTCAAAGTTATCGATGGTTATACAAGAGCGTTGGATCTCTTAGATAGTTATGATCATCAAACTCTTTCTAAACCCAAAGGCACTAAAAGTGACTATGTAATGTCATATCAAGAAGCGAGAGAAATAATTGATTCCATGAAATTTAACGAAATGTCGAATGTTTTTGGAATTGAAAAAGAACAAGGAAAACTAAATGGTATTATTGCTCAAGTTTATCAAAGCGTATTTGGGCAAGAATTATATCCATCAGTAGAAGAAAAAGCTGCTCATTTATTGTATTTCTTGGTCAAAGACCACCCATTTGCGGATGGATGTAAAAGAATAGCAGCAACATTATTCATCAATTTCTTATATAAGAACAACCACTTATATAGGGATAATAAGCAAATCATTTCAAACGAGGCTCTTGTTGCCGTAACCATTCTCACCGCGGAAAGCAATCCGGATGAAATGGAAATTATTGTTAAATTAATCATGAATTTACTTATATAAAAAGAAAACGGGCAGTTTTTACTGTCCGTTATTTTATCGTTTAGCATTTGAACGATGGGCAAAGTATCTATTGATGCTTCTTAATCTTTATTGCTTCTTGATATAAATCTAAAACTTTCTTGTTGGGCTTCCAATCAACTGGATCTTTTTCAAATAAATTAGGTCTATGGTTAGTGCCATATTCTTGCCCCATATAAAGGAATAGTGGTCCTTTTAATTTAACTAAATCTAGAACAATATCTTTGAGTTCATCTTCATTAACATAAGAGGCCACTCTTTCGGTGTCGTGGTTTTCAAAGCAAATAATTCTTAATCCCTTATCACTGATATATTTGTAATCTTGCTCAATAATTGTCTTTAAATCTTCATAAGACATTTCATTTTTGAGATATCTTTCAAACGGTCTAAACCATGAGTAGTTATATAAAAGATCAAATGTCGGAAACATATCTATATCAGGCGTGGAACCATATCCCATTGATTGCAAATAATTAACAAAATCATAATCAATAGATTCTGCGAAAAAGATTTTATCTTTCCCAAGTTCTTTTCTCGCTTTTTTAAAGAAATCAAAACATATTATGCTTGCAACATCAAAACGGAAACCATCCACACCAAGAGATATCCAATATTTAAGAACATCTACTAAATAGTTTTGTGTATCTTCTCTATTGGTATCTAAATCAATAATATCTGTCCAATCTCCCACTCGATTGCCTAGCTTGCCATCTCTATAGAAGTAGTATTCTGGATGCTGTTCTAAAACCACTGAATCAGGTGAGGTATGGTTAAAAACCATATCCATAATGATTTTCATCCCCAAAGTATGTATCATATTAATCAAAGATACAAAATCTTCTTTAGAACCTAAATCTTTGCTGATGGAATAATAATCTTTTATTGCGTAAGGAGAACCCCATGTACCCTTACGATTCTTCACACCGATTTCATGGATAGGCATTAAATAGATAATATCTACACCTAATTCTTTTAATCTTGGTAAGTCTTTTTGAACCGCATGAAAAGTACCTTCCTCAGAGTAATTTCTCACAAAGATTTGATATATTATTTCGTTTCCTTGCATCATATAAAAATCCTAATTTTATGTTATCAAATTAAGTATAAAAAAACACGCTTGTCGCGTGTCTAGTAATCTAAGTGTCTCCAATTGTCGATACACATACAGGTTTTCAAGTCCAATTGTCGATACACATACGCATTAAAATAAAAAAAGAGGATATTGTTTATCCCCTAGTTGATATAGATTCCATACTTCAGAAGGTGTTTTGTCTTCCTGATT